>NZ_JAMZFY010000001.1:320817-641634 GCF_025457605.1 Haloarcula laminariae | reverse complement strand
CCGGCGCCGAAGTGGGTCGTCGTGCCGTCGGTGACGGCGGCCCACATGATGAGCCACAGCCCCGGCGGCGAGTCGCGCTCGGCGACGCCGCCCTCGATACCGACGCCGTAGTCGGCGCCAGTCGCCGACCGGGCGGCGGCCGCGCGGTTGTCGGCGCCCCGGACCGTCTCCTCGCGGCCCCAGGGCTGTTCCGGGACGCCGGAATCGACCGCGAGGGCAGTCGTTTCGGCGTCGGGACAGACACGCTCGACCGCGCTCACTTTCACCGGGTTCTCGCTCCCGATAGCGATGTCCATGGCCGGGGTAACTACCGGATGATTCATGATGGTTGTTATTTGAATGGCGTCCGCTACCGTATGGAAACCGGTCGTAGGTGGCGTGAGACTGTCGGCAACCACCCGATACCACAATTTTTAAATGTCTTTCGAACGGATTCAGTTTTACCGATTGCCTCCGGGTTCCTCAGCAGTGTCTGTGCCCGGTGAGCCCCCGCCATCGCAACCAATGAACGAAACACGAACGCGACAGCACACAGAGGAGACAGAAGCGGAATCGACCGAGTCGGAATCGACGGCCTGCCCGGAGTGTAGCGGCTCGCTCGTCATCGACGACGAACACGGCGAGACGGTGTGTGAGGACTGCGGACTGGTCGTCGAGTCGGACGAGATAGACCGCGGCCCCGAGTGGCGCGCCTTCGACTCCAGCGAGAAGGACCAGAAGTCCCGCGTCGGCGCCCCGACGACGAACATGATGCACGACAAGGGGCTGTCGACCAACATCGACTGGCGCGACAAGGACGCCTACGGCAACTCCCTGTCGGGCAAGCAGCGCCAGAAGATGCAGCGCCTGCGCAAGTGGAACGAGCGCTTCCGCACCCGTGACTCCAAGGAACGCAATCTCAAGCAGGCGCTGGGCGAGATAGACCGAATGGCGTCGGCCCTGGGTCTCCCCGAGAACGTCCGCGAGACCGCGAGCGTCATCTACCGGCGGGCCCTCGACGAGGACCTCCTGCCGGGCCGCTCCATCGAGGGCGTCTCGACGGCCTCGGTCTACGCCGCCGCTCGACAGGCCGGCGTCCCGCGGAGCCTCGACGAGATCACTGAAGTGTCCCGCGTCGAGAAAAGCGAAATCGCTCGCACCTACCGCTACGTCGTCCGCGAGCTGGGTCTCGAAGTGAAGCCGGCCGACCCCGAGAGCTACGTCCCCCGCTTTGCCTCCTCGCTTGAGCTCTCCGACGAAGCCGAACACCGCGCCCGCCAGCTCCTCCAGAACGCCAAGGAGCAGGGCGTCCACTCCGGGAAATCGCCGGTCGGACTGGCCGCCGCCGCGGTGTACGCCGCTGCCCTGCTCACCAACGAGAAGACCACGCAGGCCGCCGTCAGCGAGGTCGCCGACATCTCCGAGGTCACGATTCGCAACCGCTACCACGAGCTGCTGGAAGCCGAGCAGGACCTCCCCGTCGCCTGACATCGCCGGCTGTCCGTTCGGAGATATATCCGCCGCCGGGGGCGGTTCCGTCAGTTTGGTACCACCGGCAGTACGGGCTGACCGGCACTTTTTCGCCCGCGGAGAATCAGGGCTGATAACCGCGGAGGTACGTTTAATTCGCTGGCCAGACGCGTTCAGTACATGGCTACGGACTTCGGTAGTGGTGGTCAGGGGATGGCCGACGAGACGGAACAGGAGCTCGGGAGTGCCATCGACGAACTGTTGCGCACGTCCGAGAACGTCTCTGGGAGTTCACAGGAGATAAGCGACCTCGCCAACCAGCAGTCCGACAACATGCGGGAGGTCGCGGGGGAAGTCTCGAACCTCTCGGCGACCGTCGAGGAGGTCGCCTCCAGCGCGAACCAGGTCCAGCAGGTCAGCGAGCGCGCCAGGGAGCTGGCGGACGAGGGCCGCGACGTCGCGGACGACGCCATCGACGCCATGGAGGCCGTCGACGAGGCCAACGAGATGGTCTCGGAGGACGTCAAACAGCTCCGTGGACGCATCGACGAGATAGACGAGATAGTCGATGTCATCAACGACATCGCCGACCAGACGAACATGCTGGCGCTGAACGCCTCCATCGAGGCCGCCCGCGCCGGCGAGGCCGGCGAGGGCTTTGCCGTCGTCGCCGACGAGGTCAAGTCCCTCGCCGAGGAGTCCCAGCAGAACGCCACCGAAATCGAACAGCTCGTCTCGAACATCAAGGCGGACACCGAGGACACAGTCGAGAGCATCGACGAGGCCAACGAACAGGTCGAGTCCGGTATCGAACAGGTCACGGAGACCGTCGAAATCCTGCGCGACATCGACGACTCCGTCAAGGAGGCCGCCCGCGGCGCCGAGGAGGTCGCCTCCGCCACCGACGAACAGGCCGCCTCCACCGAGGAGGTCGCGAGCATGGTCGACATGACCGCCGAGAACGCCGAGGAGGTCGCCGAGGAGATTGAGGAGATAGCCGCGGCCAACGAGCAACAGACCGCGAAGATAAACGAGATAAAGACGCTTATCGACGAACGGTAAGCCCAAGTCGGGGCCCCCGCATCGACCCGTATGGAGACGCGCCACCGGGCCATAACCGGCGACGCCCGCGACCTGCCGCTCGACGACGACAGCGTCGAACTGGTCGTCACGTCCCCGCCGTATCCGATGATAGAGATGTGGGACGACATCTTCGGGGCCCTGGAGCCCGACATCGCCGACGCGCTCGGGGCCGGCGACGGCGACCGCGCCTTCTCGCTGATGCACGACGTGCTCGATACCGTCTGGGCCGAACTGGCGCGCGTGCTCGCCCCCGGCGGCATCGCCTGCATCAACGTCGGCGACGCCACCCGCTCGCTCTCCGACGGTTTCCGTCAGTACCCCAACCACGCCGAGATAACGACCCGGCTGACAGACCATGGTCTGCGGGCGCTGCCCGACATCCTCTGGCGCAAGCCGACGAACAGCGGCGCGAAGTTCATGGGCTCTGGGATGGTCCCGCCCAACGCCTATCCGACGCTGGAACACGAACACATCCTCGTCTTCCGCAACGGCGAGCGCCGCACGCTGGAGCCGGGGGCCGACCGCCGCTACGAGAGCGCGTACTTCTGGGAGGAGCGCAACGAGTGGTTCTCGGACCTCTGGGACCTCCCCGGCGAGACCCAGGACATCGACGACGGGCTGCGGGACCGCTCCGGCGCGTTCCCGCTGGCGATTCCCCACCGCCTCGTCTCGATGTTCTCGGTCCGGGGCGACACCGTCCTGGACCCGTTCCTCGGGACGGGCACGACGACGCTGGCGGCGATGGTGGCCGGCCGCGACTCCGTCGGTATCGAGCGCGACGCCGACCTGTTGGCGGCCCTCGACGACCGCGTCGACCGCGTCGGCGAGCGCTCCCAACGAATCGCCCAAGAGCGTCTGGACGCCCACCGGGAGTGGGTGGCCAAGCGCCGCGCCGACGGCAAGGAGCCGGGCTACGAGGCCGAGTATTACGACTTCGCCGTCAACACGAAACAGGAACGGCGCATCCGCTTCCACGCCGTCGACGCGGTGGCACGCACCGACGAAGGGTACCGCGTCACCCACACGCCCGTCGAGTGATTACGGGAGGAGTCCCGAGAGAGCCCCCAGGGGCGACTCGTCGTCAGTCGGCTCGGGCGTCGATTCGGGCGTGTCGGTCGGCTCAGGGGTGGATTCCGGAGTCGGTTCGGGCGTTGGTTCTGCCGTCGGTTCGGGCGTATCGGTCGGCTCCGGGGTAGACTCCGGAGTCGGTTCGGGCGTGTCGGTCGGCTCAGGGGTCGGTTCTGCCGTCGGTTCGGGCGTGTCAGTCGGCTCCGGGGTAGACTCCGGAGTCGGTTCGGCCGTCGGTTCAGGGGTCTGTTCCGCCGTGGGTTCAGGCGTCGACTCCGGCGTCTCGGTCTCCGTCGGCGTCGGTTCGTCGGTCGCCGGCGGCGACTCCACGGTGATAGCGAGCTGTTCCGAACCGTTCAGCGACACCGAGCGGCCATCCTCCGCCGTGCCGGTCAAGGTGTAGGTACCCGGCTCCAGCGGCGCCGTGACCGTCTCGTCGGCCGGTGCGCTCAGCGTCACGTTCGCACCCACCTCGGGCGCGGCCGTGACGACCACGTCGGTTTCGCTGGGGTTCTCGATGGAGACGTTCTGCCCGTCGACCTCGACGGTCAGGTTCGCCGGCGGGAGCGACGGTTCGCTGATGCTGATATCGAGCGTGTCCGAGTCGTTCAGCGACACCGCACGTCCGTCCTCGGCCGCTCCGGTCAGCGTGTAGTTGCCCGGCTCGAACGCTCCAGTAGTCGTCTCACCGGCCGGTGCGCTCAGCGTCACGTTCGCGCCCGTCTCGGGTGCGGCCGTGACAGTGACGTTGGTCTCGCTCGGGTTCTCGATAGAGACGTTCTGCCCGTCGACTTCGACGGTCAGATTCGCCGGCGGGAGCGGTTCCTCGCTGATACTGATATTGAACGCGTCCGAGCCGTTCAGCGACACCGGGCGGCCGTCCTCAGCCGTCCCAGTCAGCGTGTAGTTACCCGGCTCGAATGCCTCGGTGGTCGTTCCTTCAGCCGGTGCGTTCAGCGTCACGTTCGCACCCGTTTCGGGTGCGGCCGTGACGGTCACGTTGGTCTCGCTCGGGTTGTCCACCGAGACGTTCTGTCCGTCGACCTCGACGGTCAGGTTCGCCGGCTGGAGCGGCTCGGCGCTGACGCTGATATTGAACGCGTCCGAGCCGTTCAGTGACACCGGGCGGCCGTCCCCGGCCGCTCCAGTCAGTGTGTAGTTACCCGGCTCGAACGTCTCGGTGACCGTGTCCGCCGGCGGCACGGCCACAGTCCGGTTTGCGCCCTCCTCGGGCGCGGCGGTCACGTTCACCGACGCGTTGCTGGGGTTCTCGATAGAGACGTTCTGCCCGTCGACGGCGACCGAGAGATTCACCGGCGCGGCGGGCCCCTCGGCCTCGACACTGACGGCGAGCTGTTCGGAGCCGTTCAGCAGGACGGTCCGGTTCCCGGCCTCACCCGTCAGCGTGTAGTTGCCCGGGGCGAGCGTCGCCGTCGTCGTCATCCCGGCCGCGGCGTCAATGCTCGCGTTCTCGCCGGTCTCGGGTACCGCGGTCACGTTCACCGATGCGTTGCTGGGGTTCTCGATAGAGACGTTCTGCCCGTCGACGGCGACCGAGAGATTCACCGGCTCGTCGGGCTGGTCGGATGCGACGGTGATGGACAGTTCCGGCTGGCCGTTGAGGTCGACCGGCCGGTTCTCGGCGGCGCCGGTCAGGGTGTAGTTGCCCGGCGCGAACGTCTCAGTGACTGTCTCGTTGGCGGCCACGTCGACGGTCCGGTCGTCACCGCCCTCGGCCGCCGCGGTCACGTTCACCGACGTGTCGCTGGGGTTCTCGATGGAGACGTTCTGGCCGTCGACCGCGACGGATAGATTCACCGGCTCGGCGGGCCCCCCGTCCTCGACACTGACGGCGAGCTGTTCGGAGCCGTTCAGCAGGACGGTCCGGTCCCCGGCCTCACCCGTCAGCGTGTAGTTGCCCGGGGCGAGCGTCGCCGTCGTGGTCTCCCCGGCCGCTGCGTCGACGCTCACGTTCTCTCCGGTCTCGGGCGCCGCGGTCACGTTGACCGACGTGTCGCTGGGGTTCTCGATGGAGACGTTCCGGCCGTCGACGGCGACCGAGAGGTTCACCGGCTCCTCCGGCTCCTCCGGCTGGTCGCCCTCGATACTGACGGTGGCCTCGTCCGAGCCGTCGATGGGGACGCCCTCTCCGCTCGTGGTCTCGGCGGTCAGCGTGTACGTGCCGGGGTCGAGCCGCTGGCTCGCTTCGAAGTTGCGCGGGACCTCGAACTCGGTTACGGCCTCGCCGTCGGCGCTGACAGTGACTCGCACGCGGTCGTCGTTCGGATTGCCGACGGTCACCGTTTGGTTCTCGACGGACGCGCTCAGGCTCTGGAGCGCGGAGCCGACCGACAGCGTGAGTTCGTCCCGGCCGGCAATCTGGACCGTGCGACCGTCGCTGGTCTCGGCGGTCAGCGTGTACGTGCCGGCGTCGAGGTCCACCGTCGTGGACTCGCCCGCGGCGAGCGTCACCGTCTGCGGGTTGTCCTCGCCCGTCAGCGTCACGGTCACGGCCTCGTCGTTGGGGTTCGCGAGGAAGACGCCCCCGTCGCCGGCCGACGCGAAGAGGCTCCGGAGGCTGTCCTCGTCAGTATCGGTACCGCCGTCGGGAGCCCGGTCGGACTCGACGCCGCCGCTGGCGTACACCTCGATTGTCTGTTCGTTGAAGATGTTTATCTCCGCGGCCGTTCCGGCGGCGTCGGCAGCGGCGCCGGCGGTCCGGACCTGTATCTGCTCGACCGTGACCGTCTGTCGCTGGGTCAGCGAGAGGGCGCCCTCACCGGCGCCTTTCGCGGCCGACTGTATCTGCGTGACGGTCGCGCGCTGGAACTGCGATATGGCCCCGCTCGCGGCGCTCTGTGCCGCGGTCTGTATCTGGATGATGGTCACCTGCTGAATCTGGACGACGGTCCCCTGGCTCGCCCCCGCGGCGGCGGCCTGAATCTGCGTGACCGACGCCTCCTGTCCGGCCGTCAGCGCGCCGCGACAGGCGCCGCGAGTGGCGGCCTGAATCTGCGTGACCGACACCGACTGGCTCTGAACGACCGCCCCCGAGGCGGCGCCCATCGACGCCTCCTGGACCTTCTTCGGGTCCTGGTCGTCGCCCCCCTCGGCGCCGCCGCCGGCCGCGCCGAACGCCGCTGCCTGAATCTGCGTGACCGACACGGACTGGTTCCCAGTTAGCGAGCCGTAGGCGGCCCCCTGTGCGGCCTCCCGTATCTGGGACACCGTCACCTGCTGGGCCGCGCCGCCAGCGGCGCCGGCGGCCGACCCGACGGCGGCGTACTGGAGCTGTGTGACGTTCACCCGCTGGTGCTGGGCGACCGACCCGTGGGCCGCGCCGTACGCCGCGGACTGTAGCTGCGCCGTCTCAGCGGTCTGTGACTGCGACAGCGCTCCGGCGGTGCTCGCGTAGATGCCGGCCTGGAGCTGCGTGACGTTCACCGACTGGCTCTGGAGCAACGCGCCGTGGGTCGCGCCCGTCGCGGCGGCCGCTATCTCCTCGCCGGAGGCGTTCTGCTGCCGGCTCGCCGCCGACCGGGCCGCGTCGATGGCCGCCTGGCGCTGTTCCTGCGTGACGTTCACGCCCTGTTGCTGGGTGAGGTTGATACCGGCCTCTGCGCCGCGGGTCGCGGCGGCACGCTCGTCCTCGGAGAGGTTCGATGGCTGGCCGTTACTCGTCGCGTTGACCGATGCCAGCGCATCGAGCCGCTCGCTCAGTGCCTCGTAGTCGACGGCGTCGCCACTCTGGGCGCCCTCGTCGACCTGCTGGGGGCCGGTGCCGAGCTGGGCGGCCGACACCGAGACGACGCTGCCGAGAAGCAGGGCGACGAGGACGAGCGTCAGCGCCCGTGTCATGGGGCCGCCCGCCACTGTCGACTCGTCCAGTGTGACGGTGCTCCGCTCCGGTCTCGGAACCAGTAGTTATGGCTCATGAGAGAGGGTGCCAAACCAGCATAAATAAACCCGACAGACCGTTGTCGAGTCCAGTCGACCTTACGGTAGCGATAGGGACGGCGAACTGACCACAGACCGCGACGCAGTGGTACGTACACGGACGGTCGGCGCGGAGACACCGACGGGACTTTGGCCCGCATCCGCCAAGCCCGGATATGGATTTCAGTTCGTTCCGGCTGCTCGCGGCCGGTGCCGACCTCGCGATGGAGCCCCACGCGCGGGCCGACGCCGACGGTATCGAGCTACGGATGGACCTCGCCGCCGACCCGCTCGCCCAACTCGACGCCTACGACGGGGAGCTGCCGGTGCTGGTGACCAACCGCGTCGCCTGGGAGGGCGGCGAGGCCGACGACACCGCCGCGCGGCTCGACGCGCTGGAGCGCGCCGTCGAGTTCGACGCCGTCACTGCCGTCGACCTCGAACTCGCCGTGCTTTCGGGCGAGGGCGACCACGACGCCGGTCGGATCGCCGACCACGCCCGCGACCACGGGGCGTCAGTCGTCGTCTCGACCCACGACTTCGAAGCGACGCCCGAGCGCGAGGCCATCGTCGACCGGCTCGAACGGGCCTGCGAGTACGGCGACGTGGGGAAGATGGCCTCGACGGCGCAGTCGCCCGACGACGTGCTGGCGATGCTGGGCGCGACGCGAGAACTCTCCGCGGCCGGCGAGACCGTCGCGACGATGTGCATGGGCGAGGCGGGCCGTCACTCCCGTGCCGTCGCTCCGCTGTACGGCTCGCGTATCGGCTACGCGCCGGTCGACCCCGAGGCGGCGACCGCGCCGGGCCAGTACGACCTGGCGACGCTGCGGTCGCTGGTCGAACAGCTGGAGAGCGCACCCTCGCCGGTGTGACCGGACGATGTCGCGGGTTCGGAAGATATAGGGGTGTCCCCGCTAGATTCGGGGAGTATGACCGATACCGGACGCAAGCGGCCGTGGCTCGCCGCCGTCCTCGCGTTTATCTATCCCGGCCTGGGACACGTCTATCTCCGGGAGTGGCTGCGAGCGGTCCTGTGGTTCGGGCTCGTGTTCAGCACGACGACGCTGCTCATCGACGATGCCGTGATGGCGCCGCTGAGCGACGGGCTGTCCCTCGATGCCCTCGTGGCGGTCAGCCAGAACGTACCGACGGAGGCGACACTGGTGCTGTTCGTCATCACGGCCTTCTCGATGGCCGACGCCTTCTACATGGCCACGCGGGGCAACGTCGAGACCGAAGTCGTCGAGGGGACGAAATGCCCCCACTGCGGGAAGGAACTGGAAGACGACCTCGACTTCTGTCACTGGTGTACGACGCGGCTGGACCGGCCCGCCGAACCCGAGGAGTGAACCCCGGCGGCCCGGCCGGTTACTTCTCGATGATGCTCTCCTCTATCTGCTCGCCGAAGTGCGTCGCCGTGTCCTCGTAGTGGACCAGAATCTCGTCGCCGGCCTCCAGGTCGGTGACCGCTTTGCGGCCGTCCCGGGTGTGGACTTTGATAGTCTCGGCGTTCTGCAGCAGCGTCTCGATGCGGTCGCCCTCGTCGGTCTCGGCCTGGACCCTGAACATCGGGCGCTTCTCTATCTTCGCGCGGCCGACGATGGCCTCGCGGGTGTGGCCCGTCTCGTCGACTATCTGGACCTCGTCGCCGGACTGTAGCTCCGAGAGGTACTTCGTCCCGCCGTCGGGCGTGCGGACGTAGGCGTGGACCGCCCCGGCGTTGACCCGGAACGGGCGCGAGGCGACGTAGGGCGATTCGGCCGTCTCGGCGTGGACGAAGAAGAGCCCGCGGGCCATCGAGCCGACGAGCATCCCCTCGTCGTGCTCCATCAGGTTGCCCGTGTCGATACAGACCCGGTCGGCCGACCCGGTCTGCTCGACCGCCGTGACGGTGGCGTACTCCAGTTCGACCTGCTCGCGGCCTGCCTCGTCCCGGACCTCGACCGTCTTGCGAATCTCGTCGACGTCGTCGGTGTCGAGCAGGACGCCGTCGGCCCCGAGCTCCAGGGTCTCGTAGGCGGTGCGGGCGTCCTCGGCGGTCTGGACGCCCGTGATGAGTTCGGTCTCCTCGCCGACCCGGGCGATGAGGTTCTCCAGGGGGATTATCTGCCAGTCGTCGCCGATGACGATGGTGTAGTCCGCTTCGTCGGCGACAGCCTCGGCGAAGGCCTCGTAGTCCTCGTCGAAGATGCGGACGTAGCCGCCGTCGGGCGCCGCCCCGTCGCGCCGGAGCGCCGAGAGGTCCGCCGACCCCGAGAGGTCGCTCGGGAGGTCGACGGTGCCGTCGCCCTCGCCGTCCTTGCCGACGATGGTGGCGTCGGCCTCCGAGCCGTCGTCCTCGGCCTCCATGACGTGGACGTCGCCGTTCGAGAAGGCCGCGATGTTGACCTCGCCGAGTTCCCGGACCTTCTCGACGTCCGCTTCGTCGACCAGGACCCAGTCGACGCCGGCCTCCAGACCGGCGGTGATGCGTCGCCTGCGTGTCTCCCAGTCGCCGACGTCGCTGTCGGCCTTGAGCCAGACGGTTCGTGTCATACGCCCACGATTGCGACGGTGGGGCTTGAACGTGGCGGAACCCCAGTAGCGGCCGACGGCGCTCTTTCCGGTACCGGACACCGGCGTGGTGGCCGGTCGATGTCCCGACGATGTCCGGCCGTCAACCTATCCCAGCCGCAGTGTACGACTGGCAGTCCCGAGTTATGAGCGTCGACGGGCCACGAGAACGCGAAAAGCAAGCGACGCGACGGCGGTCTCCCGAGTCGTTCTATGCCTCGACGGCCAGCCCGGCCTCGCGCAGCGCGGCCTCGGCCTCGCTGTCGTCGTGGACGACGCTCGCCACCGCTCGCGCGATCTTCCCGGGCTCGTCGTGCTGGAAGATGGACCGGCCCATCGAGATACCGGAGGCCCCGGCGTCCATCGCCCCGCGGACCATCGAGAGGGTCTCCTCGTCGGTGCCCTTCGAGCCGCCGGCGATGAGCACCGGCAGCGAGGTGGACTCGACGACGTGCTGGAAGCTCTCGGCGTCGCCGGTGTACCCCGTCTTCACCACGTCGGCGCCCAGTTCCTCGGCGAGCCTGACCGCGTGGCCCACGGCCTGGTTGTAGTCGTCGGCCGCGGAGTCGATGTCAGGGCCGCGGGCGTAGGCCATCGCCAGCACCGGCAGACCGTAGCGCTCGGCGTCGCTGGTCAGCTCGGCGAGTTGCTCTATCTGCTCGCGTTCGTGGACGCTCCCGACGTTGATATGCATAGAGACGGCGTCGGCGCCGGCGCGGATGGCGTCCTCGACGGAGCCGGTCATGCGCTTGTCGTTCTCGTCGGGGCCGATGGTCGTCGAGCCGTTGAGGTGGGCGATGTAGCCCGCGCCGTTCAGGTTCGGATGGACGCGGTCGGCGACGCCGCGCTGGGTGAGTACCGCGTCGGCGCCCCCGCGCGTGATGGCGTCGACGGTCGATTCGAGGTCTTTCAGCCCCTGTGTGGCCCCGAGCGTGAGTCCGTGGTCCATCGGAACGACGACGTATCGGCTGTCTGTCCCGATGCGGTCGAGTCGAGCGCGTGTCCCTGCGTTCATGTTATGGGAATCTGTGGCAAGAACGATTATGTGCGTTCCGGTTGCGGCCGTTCCTGTGCGCCCCGGAGGGCCCCTTCCTTGAGCTCTCGGGCCAGCGCTTCGAGTCGGTCGGCCACTTCGTCGGTCGGGTCGCCGTTCTCCGTTCCCTCGGCGACGATGTCGACCAGGGCGGAGCCGACGATGACCCCGTCAGCGCCCGCGGCGACGATGCGTTCGGCGTGGTCGCCGGTCTTGATGCCGAAGCCGACGGCCTTGGGCACGTCCCAGTCGGCGATGCGGGCCAGCGACTCCTCGGTGGCGTCGTCCACGTCGTCACGGGCGCCAGTGACGCCCAGGCGGGCCTGGACGTAGACGTAGCCCGACACCTGTTCGCGCATCCGTTCGAGCCGCTCCGGCGTCGTGGTGGGCGCGACGATGAAGACCAGGTCGAGACCGAACTCGTCGCAGGCGTCCCGGAGCGGGCCGGCTTCCTCGGCCGGCAGGTCGGGGACGACGAAGCCCCCGAGGCCTACCTCGGCCGCTTTCTCGACGAAGGGCCGCGGCCCTTCCTCGTCGCCGTACTGGTAGATGAGATTGTAGTACGTCATACAGACCAGCGGCACGTCCACGTCGAGGTCTTCGACGAACTCGAAGAACCGCTCGGGGGTCATGCCGGCCTCCAGCGAGCGGACGATGGCGTTCTGGATGGTCGTCCCCTCGGCGATGGGCTCGGAGAAGGGCAGGCCGAGCTCGATGGCGTCGGCCCCGCCCGCCGCGAGCGCTTCCACGTACGCGATAGAGTCCTCGTAGTTCGGGTCGCCCGCGGCGAGATACGGAACGAAGGCGGGCTCGTCCGCGAAGGCCGCTTCGAGCCCCATCAGAGCCCACCCCCGCCCATCCGCTGGAGGACGGACATGTCCGGTGCGATATCGAGGTCGCGCTTGCTCGTCTCCTCGATGACGGTCTCTAAGTCCTTGTCGCCGCGACCGGAGACGTTGACGACGACGGTGTCGCCGAGGTCGTCGTGGTACTTCTCCAGATAGCCGAACGCGTGGGCCGTCTCCAGCGCCGGGATGATACCCTCGTCCTGGGAGAGGCGGTGGAACGCCTCCAGCGCGAGGTCGTCGTCGACGTTGACCGGCCGAACCCGGCCCTCGTCGACCAGATGGGCCAGCTCCGGCCCGACGCCGGCGTAGTCCAGCCCCGCGGAGACCGAGTGAGACTCCATTATCTGGCCGTCGGAGTCCTGCAGCAGTTTGGTGCGCGCGCCGTGCAAGACGCCCTCGTCGCCGGTCGAGAGGGTGGCGGAGTTGGGGGCGACGCCCTCCTCCTCGTCGACCTGCAGCGAGGAGCCCCCGGCCTCGACGGCGTGCAGCGCCACGTCCTCGTCGGGGATGAATTCGGCGAAAGCGCCCATGGTGTTCGAGCCGCCGCCGGCACAGGCCACCACGTCAGTCGGGAGCCCGCCGGTCTTCTCGACGGCCTGTTCGCGGGCCTCCTCCGAGATGACGGCCTGGAAGTCACGGACCATCTTCGGGAACGGGTGGGGCCCCACGACGGAGCCGATGACGTAGTGGGTGTTCTCGACGGTGGTGGCCCACTCCCGCATCGTCTCCGAGATGGCCTCCTTGAGCGTGCCGCGGCCGACGGTGACGGGGACAACCTCGGAGCCGTTTATCCGCATCCGGAAGACGTTGGGCCGCTGGCGGGCGATGTCGGTCTCGCCCATGTATATCTCGCAGGGCATGTCCAGGTGGGCGGCGGCCATCGCCGTCGCGGTGCCGTGCTGGCCGGCGCCGGTCTCGGCGATGATGCGCTCCTTGCCCATGTACTTGGCAAGTAAGACCTGCCCGAGCGCGTTGTTGAGCTTGTGGGCGCCCCCGTGCAGGAGGTCCTCGCGTTTCAGGTAGACGTCGGTGTCGTACCGCTCCGAGAGCTGGTCCGCATACTGCAGCGGGGTCGGCCGGCCGCCGAAGTCCGCCAGTCTGGAGCGGAACTCGTCCATGAAGCCGTCCTCGTTGTCCAGTACGTACCGCTCGTAGGCGTCGGCCAGCTCCTCGATGGCCGGCATCAGCGCCTCGGGGACGTACTGTCCGCCGTACTCGCCGAACTTGGGGTCGTGTGCGTCGTCTGTACTCATGTGTCTGTGTCCGTCGCTGTGGTCAGCCGCCGGGTGTTCTCGGTCACGTCCGAAGCGCCGCCGTGGTCCATGATGGCCGAGCCGACCAGCAGCGCGTCGGCGCCGGCCGCGCGCATCCGGCGGACATCGTCCGGTGAGCCTATGCCGCTTTCCGCAATGAGCGTGACGGCTTCCGGTGCCGCCGTCGCCGCGTCGGGGAAGGTCCCGAGGTCGACTTCGAGTTTCGCCAGGTCGCGGTTGTTGACGCCGACGATGTCCGCCCCGGCCGCGACCGCGCGCTCGACCTCGTCGGCGGTGTGGGCCTCGACGAGCACCTGAAACCCCCGGTCGCGGGCCGCCGAAAGCAGGTCGGCCAGGTCGTCGGTGCCGTCCTCGTCCAGAAACCGGACGATGAGGAGAATCACGTCGGCCTCTACCACGTCGAGTTGGGCCTCGTGGAGCACGAAGTCCTTCCGGAGGACGGGCACGTCGACGGCCTCGCGGACCGCTTCGAGCGTCTCGGCGGAGCCGCCGAAGTGGTCGGGTTCGGTCAGCACCGACAGCGCCGCCGCGCCGCCGTCGACCATCGCCTCCGCGAGTTCGACCGGGTCGTCGGTGCGCTCGCCGTCGGCGGTCGGGCTCGTCGGCTTGACCTCCGCGATGACCGGTACGCGCCCGTCGGCCTCCGCCCGCTCGAAGGCGGCGGGCAGGGAGCGCGCCTCGACCGCGACGCGCTCGCCGCCACCCCCGCGCTCGCGGGCCGCCGCGAGTATCGACTGCACTTCCGGTGCCATCCGTCCGTTGGTTCCCATTACTGAACACTAACGTACAGAAGTGTACATAAGCGTTGCCGTCCGTCGGGCCGGAGCGGGGCTTTTTGCGCGCGGAGCGAGACGGGAGGGACAATGGCCCCCTATCTATCGCCACGGACGGCGATGCTGGCCGGCACGCTGGGACTCGCCGGGCTGACCGGCTGGGCGGTGGCCGACGGCCAGCCCCTTCCGGTGGTCGCCTTCCTCTGTACCGCGGCGGCCGTCGCGGCGGTCGGGGCCAGCGAGGTCGTCGCCGACGTGGCGGCGTGGTACTACGTCCTCCAGAGCGCCGTCCTCGGGCTGTTCGGGGTCGGGCTGGTGTTGCTGGGCCACGGGACGCCGCTGGTCCTCGGGCTGACAGCGGCGTTCGCCCTCGCGGGAGCGGTCGCCGGGGTCCGATACAGCCGCTCGCGCCGGACGGCGCCGTCCGAGGGGAACGCACCGTAGCCGCGAGACGGACGGCGGTAGTTCGGTGCGCCCGCTCCGGGGCGGGGAGACCGTACAGCAGTCCGTATATTCAAGGCGCGCCGGGCCGATTCCCAGCCATGGTGACGCCAACGGGAGACGCCGGTATCTACGCCCGGGAGTCGACGTATCTCGACCGGTTCGTCCAGTTCGGCGAAGCGGGTGACCGAATCATCTCCGTCTCGTTTCCGACCCAGCCGGACGCCGATAGCTCGGACGACCACTCACTTTTCGACCGCATCGAGGCGTATCTCGGCGGGGCCGAGGACAACTTCGAGGACGTGACCGTCGGGCTGACGGTCCCGACCGACCAGCGGAACGTGCTCGAAGCCGTCGACCAGATTCCCTACGGTGAAGAGGGGTCGGTCGAGCAGGTCGTGATGATGACACAGGGGCTGGGCTCGGACGAACAGGAGGACCGGAAACAGGTCCGCGAGGCCCTGGCCGCGAACCCCGTCCCGCTGTTGATTCCCGACCACCGCGTGCGTGACGGCCCCAGCGGCGCGCCCCCCGAGGTGGAGCAGAAGCTCCGGTCGGTCGAAGGGCTCTAGACGCTGGGCCGGGCGACGCCCAGCCCCTCGTGGACCGTCAGTTCCAGCGCGTTGACGAGGTAGTGAGCGACGACGACGGCCAGCAGGCTGTTCGTGAGGACGAAGACCGCCCCGAGGGCCGCCCCGAGAACGCCGGTGACGACGATTCCCACCCGGCCCTGTGCACCGTGGCCCAGCGCGAACGCCACCGAGGAGACGGCGACCATCCCCCAGGCGGGGGCGCCCAGGCCGGCGACCGTGACGCCGATGGCGGCGGCCCGGAAGAGCAGCTCCTCGACGACGGCGATCACCGGCAGGACGACCGCGAGGAGGACGACCCACCCGCCGGCCGAGTCGGGCGCGAGCAGTTCGCGCAGCGACTCGTCGACCCCGATACCGAAGCCGTCGGCGACCGCCGCCGCGAACTCGTTGCCGACCCAGAATCCGACCCCGGCTGCCACGCCGATACCGACGGCCGGCAATCCCGTCGAGAGCGCGTCGGCCGTGACACCGAACGCGGCCGCCGGTATCTCGAAGAGGACGGCGCCGCCGACGAGGAGCAGCCCGAACAGCCCCTGTGTGAGCGCGACGTTGGCAAGCAGGGTGCCCGCCGAGAGCCGGTGACCGGCGCGGTCCTCGACGTGTCGGCGCCGCCTGGCGGTCCGTTGTGTCTCGAACCGCGGGTAGGTGTCGTCGGCCGGACCCGCCGCCCGGAGCCGCTCGGGACTGGCCGTACCGGCGGTCACGGCGGCGCGGTCGCCGGAGAGCGAGCGCTGGGAGAGCTTCGAAAGGCCGAGTAAAACGGTCAGTAGGAAACCCAGGAGGCCGACGAACGCGGCCCACTGGGGCATCTATTGCGGGCTGGGACTGCCGCTGCCCTGTCGCCCGACCTCGTGTTCGAGGGCCTTGCCCGTGATGGACTTGAGGCGGTCGACCAGCGAGTCCTTCTCGGGCTCGCCGGCGAGTGCGACCTCGAGCACTTCGGAGATGTGTGAGACCGGGACGATCTCAATCTGTTCCTCGTACTCCTCTTCGATCATCACGTCCTGCGTGTTGGCCTCGGGGATGATGACCGTGTCCAGCCCCGCTTTGGCGGCGGCCTCTATCTTGTGGGTGACGCCGCCGACCGGGAGCACGTCGCCGCGGACCGACAGCGAGCCGGTCATGGCGATGTGCTGTTCAATGGGGACGTTCTCCAGGGCGCTGATGACGGCCGTCGCGACCGTAATCGAGGCGGAGTCGCCGTCGACGCCGCCCTCGCCGGCCTGGACGAACTGGATGTGGACGTCCTTCTCGGAGATGTCCTCGTCGCTGAACTTCTTGATGATGGCCGAGACGTTCTGGACGGCCTCTTCGGCCATCTCCTTGAGCTGGCCGGTGGCGATGACCTGGCCCGGGCCCTGGGAGGGCGTGACCTCGGCCATCACCGGGAGGACGATACCGCTGTCCTCGCCCATGACGGCCAGCCCGTTGACGCGGCCGACCACGTCGCCGTCGTTGACGGTGAGCTCGTAGTCCTTGCGGCGTTCGATGTAGTTGTCCGCGAGCTGTTGCTCGATGGACCGGGAGCGGCGCTTGGCCTGCAACACGTCGTCGCGGGTGGTGCGGTCCTTGTCCTCGGCGCGGGCGATGTCGCCCGCGACCCGAACCAGGCCGCCGAGGTCGCGGAACTTCAGCGTGAGGTGGCCCTTCCGGCCCGCACGGCGGCGGGCTTCGAGGATGAGCTCCTCGACTGCCTCCTCGGTGAAGTGGGGCAGGCGGCCGTCGTTCTCGACCTCCTGGGCGACGAATCGGGTGTACTTCCGGCGCATCTCGGCGCTGTCCTCGATGGTGTCGTCCATGTACACCTCGTAGCCGTACCCCTTGATACGCGAACGCAGGGCCGGGTGCATGTTCTCCATCGCGTCGAGGTTCCCCGCCGCGATCATGATGAAGTCCGTCGGGACCGGCTCCGTCTGGACCATCGCGCCCGAGGAGCGCTCGGACTGACCCGTGATGCCGAACTCGCCCTCCTGGATGGCCGTCATCAGCTTCTGCTGGGAGCGGATGTCGAGCGTGTTGATCTCGTCGACGAACAGCACGCCCTTGTTGGCCTTGTGGATGGCGCCGGGCTCGACGCGGTCATGAGAGGGCGTCTCCATCCCGCCGGACTGGAAGGGGTCGTGGCGGACGTCACCGAGCAGTGCACCCGCGTGGGCGCCCGTGGCGTCCTCGAAGGGGGCGGTCTTCTGGCTGGCGTTGTTGACCAGCAGGTTCGGAATCATCGAGTCGCTGCCTCTGGAGCTGTAGCGGAAGGCGAGATAGATGACACCGGCGGCGAGAATCCCCAGCAGAATCTGCTGGGCGATAATCAGCGAGTAGCCGATGACGATGGCGATGATGATCCACATCAGGAAGGTCCGCATCTGGTTGCGCTTGCGGGCCTCCTCCTTGTGGGCCTCGACGATCTGTTCGCCCTTCCCGCCGGGGACGGTGCGAACTTTCGGCTCGTTGCCGTCGTCGGGGTTGTGATAGACCAGCACGTCCTGCAGTTCCTCGCGGGGCAGCAGCTGGCTCATCGCCTTCGCGAGCATCGACTTGCCCGTCCCGGGCGAGCCGATCATCATCACGTGGCGGCGCTGTTTGGCCGCTTTCTTGATTACGTCCCGTGCGTGGTCCTGTCCGATGACCTGGTCGACGAGGCGGTCGGGCACCTCGATTTCCTCGGTCGAGTCGATGTCCAGGCCGCCCAGCAGTTGCTCTTCGGCGTCCTCGAACTCGGACCCACCCTCAATCTCGACATCGCTGCCGAGCGTCGTGTCCGACGTTGCTCCGTCGCCCGGGGGCGGCGCCTCGCCCTCGGAGTCGGACGCCTCGTCGTCGGCCACGTGCTGGCCGGCGGCGGGCGTCTCTTCCTCCTCGGGGTCGGTCGCCTCCCGGTCGGCGTCGGGAGCCGCGTCAGTGTCGGTGTTGTCGCTCATACAAACGTTGTTAACATCGGTTTGGAAGGCCTGTCCACTGATATACTTTCTCCCCCCAGTAACGATTTCGATACCACCCAAACCACCGGACAGCGGCGTGATTGTCGGTACGACTCGACGGGGCGGCGAGCCGTCGGCGGGTTTATCAGACCACCGAGCACACATCCTGTATGCGCGGGTTCTACATCGGCCGGTTCCAGCCCTACCACGACGGCCACCACGCGATGGTCGAGCGCATCGCCGAGGAGGTCGACGAGCTGGTGTTGGGCATCGGGAGCGCCGACGACTCACACACGACACACGACCCCTTCACCGCGGGCGAGCGCATCATGATGATAACGAAGGCCGTCTCGGAGTTCGACCTGCCGACCTACGTGGTCCCGCTGGAGGACATCAACCGCAACGCCGTCTGGGTGAGCCACGTCGAGAGCATGTGTCCGGAGTTCGACGTGGCGTACTCGAACAACCCCCTCGTCGTGCGCCTATTCGAGGAGAGCGGCATCGAGGTGCGCCAGTCGCCGATGTTCGACCGCGACCGGCTGGAGGGCAGCGAGATACGCGAGCGGATAATCGCGGACCGGTTGTGGCGCGACCGGGTCCCGGACCCCGTCGTCCAGACTATCGAGGAGATAAACGGGGTCAAGCGGCTCCAGCACATCTCCGCGTCGGACTCGCTGGAGCGGTACACCGCCGAGAACGAGTCCCTCGACGAGGCCGACATCGGCGAATGATAACGCTCGCCTCGGACTTCGGCTCGCCGTATCCGGCGGCGATGAGAGGCGTCATCTGCCGGCGAACGGACGCCCGAATCGAGGACATCGCCCACGACCTCCCCCGACAGGACGTGCGGGCGGCGGCGTTCTGGCTCACACAGACGCTGCCGTACTTCCCGCCGGCGGTCCACTGCGTCGTCGTCGACCCCGGCGTCGGCACCGAGCGGGCGGCGCTCGTCGTCCGCGTCGGCGACCACGCGCTCGTCGGCCCGGACAACGGCGTGCTCCTCCCGGCCGCCCGGGCGCTGGCGAGCGCGGCCGACGCGGAGCCGCCCGTCGAGGCGTTCACGTGGGCCTACGACGACCCCGAGAGCTCGACGTTCCACGGCCGGGACGTGTTCGCGCCGGCTGCGGCGACCGTCCACGGGGCCGGCGTCGACGCCGTCGACGGGCTGGAGCGTGCGACGCCGACCGACGACTACGTCGACCTGCGTTTTCCCGAGCCGGCGGTCGGGGCCGACGGCGCGCGCGGCGAGGTGCTGGTCGTCGACGGCTTCGGCAACGCTATCACCAACGTTCCGGGCGACGTGTTGGCCGACCGATTCGGGGACAGCGTGACTCTCAACGGCGAGTCGGTCCCCGTCAGACGGGCCTACGCCGAACTCGACCCCGGCGAGCGTCTCGCGACCGTCGGGAGCCACGGCAACGTCGAACTCGCCGTCAACCGGGGCCGGGGTGACGACGCCTTCGGCGTCACGGTGGGCGACGGCGTCGAACTGCGCTGGTGACCGGTTACTCGTTGAGGTCCATCCCGCTGCAGTTCGGGAACGAGGGCTGTTCCGGGCAGTTCTCACACTCGTCCAGCGCCGTCAGTCCCTTGTAGGCGACGTACGGGACCAGCATGGCCAGAAAGACACCGAGCGCCGGGAGCCGGACGGCCGGGCGGAAGAGGACCGGGTACACGAGACAGGCCAGCCCCGCGGCGAGGACGGCCTTGGTGACGACCCGGAGCGTGTGCTCGCTCGTCCGGTAGATGAGTTCGTACAGGAGCCGGCTCCCCCGCCGGTACAGCAGTTTGTACCCCACCATCGGGGCGATGGCGGCGACGCCGACGGCGTAGAACGCCAGCACGTCGAGCGTCGCAATGGCCGGGACAGCCAGATGAAGCAGCGACAGAACCAGCAGCGACGCCAGCCCGACCGGGTAGACGATGAAACAGCCCATACACAGCTCGGTGCCGCGCAGCTCGAACGTGTGGTGGGCGTAGTACTCGCAGCTGGGATGGTGGGCGAGGACGAACCGGTCGATGTCGTCGAGCGCCCCGGCGATACGTCCGGTGATGTCGGCCATCCCCGTCAGAGGTCGGCGTTGCAGTTCGGACAGGTGGAGGCGCTCATGTCGGCCGTCTCGCGACACTCCGGACAGATTTTCCGCTCCTCCTTGTTGGCGAAGTAGTAGTAGATGCCGACCGGAAGACACACCAACAGCCCGATTATCAGCACGGCCATCTCTCCGGCGAACTCCGACGTGGTTTCAGTAGCTTCTGTTGACATTCCGGATGGGCGTTCAGAAGGCGAGTATATAATATTTCTGGCGCGGTGGTGAATGGAAAATCCGCCAGCTCGCCCGTTCTTTAGGCTGGCCAAAAATCGATACTCTTTTGTATTTTAGGTACACCTAAAACAATGTATGCCGGCCGAACAGGTGTTCCCGCTGTCGTGCGCCGAGTCCGAGACGGCCCGAGGTCAGCCTGCTCGCCGGACGCCGGTCACACCGGACGCCACGGGAGGTGGGAACCGACGGGAGTGACACTGTCTCCGCGGGACCGTCGTCGCACGTCCGGCCACCGCCGTCCCCAGTCGGCACGGCCCGAAACACCGGACGACGGTCCCCGAACGTCGGTGCCATCTGTTTCGCGGCGACGTACCGTGGGCACGGTCGTCGGCTACCCCGACGCTGTCGCCGCACCACGAGTCCCACTCGTGTCTGTCCCTTCTTGCGGTTCGCCACGTCCCATAGCCGGCGGCTCGGTCCGCCTCGCTGGGAGTCTGTCGGTCACTACGAGCTACCCGGGAACGGAACCCGGTCGGGCTCGACGCGTTCGACCGCCTCTTCGAGGAACTCCCGCTCGAAGTACGCCAGTTCGACGGCGACGACGACCGCGGCGACCGCCACCACCGTGAAGAAGGTGTTGGGCTCGCGGTTGTAGAGGTTCCACAGCATGAGCGGGAAGAAGGTAGCGGCGCCGACGACCCCCAGCGCCGGCAGCGCGCCGCTGACCGCCCCCGACCGCCGGCGGAAGGCGAGATAGCTCATCGCACCGAAGACGACGATGAATGCGAGCGACGCGAAGGAGGTGATGGCGCCGAGGCTGCCGACCGCCGAGAAGAGGGCCGTGACGGCGCCGACCAGGACTATCGTACGGTCGGGCGCCCCCTCGGCATCGGCGTCGCCTATCTTGTCGGGCAGGAGGTCGTCGGTGAGCATCCCCTTCGCGAAGTGCGCCGCCGAGAACAGCGTCGCGTTGATGGCGCTGCCCGTCGAGAACAGCGCCGACACCGACAGCAGGACCGCTCCCAGGGTTCCGAGCCCGTAGGGGGTCAACATCGTCCGCGCGGCGTCTTTCAGCGCGACGTGTGGGTGCGACGCCAGCGCCCCCGGAGCGAGGGTTACCGTCACCACGCCGACGAGCACGTAGATACCGACCGCGACCGGAATCGAGATGTACACCGCTTTCCGGATGGTCTCGACCGGGTTCTCGATGCGCTCCTGGTCGTAGAAGAGGAGCTGCCACCCCTGAAAGGCGACGAAGGAGAGGGCCGCGGCGACGATGGGGCCGGGCGTCGTCAGCCGACCGAGGCCCAGCGACAGCGGCTCGGGGCTGTAGCTGAACGCGTACACCAGCCCCATGGCGCCGAACCCGACGAGTATCGCGACTTTCGCCGCGACCAGGACGCTCTCGACCAGTCCGGTCGAGCGCGCCCCGAGCAGGTTCAGGCCGACGAACGCGCCGACCGTCGCGACGGAGACGAGCGGCCGGGTCGGCAGGCCGAGGAGCGACGCCGGCAGTCCCAGCGCGATTGAAAACTCCGCGAACGCGAAGGCGTACATCGCCATCGAGCCGATATAGCCCACGAGCAGCGTCCAGCCGACCATCCCCGCCAGCGTCGTGTTGCCGAGATACCCCTGAACGAACGTCACCGACCCGCCGCGGCTCTCGCTGTCAGCGTTCAGCCGGTTGTAGGAGTACCCAGCGCCCAGGGCGACGACGCCGGCCAGCACGAACGCGGCCCACGTCGCCCCCTTCGTGATTCCCGCCACGACACCGAGGACGGCGTAGATACCGCCGCCGATCATGCCACCGAGGGCGATGGCGACGCTCTCGGTGAGTCCGAGATCGGAGTCGCCCATTGGGCTGTACGCTTCGCGAGCCAGCGGTTTCAGCGTGGCGGGGCGCTAGGGGCGACAGTGCGTGAAAACTGAGCCAGACGTGGCGCTGTCCGATAAAAGCGGGTGAGTTCGGGGTGGCGACGGGCCGGACCGCTCGGGCTCCGGCCCGCGGCTCGTTCGAGGTCGCGTGGCGACCTCGGTAGCTCGACTCGAACTCTCGTCGAGTCAGGACCTCGCGACGGGACGCTCGGTTGTCTAACTAGACGAGATGACGTCGTCGATGCGGACGATCATCGTCGCGGCCTCGGTGGCCGAGTCGACGGCTTCGCGCTTGACAGCGGCGGGGTCGATGATGCCGTAGTCGACGGGGTCGTCGACGACGCCCGTCTGGCCCTCGCTGATGACGCCGGCGATGCCCTCGCTCTCGTGGCGCGAGCGCAGGTCGACCAGGGCGTCGATGGCGTCGAGGCCGGTGTTCTCCGCGAGCGTGCGCGGGAGGACGTCGATGGCGTCTGCGAAGGCCTCGACGGCGAGCTGTTTGCGGCCCTCGATGGACGCCGCGGAGTCGCGGATGTGGTCGGCGGCGGCGATTTCGGTCGCACCGGCGCCGGGGACGACACCACCGGCGTCGAGGGCGGCGATGGTCACGTCCAGCGCGTCGTTGAGCGCGCGCTCGATCTCGTCGACGACGTGTTCGGTCGAGCCGCGAGCGAAGACGGTGACCTTCTGGGCGGCCGCGCCGCCCTGGATGAACGTCACTTCGTCGTCACCGTGCTTCTCGACGCCGATGGTCTCGGCGAGACCCAGGGCGTCCTCGCCGAGGTCCTCGACGGAGCCGACGCGCTTGGCGCCGGTGGTCTCGACGATGTCCTTCGCGGTCGAGGAACTGACGGACTCGACGGCGAGTACGCCGGCTTTCGCCAGCTGGGAGGCGACGCGGTCGGCGACGTCGTCGGTGACGAAGACGACGTCGGCGCCCGACTCGACGACCGCTTCGGCGTAGCCCGACAGCTCGGACTCCTCGGCGTCGAGCGCGGCGTTGAGCTGGTCGACGTTGGTGACGTTGTACTGGGCGTCGACGTTGCTCTCCTTGACGTCGAGCTCGGCGTCGAGGACGGCGACGGCGGCGTCCTCGACCGAGCGGGGCATGTTGTCGTGGACGGGCGTGTCGTCGATAATGACGCCCTCGACGAGTTCGGTCGCGGAGGTGGCCGCGCCGGTCTGGGTGTGGACGTCGATGTTCTCCCGCAGGACCCCGTCGTCGGTCTTGGCGTGGCGGACGGCCTCGACGATGACTTCGGCCAGGCGCTCGGCGTCGACGTCGCCGGTGCCCTTGCCGGTCATCGAGGACTCGGCGACCTCGACGAGCGTGTCGTCGTCGAGTTCGACGTCCAGCACTTCGGCCTCGATTGCTTCCTGTGCGAGGGCCGCGGCCTCGTGGTACCCCTCGACGATGGTCGTCGGGTGGACGTCGTCGTCGAGCAGGTCCTCGGCTTTCGCGAGCAGTTCGCCGGCCAGCACGGACGCCGTGGTCGTCCCGTCGCCGACCTCGTCCTCCTGGGTCTGGGCGACCTCGACGATCATCTGCGCGGCGGGGTGTTCGATGTCCATCTCCGAGAGGATGGTCGCGCCGTCGTTCGTGATGACGACGTCGCCGCTGTCGGAGACGAGCATCTTGTCCATTCCCCGCGGGCCGAGCGTGGTCCGTACGGACTCGCTGACGGCCTTACCGGCGGAGATGTTCGACGACTGTGCGTCCTTCCCGTGTGTGCGCTGGGCGTCCTCGTCAAGAATGAAGAGGGGCTGGCCGCCCATGCGTCGCTGGCCAGATGACATAGCTGTGTAGCCTCACTTAATTCATCGCAAGCGGTTCTATATAAATGTAACGGTCGAGGGGTCGCCCCGACCGACGGAGGAGAGTCCGACGCAGCCGCGGACGGGCCGGTATCCGTGCTGGCACGTCCCGATGATTTATTAGCAGGTTCACCCCATGTCAAATAGATGCTGGAGCTGGAGCACGGCTTTCGAGTGGTCGACGTCCACGCGCGCGTGGAGCCGGACGAGGAGCGCCGACCCCGGCCCGGCCTGGGGGACCCCGAACAGCTCGAACGGGAGATGCACCAGGCCGGCGTGGTCCGGGCCGTCGTCTATCCGAACGCCCGCGAAGGGGAGTATCTGAAGGCCAACAACGCCGTCGCCCGGATGTCTGTCGGCCGACCGCTGGTGGCGTTCGCCCGTATCGACGGCGCCCGGGAGCCCGGCGGCGGGGCCGGCTCCCGGCTCCGGAACCTGACCGGCCGCGGCGACGGCGACCACACCACCCCCGAGGACATCGAGCAGTACGCGTACGACGACCGCTTCTACGGCTTCAAGCTCCACCCGGCCAAGGACGGACTGCCGAGCGAACCGGTGCTCGAGCAGCTGGCCGACGTCGACCTGCCGGTGCTGGTCCACGGCGGCGACGACGTTCCCCCCTCGACTGTCGCCGACGAGCTATTGGGCTACGACATCCCCGTCGTCCTCTCACACTTCGGGGGCCACCCGCTCCGCGTCTCCCTGATGGACGAGGCGATAGACCTGCTGGACGACCACGACCGGCTGTATCTGGACACGAGCGTCGTCCGCTATCGGGACCTGCTGGAGCGGGCTATCCGGGAGCATCCCGACCGCGTCCTCTTCGGTAGCGGCGCCCCGCACACCCATCCGAACGTCGCGGTGATGGAGATTCTCACGCTGGACGTACCCGAGGACGCGATGAAGAAGGTGTTCTCGAACAACGCGGGGCGAGTCGTCGAGCCGCTCGCCCCCCGACAGCTCTGAGGCGGGTCGCTACCGCCAGTCGTACACCGTAACGGCGCGGTCGGCCCGGACCGACCGGCCGTTGGGGTTCTCGCCGCCGCGGTACCGCGCGAGGAAGCCGTCCTTGCTCCCTGCTCCGGTGCCGCCGACGACGTCCCGCCCGGTCGAGAACCACTGCGACGGGGCGGTGTCCCCCCGGGCGACGCCTTTCAGGGCCTCGACGGCGTCGCCGCCGGCGTGGGTCACCAGCCGCCGAACGACCGTCGGCCGAACCCCGTAGTTTTTCACCATCCGGTAGGCCAGCGACCGGTACTTCCAGTGCCAGTCCCGTTCCCGGATGCCGCCGTCGGCCTCGAACTCCCGCCGCACGCACATCCCGCTGTTCCACCCGACGCTGTACTCCCGCTCGGCCAGCCGGTGGGCCACGTCGCGGGAACTCCCTATCTCCAGGTACTCGTCGAACCCGTCGAGCGCGTCGAGTGCCTCGCGCCGGAAGGCGACGTTGCCGGCGTTGAAATACGTCACCTCGCGCCCGGCGATGGTCCGTGACTCCTTGGACTCGGTCGTCATCCCCGCGGTGAGTCGCTCGTGGGTCGGGCCGGTAACGACCGCGTGCGATTCGGTCCCCGTCCGGACGGCCTCGCGCCACCCGTCCTCGACGGAGAGAGTGTGACTCACCAGCGCCACGATGTCGCCCGTCGCCCGGTCCAGCCCGGCGTTGCGGGCGACGGTGACCGAGCGGTCCGCGATTTCGACCAGCACGTCGACGTCCGACCGGTCCTGGACCATCCCGGTCGTGCCATCGGCAGAGGGCCCGTTGACGACGATGACCTCGGCGTCGGGCACCTGCTCGGCGAGTGCGTCCAGACAGCCGGCCAGCTCCTCCCGGCCGTTCAGCGTCGGGACCACTACCGATAGCTCCATAGTCCACGATTCGACCCCGGAGCCGCATAAAACTCGCGGGCGACGGACCACCGTGGGAGGGGACAGCAGGGCACTCGGGATAGACGACACGGTCAGCGGGCTCGAACAGCAGTTAGCGGCGGTATCAGCGACGGAGACGACTGAAGGCCCCGAGCCGCTATTGGGGCGAGACGCGCGTGTTCCAGTACGAGACCGACGCGACCTTGTCGCCCAGCGGCGTCCCGCCGATGGCCGTGTCGATAGAGCGGAAGGACGCGGCCAGCTCGTTGGGAATCTTCCGGTAGAAACCGTAGGGGAGCACCCAGTCGTGTGACTCCTCGGCGAGTTCGAGGTCGGCGCCGTCGAGCAGTCGGTCTATCTCCCAGCGGGAGTACAGGCGCGACCCCATCGGGAGCGCCCAGTTGTACAGCGACCGCGTCGAGAAGCGGTTGAAGGTGTCGAAGAAGACCTGGTCTTTCGCGACCCGCCGCATCTCCGCGAGGAAGGCGGCGGGCGTGTCCGCCAGGTGGAAGAACCGCATCGCCAGCACGGTGTCGAAGTGGTTGTCCGGGAACGGGAGGCGGGCGGCGTCGCCGCGCATGAACTCGACGTGGTCGTCGACGCCGGCCGCCTGGGCCTTCTCGCGGCCCTGCTGGAGCATCGGTCCCGAGATGTCGAGCCCGACAATGTCTGCGTCCCGCTCGGCGAGCATGGTGGTGAACCGACCGGTACCGCAGGCGACCTCCAGCACTTTCTTGTCCTCGACCGGACCGATGGCGTCGAGCACCGCCTCCTTCTCACGGCGGTCGATAAGCCGGCCGCCGCGGGAGAACCGCTTGGCCTCGTACTCTTCGGCCACGGTGTCGGTCTGGTACCACTCCTGCCCTTTCACGCACGATTGTGCCCGCCGGGGGAATAAAACGATACTGGAATCGCCGTTCCGCCACCGGGCCCGGCCCCGTCGCTCCCTCGGCGGAGAGAACTTCGCAATCCGGCTGTTGTATAAGGAGATATTAAACACACCATAGTATCTGTATTGTTTGGTCATGGATATAGCCAACTTTTACCACCGGTAGTGGATTGTCGTCCAATATGAGTACGACCACCGAGGACGTGTCGGCGTCACCGTTCGCACAGGAGGACTTCCGGGAACGGCTCCGCGAACTGCCGCCGAGCGCGAAACTCGTCGCGAAGGTACTGGAGGACGAGGCCCCGCTCTCGCAGGGCCAGCTCGCCGAGACGTCGCTGCTGCCCGACCGCACCGTCCGCTACGCGCTGAACCGACTGGAGGAGTCCGAACTCGTCGACTCCCGGTACAGCTTCACCGACGCGCGAAAGCAAGTCTACTTCCTCACAGCCTAACCCGCCGGTATTTTGAGCGCCGCCCGCGACCGGACAGTCGATGGACTGGCGCCGGATAGACGTCCCCGTCGAGTCGCGCGCACCGACCGGTGAGACCGCCGCGTATCTGAGTGCCGGCCCCGACGCCGTGCTCGTCGACCCCGCGGGACGGACCGCCGCCCTCGACGACGCCGTCGCGGCCGCCGATATCGCCCACGTCGCCGTCACCCACCACCACCCGGACCACGTCGGCGCCGTCGCCGACTACGCCCGCGAGACCGGCGCGACAGTCTGGGCCCGGCGCGGTCGCACTGATTCGTTCGAAGCCGCCACCGGCGTCGCGCCGGACCGGACGTTCGCCGACGGGACGACGGTCCCGGCCGACGGCGGTGTCGAGGTAGTGGACCTGCCGGGTCACGCGCCCGAACACGTGGGCTTTGCCGCCGCCGACGGCGTCGTCAGCGGCGACGTGGCCGTCGCCGAGGGGAGCGTCGTCGTGGGCGCCCCAGAGGGCGATATGCGGGCCTACTGCTCGTCGCTACGCCGGCTCCACGCACGGGACCCGACGCGGCTCTACCCCGGCCACGGCCCGACCATCGACGCCCCCCGGGCCGTTTGCCGACGGCTGCTCGACCATCGCTACCGCCGCGAGGAGCGGGTCCTGGCGGCCGTCGAGTCGGGCGCCGCGACGGCGGACGGGGTTCTCGACCGGGCCTACGAGAAGGACCTGACCGGCGTGCGGGACCTCGCGCTGGCCACGGTCGTCGCCCACCTGGAGAAACTCGCTGTCGAGGGCGCGGTCCAGTGGGACGGCGAGCGGGCGGAGCCCGGCGGCCGCCGGGCGTGACACACGCCTTTTGTCCGTCCGCGCTCTGGAACGGGTATGGACTCGCTCGAAACCGAACTCGACCGCGCCCGCGAGCTGGACGTGGGCGAGCTCGCGGACGCCATCGAGGCCATCGGCTTCGAGTGTACGCGCTGTGGGGCCTGCTGTAAGAGCGAGGACGGGTGTGGGGACGGGTCGTCGACCGATGAGAGCGACCCCGAGCCACACACGGCCACCGTCTTCCCCGACGAGATTCGCCGCCTCCAGGAAGCCGGCGACTACGACTTCCGCGACGTGGCCCGGCCGATGCCTTACGGGATAGAGGCGACACCCGACGGCCCTCAGGGCGAGACCTTCGAGTGGGCGCTCCAGACCGACGCCTGCGGCGACTGCACGTTCTACGAGGAAACCGACGGCACCGGGGCCTGTACCGTCCACGAGGACCGGCCGCTCATCTGTGAGACGTATCCCTTCTCCGTCGCGCTTGGCGGGACCAGCCAGCCGATGGGCGAGGCGGTCGACAGCGAGGGGATGGTTCGCGCCCACGAGTGTGAGGGATTAGGCCGGGACGTCTCCCGGGACGACGCCGAGGACCTGGCCGCGGCGCTGAAAGAGCGGGCGGTCAGAGAACTACAGGAGGCGATAGGCGTCAGGGAGAACTACGAGCCGACAGACGTCGAGGGCGTCGTCGTCCACGACTCCGAGGGACAGAAGCGGCCCGACGGCACCGAGCTGTGAGCGGGCGAGAGCCATTGCGAGTCGCGAAATGCGATGACAGCCACTGCTGTGGCCGGCGGTCGGGACGGGACCGTCTGACCCGCTACAGGTCCTCGTCGATTATCTCGCCGACGGCGAAGTTGGACTTCACTTCCGTCACTTCGATTTTCACGCGCTCGCCGATGTCGGCCCCGGGGACGATGATGACGTACCCCCGCTCGACGCGGGCGATGCCGTCGCCCTGCTTGCCGATGTCCTCTATCTCGACGTAGCGGGTCTCGCCCGGTTCGACCGGCGGCTGTGGCTGGTCCGGCGGCGTCTCGGTCTCGGCGCTCTCGTCTGCCTCGTCGTCGATATCCGCGGAGATAAGAGCGACCCGGTATGTCCCGCCTGCCTCGACGGCGCCCGTCTCGACCTCGCGCCGCGGCACCTCGACGAGATACCGGTCGTCCTCGACAGTCACGTCAGCACTGAACAGACACAGCAGTTCGTCCGAGATTTCCATAGTGATAGACCTCTATTTCCCATACTACCGGCCACGATTAAAGAACTGCCGGACGGGGTCCCGCGGCCGTTTCCCCGCTGTACCAACCGGGGCCTGACGGCCCTGGCTGTCACCGCATACGCGGGCAGTAGGGTGACCAAACCGCAAGACAACGGCCGGTTAACCCACCGTACCAAACCCCCTAAGGGAGTTTCGCTCGAACTACTGCGTACATGAGCGCAACTGCACAGGCGACCGACACCCCGCTCTCGGAGAAACAGCGACGCATCCTCGAGTACCTGCAGGCAAACGCCGACGAGCAGACCTACTTCAAGTCGCGGCTCATCGGGGAGGAGCTGGGCCTCTCGGCCAAGGAAGTGGGGACGAACATGACCACCATCGCGGACGGGGACTACAGCGTCGACGTGGAGAAGTGGGGCTACTCCTCGTCGACGACGTGGATGGTCGAGGCCTGAAGACGCGGCCGTAACAGCCGGTTCAGGGGTCGTAGCGCAGCAAGGAATCGGCGTCGGCGGCGAGCTGTGCGGCGCCGTCGCCGAAGGAGTCGGCGTACCGAATCAGCAGCGTCAGGACGGTCTCGGGCTCGGCGACGGCGTAGCCGTCGTCCCGCGAGAGGAGCCCCGCCGCCTCCAGGTCGTTCGCGTGTTTACTTATCGTGGGCCGGGACACCGAGAGCCCGGTCGCAAGCTCCGAGGCCGTCACCGAGGGGTCCCGGAGGAGGGCGACGAGCATCCCGCGGGGAGTCGACCGTCGCAGGTAGCCAAGCGTCACCTGCTCGAACTCGCTGAACTGGTCGGCCGGGAAGTAGCGGCGGTAGTCGCCGTCCTTCCGGGAGGCGACCGCGCCCTCCGTCTCCAGCCGGTGGAGGTGGTGCTGGGCCTCGCCGGTGCCCAGTTGGAGGTCGTCCCGAAGCTTCGAGAAGTGCGTCCCCGGGCGGGCCGAGACGTAGCCCGCGATGGCGTCCGGGGTGTCGCTCTGGCTGTCACCGCTGGCCAGACCGACGAAGGGGCTGGCGGCGCCGAGGGCGGCAAAGCGGCGTAACGTCGCTCGCTTGTCCTCGTCGACCCCCTCGTCGCCGGTCATACGTCTTGTCAGGGAGTTACGCTATAAAACGGCTTCGGGTCCGTTTATGTACCAGTTTCGCTGTCACCGTCGCCGCCGGTATCGCCGTCGCCACCGGTGTCGTCCGGGCCGCCGGCGATGTCCGTCTCGCCGCCGACGCCGCCGTCTATCTCGGCGTCCATCTGCTCTATCATCTCGTCGGCGCTGTCGACACCGGCGTCTTTCCCGTGTTTTATCTTCTGGGCCTCCTCCTCCATGGCCTCGACGTCGACCTCGGCCTCCTCGTCTATCTGGCCGAGTATCTCCTCGATGTCGTCGAGCCCGAGCATCTCCCGGGTCTCCTCGGTGAAATCGAGGGCTTCGAGGGCGTGGCCGTTCTCCTTGACGTCCGACCCCTGGAGGTGCTTGCCGTAGCGGCCCACCAGCGAGGTGAGCTCCTGGGGCAGGACAAACGTCGTCGATTCGGACTGACCCATCCCTTCCAGCGTCTCCATCCCCTTGTCGATGATGGCGCGCTCGCCCATCGATTCGGCGGATTTGGCACGGAGGACGGTCGAGATAGCGTCACCCTGCGCTTCCAGAATCTGGCTCTGCTTCTCACCCTGGGCGCGGATGATGTTGGACTGCTTGTCACCTTCGGCGGTCTCGATGGCGGAGCGGCGTTCACCCTGCGCTTCCAGAATCATGGCGCGGCGTTTCCGCTCGGCGGAGGTCTGTTGCTCCATCGCCTGCTGGACGTCCTTCGAGGGGTTGACCTCGCGGACCTCCACGCTCTCGACCCGGACACCCCACTCGTCGGTGGGCTCGTCCAGCTCTCGTCGGATACGGGAGTTTATCTCCCCTCGTTTGTTGAGCGTGTCGTCGAGCTCCATGTCGCCCAGGACGGCGCGGAGGGTGGTCTGGGCGAGGTTGGAGACGGCGCGCTCGTAGTTGTCGACTTCGAGGAACGCCTTCTTGGGGTCCATCACCTTGATGTAGACGACGGCGTCGGCGGTGACGGGCGAGTTGTCGCGGGTGATAGCTTCCTGTCGGGGCACGTCCAGCGTCTGGGTCCGCATGTCGAAGCGGGTGACATCCGAGACGAAGGGGTAGATGAAGTGAATCCCCTGGTCGAGGATGCCGCGGTAGGTCCCCAGGACGGTGTAGGCACCTTTCTGGTACGGGCGGATGATGACGACGCTGGAGTACGCTACAGCGATGGCCAGCACCAGCAACACCATCGTGACGAACACGAAGACGCTGCCGGCGAGGAAACCCTGTAGCGGTATTAGCGGGGCTGTCATGACAGACGAAACTCCGGAGCGCCGAAATAAAAGCCTTCGGTGACTGTGTCACAAACTACCGATATTCAATATCGGCCGGCTCACGCGGTGTCGGACTCGGTCTCGGTCTCCGGGGTCGGGCTCTCCTCGCGGTCCTGCTCCAGGGCCCGGTCGATGTTGTCGTCGGCCGTCGCCGTCGCCTCGACCTTGAGGACGTTGCCGCCGCCGGGGTCGACGACGAGCACCTCGGTCCCCGCCTCGATGTCGCCGCTGACGCTGCGGGCCTCGTAGTAGGGGTTGAAGCCGCCGTCTTCCAGCTTGACCTGTCCAGCGCTCTTGGTGACCCGCTCGGTGACCGTGCCGAACTGCCCCTGGAGGGAACTCGACGAGAGCGACTGGCCCCGGCCGGGCGCCGAGAAGTCTATCTTCCGGTAGCCCCACAGCGTGACGGCCGTCGTGATGAGGACGGCGGCCGCGAGGACGAGCGGCGCGAGAATCCCGAGCCCGGGCGGGATGAAGAAGCCGACCAGCCCGGCGACCAGCAGGGCGGCCCCGAGCACGAAGAAGTGTGCCCCCGGCGCGAACGCCTCGGCGACGATGAGCCCCGCACCGGCTAGGAAGAGAATCGCCGATATCGTCGTACCGAACAGCGGTTCGAGCTGGGCGGGCACGAGAGCGAGCGGACCCACGGGAACGTACATACCGCCGTCTAGGGCCGCTGACTGATTAAGTGTCGGGGGTGGTCCGGACGAGAACGCCGTAGCAGACGGCGGCCCCGAGGCCGACGGCGGCGACGACGGTGGCAACCAGTACTAGGCTCAGCCCCACGACCGTGTCCGCGAGCGCGAGTATCGTGAGACAGACGCCCAGGGCCACGAACAGGGTGTTCTCCGGGGTGGGCGCCTGCGGCGTCACCTCGATGTCGGGGGCCAACGAGCCCGCGACGGCCCCCTCCTCGCCCTCGCCGGGCCGCTCCCCGTCGGCGGTAGCCGCCGGCTCGGCCTCCTCGATGACATCGGCCGCGGTCGCGTTCTCGTACTCCGCGACGAACTCGTCTCTCTCGTCGCTCCCGTCGGCGGACATGGGCGTCGCTAAGACGGGGAACTACAAAAAGGGACGGCGATGGTCGCGGTCTTCCGTGCCCGTCTGAGAGCGGACTCGAAGGGAACGCTCGGGCGCTCTATAGGGGCGCGTTAGGTCAAGGCAGAGGCCGTTACTGCACGCGAGTCCCCAGCGGCGCGTCCTCGTGGGTTGTCAGCAGGTCGGCCTCGTCGCCGGCGGCGAGCACCATCCCGTTGGACTCGATGCCGAAGATGGTCGCCTGCTCCATGTTGGCCAGCAGGATGACCCGCGTGCCGGGGAGGTCGTCGACGTCGTGTAGCTCGGCCAGGCCGGCGACGACCTGACGGACCTCGTGGCCGATGTCGACTTCGAGTTTGAGGAGCTTGTCGGCGTCCTCGACGGGCTCTGCGGTGAGGATTTCGCCCACGCGCATGTCCACGCCCTCGAAGTCCTCGAAGCCGATGCGGTCGGTTTCGAGCGGTTCGAGGTCGACGTCGTCGGCGTCGGCATCGTCTTCGTCCGCTCCGTCAGCGTCGTCTGTGGCCGCGCTTTCCACGCGGTCCTGCAGTTCCGCGTTCAGCTCCGCGATGTGGTCGTCCTCGACTTGCTCGAACAGCTGGGCCGGCTCGTCGAAGGTCTCGGGCGGCGCTTCGAGCGCCGTCGAGAGGGAGACGTCGGCGACGGAGCCGGCCTCGCCGAGCTGTCCCCACAGCCGCTCGGCCTTGCCGGGCAACACGGGCTGCATGACGACGGAGACGGCTTTGACCAGCTGGACGCAGTCGCGGATGACCTGGGCGGCCTCGTCGGGCGACTCCTCGACGAGATGCCACGGCTCGGTGCGCTGGATGTACTCGTTGCCGTAGTCGGAGAGCTCGGTCGCGAGCCCCGCGAGCCTGCGAACGTCGTACGCCCGCACCGCCGCTTCGAACTCGTCGAGCGTCTCCTCGATGCGGTCGCGGACGTCGTCGCTGACCTCGGCGTCGGGCGTGCCGTCGTAGTTGCGGTGGGCAAAGAGCAGCGCGCGGTTGGCGAAGTTGCCGACGTTGCCGACGAGCTCGCCGTTGACCCGCTCGGCGAAGCGGTCCCAGGAGAAGTCCACGTCGGTCTCGAGCCCGGCGCCCGTGGCGATGTAGTACCGGAAGAGGTCGGGGTGGAAGCCGGCGTCTAAGTACTCGTCGGCCCACACCGCCCGGTTCCGGGAGGTCGAGAGGGCCTTGCCGTCGATGCCGACGAAGCCGGTCGCCAGAATCGAGCGGGGCTCGTTGTAGCCCGCCCCGCGCAACATCGCGGGCCAGAAGACGGCGTGGTGCTGGATGATGTCCCGACCGATGACGTGGACGATTTCGCCGCCCTCGTCGGTCCAGTCGTCGTTCCACTCGGTGCCGTGGCGCGTCTCGCCGTCGAACTTCCAGACCCGCTCCCAGTCGTACTCGTCGCTGCCGACGCGCTCGGAGTACTGCTTCGTCGCGGCGACGTACTCGATTGGGGCGTCGACCCAGACGTACAGCACCAGGTCCTCCGCTCCGGCAGTTTCACCCTCGTCGGCCGGATAGTCGATGCCCCAGTCCATATCCCGGGTGATACAGAGGTCCTGGAGCTCGCCGTCGACCCACTCGCGGGGCTGGTTCTTCGCGTTGTCGGTGCCCTCGATGCGGGAGAGGAACTCTTGGAGGTACGCCTGGAAGTCCGACAGCCGGAGGAACTTGTGCTCGCGCGTGCGGTACTCGGCGGGGTTGCCCGTCAGCGTCGAGACGGGGTCTTCTATCTCGCCGGGTTCGAGGTGGCGCTGACACCCCTCGTCGCACTCGTCGCCGCGGGCCTGTTCGCCGCAGTAGGGACAGGTCCCCTCGACGTAGCGGTCGGGGAGAGGCTGGTCCTCCTCGGTGTCCCACGCGACCTGAATCTCCTTCTCGTGGACGTGGTCCTGGTCGACCCACGAGCGGACGAACTCCTGGGTGAGTTCGGTGTTGGTCTCGTCGTCGGTGTGGCCGTAGTTGTCGAACTCGACGTTGAACTGCGGGAACGTCTCGGCGTACGTCTCGTGGTAGTCGAGCGCGAACTCGCGGGGTTCGACCCCCTCTTCGGCGGCGTTGACGGCGACGGGCGTCCCGTGCATGTCGGACCCGGAGACGAAGGCGGTCTGCTGGCCGATGCGGCGCAGCCCTCGGGAGAGGGCGTCGCCGGCGACGTACGTCCGGAGGTGCCCGACGTGGAGGTCGCCGTTGGCGTAGGGGAGCCCACAGGTGACCACCGCGGGGCGGTCCGTGGGAAAGTCGTCGTGGCTCATACCCGTTCTGTGCCACCGGCGGGTCAAAAGGAGGGCGGTTTCGCGTCGGAGACACAGCCCTTAGGCCCGTGGACACGGAGACGGAACCATGGGATTCAGCGAGGACCGAATCGACCCCGCGGCGTTTCTTGAGGACGTCGAGATGCGCGTCGGCGAGATAGTCGACGCTGAACCGTTCCCGGAGGCACGCAAGGACGTGTACAAACTGACCGTCGACTTCGGCGACCAGACGCTCCAGTCGGCGGCCGGGCTGACCGACGTGTACGACCGCGAGGAACTCGTCGGCAACCAGGTCATCGCCGTCGTGAACCTGGGGACCGTCACCGTCGCCGGCTTCGAGAGCGAGTGTCTCGTCACCGGCGTCGACGGCGACGACGGCGTGGTCCACCTGACGACCGAGCGGGACGTACCGCTGGGAACGCGGGTCTACTGAGCCGCTACGGTGGACTGACGGCGAGCGTCGCTGTTGGTCGGGTCGGCCCCTCAGCGCACTCTCGCGACCAGCCGCCGGTGTGTCTCGCGCCAGTACAGCTCCGCGAGGAGCCAGGAGAGCGCCGCGCCGGCGAGCCCCAGCGCGACCAGCAGGTCGCCAAAGCGCATCCACCCGGGCGCGACGTACAGCAGTCCGTTGACCGCGGGGCCAGTGACGAAGGCGACGACCCAGGCGAGCCCGGTCGTCTGCTCCCCGGTCGCCGAGCCGCCGCCGGTCCCGTTGGTCAGTGCCTGCCGGCTCCGCCCGCCCGCGCTCTCGTCGCCCGTTCCGAGACGCTCGGCCTCGTAGGGGGTCGGAACGGAGATGCTCCAGACGACGTCGCCGTCAACGTCGACTTCGAGCACCCGGTCGCCCTGTGAGTCCGTCACCAGGGTGTGACCGTCGGGAAGCCGGTCCGCGTCGCGGGCCCAGCGGAGCTGGTCGTCGCTCCACGTCCACGCCTGTCGCCACTGGCCGTCGACGCGCTGGTACTCGACGACCCGGTTGTTCTCCGAGTCGGAGACGACGACGGCCGGGCCGCCCCGGGCTTCGGGGATGTAGTCGGGGGTGTGTTGCTCGTAGAGGATACCGTAGGCGTCCTCGGCGCCGAGCGTCCAGTTGTGCTGGACGCCGCTACCGGGCTCGATGAAGACGACCCTGTCGTGGTTGCGGAGACTCGCCATGACGCGGCCGTCGTCCAGTATCTCCACGTCGTTGACGTGGGTCCAGTCGCCCGGCTGGCCGCCGCTCTCCCCGCGGTCGAAGTCCTCGTCGGCGCGCCACTCCCACTCGACGGCGCCGGTCGTGGTGTTGAGCGTGAACACGCGGTCCTGTGCGATGTCGGCCACGACGAGCCGGTCCTCGCTCAGGCGGTCCACGTCGTGCCAGATGTCCCACGCCGTCACCGCCGTGTGGATTCGCTCGGTCTCGCCGGTGGTGAGGTTGGCGCGTTCGATGACTACCTTCGCACAACCGTCCTCGTACGAGCCGTTCCCCCGGGCGGCGAGCGCGTCGGGGCAGTCGTCGTACCGGGACCCCGCGACGTAGAGGACAGTCCGGGACCCGGGCGGGTCCGGGTCCACGTCGAAGTAGTTCCCGTACGTGTCGTTGTGATACAGCGTCCGGCCGTCGTCGGTGAAGGCGACGATGGCGGCGGTCCCGCTGTTGCCCCCGGGCGGGTCCGTCGTCACCACGGTGGCGTTCGGCCGCTCCGGGACCACCGACTCGCGCTCGGACAGCGGCGTTTCGGTCTGGTTCGCCGCCGCCGCGGCGGCGTCCGGCGGCGTCTGGACCCAGGAGACCAACAGCGTCACCGAAGCGACGAGTATCACGGCGGCAAACCCCGCTCGAAGCAGCGTCCGTCGTCGCATGCTATCGGGGCTCCCAACAGTGGTCGGCGGCATCGGCGACACAGCGATGCATACCGGTTCCAGCGATGACGGCCTATTAAATGTTGCCAGCGATAGCGCTACAGCAGCGCCAGCGTCCCGCCGGCCAGCCCGAGCGTCACCAGCAGGCGGCCCGCGCTACCGAAGAAGGTCGCCGCGCCAAACCGGAAGTAGTCCTCCTCTAAGACGGTGAAAGCGTAGATGGAGAGGGTGTCGGGGAAGAAGGGCACACACAGGGCCAGCGCGAGCCCGACGTAGCCGTACTTCTTCGCTATCTGGACGGTCTTGCGCTCGGACCACTCGATGAGGTCGAACCGCGACTCCTTGATTCGCCGGACCAGCGGCCCGTACTCCTTTGCCTCCTGGCCGATGTGGAACGCGAAGAGGCTCCCGAGCGCCTTGCCGAAGGCGCTGAAGAGGATGATGGCGGCGAGGTTCCCGTTCGTCGACAGCCCCAGCCGGAGCGTCTCGGCCGGGACGAGGACGACCTCGCTGGGCAGGGGCAGGATGAAGGCGATGAGAAAGGAGTAGACGGCGATGATACCCAGTCCCGTCGGTCCGGTCGCCGTACAGACGGCCTGTTCAAGGAGGGCGAGCGAGCCGTCGGCGGTCCCACACTCGCTCAGGAAGGCGACGGGCAACGGATACGGGAGGGGGAAACTCACACGACTCGTTAGCAAACAGCGGGTACTAAAGCTTGATATGTTCGCTCCGGAGCGATATCGAGGCGGTCGAAAGGCGTCTCTCACGCCGCTCGGGACCGTGAACCGCGCGTCGCTTCATGCGGAATCAGTACCAGTCTAGGTCCGCCACGAACGACCGCAGCATCGACCGCGTCACCTGGGACAGCACCTTTTTCATCGTCGGGTCGCCGGGGCGACCGCTCCTCGAAAAACGTGCGTGAAAAAGCGCGAATCGCGTCGCGATTCGCGTGAACCGCGCGTCACTGTGTACGGATATCAGTACCAGTCCAGGTCCGCCACGAACGACCGCAGCATCGACCGCGTCACGTGGGGCATACAGACCACACGCATCTCGCCGTTGCCGGTCTTGGAGACGCGCCAGCCCCGCTCGCGGAGTTCGTCGGTCATCGGCACGGAGAGGTCGGCGGCCACGAGCGGGAGTTCCGGCCCGACCACGTCGTGGCCCCGACTGCGCAGCTGGTCGGCCAGCCACTCGGCGTTGTCCATCGAGCGCTCGTACTGCTCGCGATAACCCTCGGGCCAGAGTGCGTCCATCGCGGCGACGGCCGAGGCGACGCCGGCGCCCGAGCGCGTGCCGGTGAGCGTGAGCTGGCTCGTCGATTCGAGGTAGGGGGTCTCCACGGCCAGCTCGTCCAGCAGCGTCTCCTCACGGGCGAGTAGCCCGCCGGCGGGAACCGCGGCCTGGCCGACCTTGTGGGGGTCGATAGTCATCGTGTCGACGGCGGCGTGGCCGAAGTGCCAGTCGTGGTCGGTAAAGGGGAGGTAGAAGCCGCCCCAGGCGGCGTCGACGTGACAGAGCGCGTCGACTTCGCTCGCGAGGTCGGCAAGCGCGGGAATCGGGTCGACGAAGCCGTACTCCGTCGAGCCGGCGACGCCGACCACACAGACGGTGTCGTCGTCTATCAGCTCGGCCACGGCGTCGGTGTTCGCGCGGTACTCGTCGGCGGGCGCGGTCCGGAGTTCGAGGTCGAGTACGTCCGCCGCCTTGGTGAAGGAGAAGTGGGCGTGGACCGGCGCGACGACGTTGGGGTCGTCGGTGTCGGCCCGGTTGCGAGCGATGCGGAGCGCCTGGATGTTCGCCTCCGTCCCGCCGGAGGCGACGTAGCCCGCCGGGTCTGTCAGACCCGTGAGTTCGCCCAGCGCGTCGACCGCCTCCCGTTCGAGGTCGGCGACGGTCTCGTAGGTCCCCGGGTCGCCGGGGTTCGTCGCCAGGAACCGCTCGGCCGCCTCGCGGGCCGCCGGGTGGGGGTCGGTACACATCGACGAGAGGACCCGTTCGAAATCCTGTGGCTCGGCCCGCTGTTGCATCCTGTCCGATACGTAGTGGGCGACCGGTTTAGCCGTTTTGCTCCCCGGGGTCGAGCGGTCACCCGTCTGAGGGGCCGATATTCTTCGTCGCTTTCGCCCGGCGGGAGACGAGGGACTCGAAGGCGGTCCAGTGCTCCGTATCGAGCGCCCCGCCGAACGATACTCATCGGTCGGGAAAATCTGAAGCGTATACTTTCGGTACGCTAACACATAGCGTTCACGCACGAGGAGGACATCAACGACGAGGCGTTCGCGGCGGCGCTCGCCGAGAAACTCGACGAGTACATGCGCGAGGCGGGCGTCGGTCCCGAGGGGTAGTGGGCGAGGTGGGACCAAGCACGGGCGGCGCGCCGACAGCGGAGTGTGTCGCCGCGGTGAGCGGATATAACAGGATGGGGCGGGATATTTAGACGATGCACGCAGTTCAGTTCGACGCCCACGGCGGCAGAGACGTGCTCACCTACGACGAGTTCCCCGACCCGGAGTGTGGCCCTCGGGAGGCGCTGGTCGACGTCAAGGCGGCCTCGCTGAACCACCTCGACATCCACACGCGGCGCGGCCTGCCGGGAATGGACCTCGAAATGCCACACGTTCCGGGGAGTGACGCGGCCGGGGTCGTAACGGAAGTCGGCCACGAGGTCACGCGGTTCGAACCCGGCGACCGCGTCGCGCTGCTGGCCGGCACGAGCGGCGGCGATGACGAGTTCAGCCGCAAGGGGGACCCGACGCTCGCCCCGGACTACCACATCATCGGCGAACACGTCAGAGGGGTCCACAGCGAGTTCGCCGCCGTCCCCGAGGCGAACCTCACGCCCGTCCCGGAGGGGGTCGACTGGGAGACGGCCGCCGCCGCGCCGCTCGTCTTCCAGACCGCCTGGCGGATGCTCCGTGACCGCGGCGAGTTACAGGTCGGCGAGTCGGTGCTCGTGCTCGGGGCGTCGGGCGGGGTCGGCCACGCGGCGGTACAGGTGGCCGCCGAGGCCGGCGCGGAGGTGTTCGCGACGGCGAGTACCGACGAGAAGCTCACCTACGCGGCGGAGCTGGGCGCCGACCACACCATCAACTACGAGGAGGACGACTTCGCGAGCGAGGTCCGGTCGCTGACCGACGGCCGCGGCGTCGACATGGTGGTCGACCACATCGGCGCCCAGACCTGGCAGGACTCGCTCAAGAGCCTCGTGAAGGGCGGCCGCGTCGTCACCTGCGGGGCGACGACCGGCGGGACGCCGGAGACGGACATCAACCGCATCTTCTGGAACCAGCTACAGGTCATCGGCTCGACGATGGCGACCCACGGACAGGCTGAGGAGGCGCTCGAACTGGTGTGGGACGGGACCTTCGAGCCGCGCATCCGCGAGACGCTCCCGATGAGCGACATCGCCGAGGCACACCGGCTCATCGAGGAGCGCGAGGGCTTCGGAAAGGTCGTCGTCGTGCCCGACAGCGAACTGTAACGGGTCGAGCGGCCCGTTCAGCGCACCGATTCGAGCAGTAGCCGCTGTTCGACCCGCTTGACCTCGTGTTGGACGTCCCGCACCGCGTCGATGTTCGCCGAGATGGAGCTGACGCCCTCGTCGACGAGGAACTTGACCATCTCGGGTTTCGAGGCCGCCTGCCCGCAGATGCTCGTCGCCACGCCGTGGTCGCGGCAGGTGGCGACGACCTGCCCCATCAGCTCCAGGACGGCGGGGTGGAGCTCGTCGAACCGGTCCGCGACGTTCGTGTTGTTGCGGTCGACGGCGAGGGTGTACTGCGTGAGGTCGTTCGTCCCGAAGGAGGCGAAGTCGATGCCCGCCTCGCAGAGCGCCTCGATGCCGAGCGCACTCGCGGGGGTCTCGACCATCACGCCCCAGTTCCGTTTCTCGGGGTCGATGCCCGCCGCCTCCATCAGCGACTTCGCCCGCAGCGCGTCCTCGGCGTCTGTCACGAGCGGGAGCATTAGCTCGACGTTGTCGTAGCCCAGTTCGTACAGCCGGGCGAACGCGCGCAGTTCGAGTTCGAACTCGTCGGGCCGGTCCAGCGAGCGGCGGACGCCGCGGTAGCCCAGCATCGGGTTGTGCTCGGCCGGCTCGTCCTCGCCGCCCTGGAGCTGTCGGAACTCGTCGGAGGGCGCATCGAGCGTGCGGACCCGCACCGGTCGGGGGTAAAAGGCCTCGGCGACCCCGCGAACGCCCTCGACTATCTCGTCGACGTAGGCCCGCTCGCCGTGGTCTTCCACGTAGCGGGCCGGCGTCTTGTCCGTCGAGAGAATCATGTGCTCCATGCGCAACAGGCCCACGCCGTCGGCGCCGGTCGCCGCGGCCCGCTCGGCCGCCTCGGGGATGGAGACGTTGACCTTCACCTCGGTACCGGTCATCGGCTTGACCGGCGAGTGCTGGGAGTCCGTCGGCGCGGCACGCGCGTCTGGCGACGACGCGCCCGTCGCTCCGCCGCCCGACTCGTCGGTCGCCCCCTCGTGTTCGCCGACCTGGACCGTACCCATGTCGCCGTCGATGGTGACGGTCTGGCCGTCCCGGAGCCGGTCGGTGGCGTCGTCGGTGCCGACCACGGCGGGGACGCCGAGTTCGCGGGAGACGATGGCGGCGTGGCTCGTCATCCCGCCCTGGTCGGTGACCAGCCCCGCCGCGCGCTTCATCGCCGGCACCATGTCGGGCGTGGTCATCTCCGTGACGATGACGTCGCCGTCCTCGACCTTGTCGAGGTTGTCCAGCTTGTCGACGACGCGGACCGCCCCGGTCGCCGTGCCGGGACTGGAGCCGATACCCGAGAGCCGGACATCGTCGCTCTGGCCCTCCATGGCGCCGCCGTCAGCCGACGCGGCGCTTCCCGCGGCCTCGACCGGGTCGTCGATGGTCGTGATGGGCCGGGACTGCAGCAGGTAGAGCTCGCCGTCGTAGATGGCCCACTCCACGTCCTGTGGGGAGCCGTAGTGGGCCTCGACCCGCTCGCCCAGTTCGAGTAACCGGCCGAGCTCGTCCTCGTCGAGGACCTGCGCGTCGCGTTTCTCGTCGGGAACCGACCGCTCGACCGTCTGCCCGTCCTCGCCGCGGACGCACATCACCCGCTTTTCGGCCACCGACACCTCCGTCACCTCGCCGCTCTCACGGTCGATGACGTAGTTGTCGGGGGAGACGGTCCCGGAGACGACGGCCTCGCCCAGCCCCCAGGCGGCCTCGACGATGGTCGTCGGCTCGCCGGTCGAGGGGTGGCTGGTGAAGAGGACGCCCGACTTCTCGGCGTCGACCATCTCCTGGACGACGACGGCGATGTCGACGGCGTCGTGTGCGAACTCCTGCTCGTTGCGGTAGTAGATGGCCCGCTGGGTGAAAAGCGACGCCCAGCACTCCTTGACCCGGTCGAGCAGGTCCGGACGCTCGACGTTGAGATACGTGTCCTGCTGGCCGGCGAAGGAGGCGTCGGGGAGGTCCTCCGCCGTCGCCGAGGACCGCACGGCGACGGGGCCGTCCCCCATCTCGTCGTAGGCCGCGAGCACGTCCTCGCGTACCGCCGGCGGGACCTCCGTTTCGAGAATCAGCTCCTGAGCGCGCTCGGCCGCCCCTGCGAGCGCCGTCGAGTCGTCGCTGTCGACGTCGACTGCGTCGAACAGCGCCTCGGCGATGCCGGTATCCTCGATGAACGCCCGGTACGTCCCGGCAGAGACGACGAACGCCGACGGGACCGGCAACCCAGCGCCGGCCAGTTCTCCCAGGGATGCTGCCTTGCCGCCGACCCGGTCGAGGTCGTCGGCTCCGATCTCCGCGAGCCACAGTGTGTGCATGGACTCATCCGTTCTTTAATTAACTACTATTATGTTCCTTGCGGTCTACCGGTCGGTAAAGAGCAGCTAGACCTCGATGATGTCGTCGTCGCCGTCGGCCTCGGGGATGGTCAGCGACCCGTCCATCGTGGTCACCGCTCGCCCGCCGACCCACGCCTCCAGCCCGTCGGTGTCGACCCTGACCGTGCCGGGCCTGTCGAGGAAGTGACCCCCCTCGACGACTATCTGGTCGATGGTGTCGTCGAGCGCGCCCTCGCGGCGGACGTAGGCCCCACAGGCGCCGGCGGCGGCGCCGGTGACGGGCACCTCGCCGACGGCGCGAGAGGGCGCGAACCCGCGGCCGTGCAGCGTCGCCTCGCCGGCGATGGTGTCGAAGGTGAAGGCGTACAGTCCCACCGCGTCGACGCGGTCACACAGCGCCCGAATGGCCGGCAGGTCCGCCTCGACGCGGCTGACGTGCTCGAAGTAGTTGACCGGAACCAGCAGCCACGGCTCGCCGGTGTCGGCGACGGCCAGCGGCATGTCCGCGCCCACGTCCCGCAGGGTCGCCGCGTCGATACCCAGCGCGTCGGCCACCTCGTCGTAGTCGAGCGAGACCGTTCGGATGTCGGCCTCGCCCTGCTCGACCCACACCGTCCCGTCGGGCTTCACCTCCACGTCGCGGGTCCGCCCGACGGTCTCCATCGCGTACTCGCCCGCGTCGAGTTCGCCCCGTTCGAACAGTGCGCCGTAGGCGGCGACGGTCGCGTGGTCGCTCCGGTCGAGCTCGCCGGTCGGCGCGAAAAACCGCAGTCGCCGGTCGGCCCGGTCGCTCTCGCGGACGAACGCCGTCGCGCTCGCGCCCAGTTCCCCCGCGATGGCCGCCATCTGGTCGTCGCTCAGTCCGTCGGCCTCCAGCACGAGCCCCGCCGGCGCCCCGGCCATCGGCTCCACGGCGAACCCGTTGGCGAGTAACACGTCCCGTGTGTCCATGGCCACCTGTTGTGCCAGCCCCCGGATAACAGTTGCTGGAACGGCGACCCCGTGATGAAACCGTTAAGCCTCCGGGCCCGTCTGTCCAGATATGGGCGAGTTACCGGCGGAGTTTCCCTGCACCGTCACGAACTGGGAGTACATCTACGACCTCTGTCGCGACGTGGCCGACGAGGTGAAAGCGGCCGAGTTCGAACCCGACGTGGTCGTCGCGCTGGCCCGGGGCGGCTGGTTCGCCGGCCGCTGTCTCTGTGACTTCCTGGGCCTCGACGACCTCGCGAGCCTGAAGATAGAACACTACGTCGGCACCGCACAGCAGAGCGACGAGCCCGAGGTCCGCTACCCCCTGGCCGACGGCGCGGTCGAGGGCAAGGACGTGCTCGTCGTCGACGACATCGCCGACACGGGCCAGTCGCTCCAGACCGCCGCCGGCTGCGTCGCCGACCGGAACCCGGCGAGCGTGCGGACGGCGACGCTGCAGTTGCTCGACACCAGCGACCACGAGCCGGACTTCGTCGGCGAGCGGCTGGACGAGTGGACGTGGGTCGTCTACCCGTGGAACTTCATCGAGGACATGACGGAACTCGTCTCCGGCGTCATGGAAAAGAGCGACCAGGAGCGCCACTCGATCGCCGACATCCGGTCGCTCCTGCGGTCGTACCACGACCTGAACCCCACGTCGCTGGAGATAGCACAGCCCGACCGGCTCGGGGAGGTCATGGCCGAGATGGTCCGTCGGGACCAGGCGGCGGCGACCGACGGCGGGTGGCGACTCCTCGACTGAGACGGCCGGTCGACGCAATCGGCGGTCTCAGTCCCGGTCCGGCCCCTCGGGCCGTTCGCCGTGGAGGTCGAACCACTCCCGCAGCGGGCCGCGAACCCCGTCGAACGTGACGGTGACGTCGCCGTTGAACCGCCACTTCGCCCGCGGGGAGTCCTCGCCGAAGTAAATCGGAATGTCGACTTCGAGGTCCTCGACCGCGACGTCGAGGGAGTCCTCGCGGTCGACCGTCTCGTCGAGCAGGCGCTCGACGGCGGCCTGTAGCTCCTCGGCGTCCGGTTCCGGCAACCCCGTACGCTGGCTCATACAGACGGGTAACAGTCCCACCTATCTGTTTGTTTCCCCCGACCCACGGAGTCTTCACGCCCGAGCCCCTCGGGCCGGGCATGGAAACACACGCGGGCCGGTTCCGGGTGTACCGCGTCGTCGAGTCGGTTCCCCACATCAACCTGTTCGACACCGAGGGGACGCGACTCTACACCGCCTACCAGTCGGGCTACGGTGACCGGCAGGATGACATCGACGCGCTCCGGACCGGCGACCTCGTCGAGGCGACGCTCGGCGGCGACGCCGACGACCCCGACGAGGCGTGGTCCATCCAGTCGGTCGAGCGCGTCGGCGGGGTCCGGATGGCCTTCGCCGTCGGCGCCGACCCGCCGGCCGTCGCCGAGGAGCTGTGGACCGACGGCCAGGAGCGACCGTCGACGACCGTCCTGGAGTCGGAAGGCGAGCCGGTCGCCGAGCTCGCGGTCCAGCCCCGAGCGCCGCTGCCCGGCGGCGCGTTCGTCCCCAGCGTCCTCACCGGGCTGGTCCCGATGGAGGGGCGGCTCGGCGAGCTTTCGTCGGTCGGCGAGCCGGTGACCGACGCGCTCTTCGTCGACCCGGACCGGCCGGACGCCGACCGCTACTCCCGGCCCTTCGGCGCTGTCGTCTTCTTCAGCGCGGCCGGTGACCGGCTGCGCGAGGAGTTCTACGCCGCCTACGACATCGACCCCGACGCCGATAGCCGGCCGGAGTACGACCCCTACGGCATCTAGACGGAGATGGTAATCGGGACCGGTACGAAACAGAGCGCGCCGAGGACGAGCGTCAGGACGCCCAGCGCCCGGCGACCGGGGCCAAGCGGCGTCTCGACGAGCGGCGTGGCCGTGCCCGCTCTGGAGAAGACAAGCGCGATGATGCCCCAGAACCCCCACAGTGGGGCGGCCCGGCCGCCCTCGAAGGCGACGAGATAGCCTGCCAGCCCGAAGAGGAGGAGCGGCACGACGAGCTGGACGGCGTCCATGCGCTCGCCGACCAGCGAGCGGCTGATGTGGGCCCCGTCGAGTTGCCCGACCGGGATGAGGTTGAGAAAGGTGACGAAGGCGCCGACCCAGCCGCCGATGACCACCGGGTTGGGCAACAGGTTGGGGTCCTCGTAGGTGAGCGGCTCGCCGAGCAGGGCGGCGATGCCCTGTATCAGCGGCGGATACCCCAGTTCGATTCTGGCGATGAGGCCGCCGGCGACGTATATCGGGTCGAGCGTCACGCCGACGGCCGTGACGGCGACGGTCGCGACGAGCCCCGCGAGCGGCCCGGCGACGCCGATGTCGAACAGCGCCCGCCGGTCGGGGATGTTGTCCTGCATCCGGATGACCGCGCCCAGGGTCCCGATGACGTTGAACGGCAGCGGGATGAAGTAGGGCAGACTGGCCTGGACCTCGTGGTACCGCGAGAGGGCGTAGTGGCCGAACTCGTGGACCGCGAGGATGCCCATGACGGCGGCCGCGAAGGGCCACGCCCGCAGGATGGCCGCCGGCTCTGTGACCACCGAGAGCCCGTACCACCGCGTCCCCGCGTACAGCGTCGAGAGCAGCGTCGCCGCCGCGAGCGCGACGTTGAGCCACGGGACCCCGTCGACGCCCAGCGACCGCTCGGTCGCCACCAGCACGTGCTCGCCGGCCTCGCTTTGCAGGCGCACGCGGTAGCCGTGCTGTCGGAAGGTGGGACCGACCTGCCGAACGACCTGGGCGGCGTCGGTCACCGGGTCGCCGTAGTACCGGATGTCCCCCTCCGCGAGGTCGATATCACGGACGCTGAAGACGTCGGCGAGGCGCTCGGGACCCGGCGGTGACTGAGCCGACTCCTGACTCATCACCGACACGTAGGGCGGCGAGCGTTTTGAACCTGTTTGCGGTCCGAGTCGGCTAGTCCGCGATGGCTTCCCCGGAGCCGGTGGCGGCGCTGGGGTCCTGAATCCAGAGGTCGCCAAAGAGGTCGTCCTGCTGGAGGACGACGCGGCCCCGATGGGCCAGAAAGAGCAGGCCCAGGAACGTCTCGACGCGGGAGCCGCCCGCCGACTCGACCTCGCGGTAGAGCACTTCCTCGCGGCCCTGGTCGTACTGCTCGCGGACGGCGGCGTAGACGTCCTCGATGGTGTCGTCTATCTGCTCGCCGTGGGCGGTGCCGGTCACGTCCGCGGCGGAGGGCTCGTCGTCCAGCCGCATGTCGTCGGCCCCGCGGTAGTCCAGTTCCTGGGTGCCCCGCTGGAACCCCTTCGGCGAACCGCTGGTGTCGTACTCGCGGGACTCCTTCCACCAGTTGTCCCGCTCGGCCTCCCGTAGGTCCCGGACGAGTTCGTCCAGAGTCTGTGGCATCCCGCGGGCCCGCCGGCGCTCCAGCCGGCGATCCATCTCCGACTCCAGGGCCGCGAAGGGGTCGGGCTCCTCGATGGGGTCGTCGCCGGACATCGCCCGCTCCCAGGGCTCGACGGTCTCCTCCGCCGGCTCGTCGGCCCCGAGCATCGCGTCGCTCTTCATCCGCACCAGCACGGAGGCGTAAAACAGCGCCCGACCGGACGTGCGCAGGTCGCTCCCGTCGATGGCGTCGAGGAACTTGTCCGTGACCTGCACCACGTCGATGTCCCACGGGTCTATCTCGCCGTCGTCCGCGAGTTGCACCAGCACCTCGACCGGGGCGTCGTCGGCCGTCTCCGGCTCGCCGTCGGCGTCGGACTCCGGGGTCCCGGCCACCTCGGCGCCGTCGTCGACTCCCGCGTCGCCGGTCAGTAGGTCCATGTCGGACCGGTCGCCCGGCGGCTCCCTGTCGTCGTGGCCCGTGATATCGAGCGGAACGTCGTCCGTCATGGCACACGCCTCCGGGTCGTGTCGCCCCCACGCGTTCCCGAGGCGCCCCCGGCGCGGCGCTCCGCCGGCGCCCCGCTAGTCATCCGCGGGCACCTCCTCGTCCGGCTCCTCCTCGGAGAGGTCGATACCGGTCACGGCCGAGACGTTGTCGCCCTGCATCATCACGCCGATGGCCCGCTCGGACCGCTCCAGCATGGCAGAGCGGTGCGAGACGACGACGAACTGGGCGTCGCCGGCGAGCTCGTCGACGAGTTCGCCCACGAGGTCGGCGTTTTTCGCGTCGAGGAAGGCGTCTATCTCGTCCAGGGCGTAGAACGGCGCGGGGTTGTGCCGTTGGATGGCGAAGATAAAGGCGAGCGCCGTCAGCGACTTCTCGCCGCCGGACATCGCCGCCAGCCGCTGGATGGGCTTGTCGCCGGGCTGGGCCTTCATCGTCAGACCGCCCTCGAAGGGGTCGTCCTCGTTCTCCAGATGGAGGTGGCCGGTGCCGTTCGAGAGCCGCTCGAAGATGTTCTGGAACTGCTCGTTGATCTCGTCGAAGGCGTCCATGAACGTCGCCTTCTTCTTCTGTTCGTAGCTGTCGATGCGGTCCCGTATCCCGTCGGCCTCCTCGACCAGGGTCCCCTTCTTGTCCTCCAGGTCGGCCAGCTCGTCGGCCACCCGGTCGTACTCCTCGATGGCGCGCATGTTGACCGGCTCCAGCGCCTCCATCTCGCCGGTCAGGCGCTCGATTTCTGACTCGACGGTCTCGTGGTCGGGGACGTCCTCGGGGTCGTAGTCGCCGACCTGCGCTTCGAGTTCGTCTATCTCCCACTCCAGGCGCTCGCTGTCCTCGCGCTCGTCGTCGAGGTCGCGCTCGACGTCGGTGACCTTCGCCTGCTGCTCGTCGCGGGCCTCCTTGGCCGCCTGGAGCTCCTCGCGCAGCTCCTCGCGCTCGCCTTTGAGCTCGGCGAGCTCGCTTTCGAGCTCCTCGACCGCCTGCTCTTTCTCGGCCTTCAGCTCGCGTTTCTCCTCGACCTGTGTCTCCAGCTCGGCGATGCGCTCTTCCTTCTCCGCCTTGCGGTTCTGGGCGGCCTCGATGTCGTCGTGGAGCTCCTCGATGGCGTCCTCGGCGTACTGCTTTTCGAGTTGCAACTCGTTGAGCTTCGCGTCGAGGTCGTCCCCGCGGTCCTCCAGCGCGTCTATCTCCTCCCGTATCGCCTCGCGTTCGTCTGTCAGGTCCGGCAGTTCGGAGTCCTGGACCTCCGCTTCGAGTTCCTCGATATCGGCCTCGATGGCGGCGATAGTCTCGTTGGCCGCTTCGATGTCGGCCTCCAGCTCGTCCATCTCGTCGGCGACGGACTCCCGTTCGGCAGCTATCTCCTCGATGGCCGCTTCGAGGTCGTCGATGCGTTCGCCGGTCTGTTCCAGCTCGGCCCGCTTGCGCTCGATGTCCGCCTCGATGTCACGGACCTGCTCGGTCGCGTCGGACTCGCGGTCGCGGGCGTCGTCGAGGCGCTCCTCCACGTCCCGCAGTTCCTCGCGCACGTCGGCTCGTTCGTCCTCGAGCTCCTGGATTCGGGTCGCGACCCGTTCGAGCTGGCCGGCCCCGCCCGAGAAGGAGTAGCGGGTGCCCGAGGAGGACCCCCCGGTCATCGCGCCGCTCTTCTCGACCAGGTCGCCCTCCAGGGTGACCATCCGGTAGTCGCCCATCAGGTCGCGGGCGGTCTCCATCCGGTCGACGATGACCGTATCGCCCAGCACGTACGAGAAGACGCCCGCGTACTCGGGGTCGAAGTCGACGAGGTTGTACGCGAAGTCGATGACGCCCTCCTCGTCCGGCAGCGACGGCAGCGAGCGGTTCTGCATCTGCGTAATCGGCAGGAACGTCGCCCGACCGGCGTTGCGCGACTTGAGGTACTCGATACAGGACTGGCCCACGCCGTCGTCGTCGACGACGACGTGGGCGAGGCGGCCGCCGGCGGCGGTCTCGCAGGCGGTCGCGTATTCGGGGTCGACCCCGCCCAGTTGGCCGACGGTGCCGTGGACGCCCTCGCGGCCGGCGTTCAGGATGGCGGTGACCGCGCGGCCGTACGAGGAGTCGCCGTCCTGGCCCGCCTTCGCTTCGAGTTCGGCGTACTCCTGTTGTTTCGCGCTTATCTCGTCTTCCAGGCCGTCGAGGTCCGACTGGAGCTCCCGTTTCTCCGCGCGCAGGTCGTCGACGACCTCGCCGATGGTCGCCTTGTTCTTCTCGGCCTTCTCCAGTTCCGTCTCCAGGTCCTCGATTTCGGCTTCGAGGTCGGGAATCCCGGCATCCAGCTCCTCGATGGTCTCCCGTTTCTCGTCTTCCTCGTTGGAGCGCCGGCGGGCCTCGTCGAGCAGGCGGTCCTGCTCGCGCTGGAGGTCGTTGCGCTCGGTCTTCTTTTCCTCGAGCGTCTCGCGTTTGTCCTCCAGTTCGTCCTTTATCTCCTCGAACTCCTCGCCGATGTCGTCGATGCGGCTCTGTACGTCGGCGAGCTCGCTCTCCTCGCTCGCGATGTCCGCTTTGACGTTCGATTTCTCGACTTTCGTCTCGCGGATGTCGCCTTCCAGTTCGTCGATGGTCTCCTGCTTTCGGTCTATCTGGACGAACGCCTGCCGGCGCTCGTTTTCGGCGTCCTCGACGGCCTCCTCCGCGCCGGCTATCTTGTCCTCCAGCCGCGAGATGTCGCCCTTTATCTCCTCGATGTCGCGCTTGATGGCGAGCTGCTCGTCCTCGCCCTTGCGCTCGATTTCGTTGTTGAGCTCGTGGAGCTCGTCCTCCAGCCGGACGACCTTGCCCTGCCGGCTGTCGAGCTCCGCCCGGAGTTCGGCGAGGTCGCTCTCCAGCTCGTCGATTTCCGCCTCGGTCTCGGCCAGTTCCTCGCGCTTGTCCTCCAGTTCGGCCGCCTTCCGGTAGCCCTCGTACTCCTCCTTCTCGTCGCGGAGCTCCTGGTACTGGAGGGCGGTCTCGCGCTCGTCTTCCAGCTGGTCGAGCCGGTCCTGTTTCTCCTCGATGCGGAGCTCGGCCTCGTCGATGCGTTCCTGGACGACCTCGAGCTCCTCGAAGGCGTCGGCCTTCTTGGCGTCGAACTGCGCGACCCCGGCTATCTCGTCGATTATCTCCCGCCGGGAGCCGGCGGTCATGTTGATTATCTCGGTCACGTCGCCCTGCATCACGACGTTGTACCCCTCCGGCGTGACGCCGGCCTGTGCCAGCAGGTCCTGGATGTCAGAGAGATTGACCGAGCGACCGTTGATGTAGTAGTAGGAGTAGTAGTTGTCCTCGGTCTCCTTGACGCGGCGTTTGATAGATATCTCGTCGACGTCGCCGACGTCCTCGGTTCCCGCGGCGTTGACGACCTGCGCGCGGGAGACGGTGCGGTCCGCGTTGTCGAGGATGACCTCGACGCTGGCCTCGCGCTCGCCGCTGTACTCCACGTCCTCGTCGGCGTGGCCGGGGTTGTAGATGAGGTCTGTCAGCTTCTCCGCCCGGATACCCGACGTGCGGGCCAGCCCGAGCGCGAAGAGGACGGCGTCGATGATGTTCGACTTGCCCGACCCGTTCGGGCCCGAGATAGTGGTAAAGTCCTCGTAGAACGGGATTCGGGTCTTCCGCCCGAAGCTCTTGAAGTTGTCGAGGACGAGCTCTTTGATGTGCATACGATGAGGGGGGCCGCCCGTCTAGGCCACGATGATGTCGGAGCCCGACTCCTCGTCGGTCTCCGACTCCGCGTCGGCCTCGGGGTCGGCGGTGTTGTCAGACCCCTCGGGAGCCTCGGTGTTAGATGTACCGGCCTCGGGCGTCGCCGTATCGCTCCCGGCTTCGGGGACCAGAATCTCGCTCTCGGTCGAGGAAGAGTCCGCGGCGTCGGCCGCCGACGGCTCCGACTCCTCGGGCTGTCGTTCGGCCCGCTCCTCGCCCGCCTGCTCGGGCGGCGCCCGGCTGAACCCGTTTTGCTCGTCGACGGTGTTTTCGAGCTCGCGGATGCGGACCTTGCACTCGACGAGCTCGTCGGTCAGTCCCTCGACGGAGGCTTCCAGTTCCTGAACGCGCGTTTCCAGTTCCTCGACGCGGTTACCACACATATGCTATACAGTGACTATCCGTCCACATAAACGTGCGTCAGACAACAGTTCGGATTCCGATAGATAGGGTGTTCGCGCGCGCTGGCGGACGTATCGGGGAGTCGCGGCCGGTGAGCCGATGGCCGGATACTGTCGCCATCTGGAGTGGAAACGCGGGGCTAGTAGTGGTGGTTGATGATGTGGGATCCACTCGCTGCTACGAGGAGACCTCAAACAGCTAGAAAGCCCCGGCGGGCTCCGGTCGGGGGGCTCGTTGCGCCCTTCCTTCGCTACGCTCAGTCCAGTGCTTATTTCGCCCGCCTTCCCGGAGCCAGCCGCCCCTTTCAGTCCCACCCAGCGCTGTTTGACCAACCGGCTACGGGTGGGACTGAAAGGGGCCGACCGTTCGACGAGCGAGACGAAGCAAGCACCGCAACGTAGTGAGGAGCGCAGCGAGTCGCAGCCGTCGAACGGTCGGGGGCTTTCTGGCTGTTGGCAGTCCGTCACGCCGTTCTGCTAGCGGGGCGTTCTGGCTGATACGAAGCCCAGTCCCTCAATCGACCACCACAGCTAGGGGTCGTTACGCTTTAGCCGGGGGACGCCGAATCAGTGGTAATGACTGCACAAGCCGCCGAGTCCCGCGAACTCGCGGCCGTCATCGGGCTGGAGGTCCACGTCCAGCTGGAGACGGAGACGAAGATATTCTGTGGCTGTTCGACCGAGCCCAGCGAGGAGCCAAACACCAACACCTGCCCGGTCTGTCTGGGGCTGCCCGGGGCGCTGCCGGTCGTCAACGAGGGGGCCGTCGAGGCCGCCGTCAAGGTTGGCAAGGCCATCGACGCCGACATCCCCGAGGAGACCGCCTTCCACCGGAAGAACTACTACTACCCCGACCTGCCCAAGAACTTCCAGATAACGCAGTACGACTCCCCCATCTGTCAGGACGGCCGGTTGGAGTTCGCCGTCGAGGGCGACCGGCGGGCGGTCGACATCCGCCGCGCGCACCTGGAGGAAGACCCCGGCTCCATCAAACACGTCCGTGACGGCAGCGGGCCCCTCGAATCACGCACCACGTCCATCGAGCGGGCCGACTACACGCTCGTCGACTACAACCGCGCGGGGACGCCGCTGATGGAGATCGTCACCGAGCCGGACTTCCGCGCCCCGGGCGAGGTCCGGGCGTTCCTCGAAAAGCTGGAGGAGGTACTGGAGTATCTGGGTGTCTTCGACGCGACCCGCGACGGGAGCCTCCGCATCGACGCGAACCTCTCGATGGTCGACGCCGACGAGGTCGGCGAGGACGGCCACATCGACGACGAAGTGCTCGAAGACGCCAACCGCACGGAGGTCAAGAACATCTCCAGCCACAAGGGCGCCGAGACGGCCCTGGCATTCGAGGAGTCACGCCAGCGCAAGCTCGTCCAGTCAGGCCGGGCTGTCGAACAGGAGACGCGCCACTTCAACGAGACCCACGGCAATACGGTCTCGATGCGCTCGAAGGAGGAGGAGAAGGACTACCGCTACTTCCGCGAGGCCGACATCCCGCCGCTGCAGGTGTCGGACTGGAAAGACGAAATCGACATCCCGGAACTGCCCGACGCCCGCCGCGAGCGGTTCGTCGAGGAATACGGGCTCAGCGACGAGGCCGCCTCCAAGCTGACGAGCACGAAGCAGGTCGCTGACTTCTTCGAGAGCGTCGCCGAGGAGTTCGACGCCGACCTCGCCTCGACGTGGGTCGCCGACAACCTGCTTGGCGAACTCAACTACCGCGACATGTCTGTCACGGACATCGACGACCGCTTCGAGGAGGTGACCCGGCTCGTCGAACTCGTCGCCGAGGACGAGATTACCGCCAAGAACGCCCGCGAGACGGTGCTGCGTGAGATGCTCGACGAGTGCGACGACCCCGACACCGTCGTCGAGCGGGAGGGGCTCGGCAAGACCTCCGGCGACGAGGTCCAGGGCGCCGTCGAGGAAGCCATCGAGGAGAACCCCGACACCGTCGAGGACTACCACGACGGCGAGGACAACGCGCTGAACTTCCTCGTCGGCCAGGTGATGCAAAAGACCGGCGGGAGCGCCGACCCCGGCGAGGTCAACGGGCTGTTGCGCGAGGCACTGGACGAGTAACGGCGACTACGTCTCGCTGGCGTCGCTCCTACCGTCCTGCTGTGTCTGGGTCACGACCGCCGGGTCCATCCGGAACAGCGCCAGGAAGATGGCGACGGCGGCGGTCTCGACCAGCTTGATAGCGGCCTCGACCGGCTCGGTGTTGAAGTGGTCGAGGATGAGCAACACGGTGTTTCGCTCCCCGTGGCTGTGGCCGCCACCCGATGCAGGGGCTGAGAACCCGTCGACGAGGAAGGCGCCGTGGCCGGTGGCATGCCACGTGACCCAGGCCGCGATGGAGCCGACGAGCAGGAGCGCGGCCCCGGCGTACGCGGTCCGCAGGCTCACGACGTCAAAGGAGACGAGATACGGGCCCGCGAGCAGAACCGCGCCGAGTGCGACGAAGAGGAACGGACGCGGGTCCGGCGGGACGCCGGTGCCGAAGGCGTTGAGATAGACGAGGCTCCGCGGGAACCCCCACCAGAGGTGATACGCCGCCGTGACGAAGACGAGCGCGGCGGCGACCCCACGGAGGATGCGGGCAGTCCGTCTGTCCATAGTGGGGGTTCGTCCGGGCGCCCAAGAGCCCATCGGATGGCGCCGACGTGCGCGGCGAGAGCGCCCGCGTGCGGCTGCACGCCCGCGCTGTCGTTCGATTCCCCGAAAGTCTTTAGGACGCCTCCGAGCGTAGCGACCCCTAATGAGTACGAGAGGTGGTGGCCGATGGAGCTGATAATCACGGAGAAGGACAACGCCGCCCGCCGCATCGCCGAAATCCTCTCGGAGGGGAGCGCCGAGGCCGAGCGGCGAAACGGGGTCAACGTCTACCGGTGGGGGACCAAGCGCGTCGTCGGCCTGTCGGGACACGTCGTCGGCGTCGACTTCCCGCCCGAGTACAACGACTGGCGCGACGTCGAGCCGGTCGAGCTCATCGACGCCGAGGTCACGAAGGAGGCGACCCAGGAGAACATCGTCACGACGCTCAAACAGCTCGCCCGCAAGGCCGAGAGCGCCGTCATCGCCACGGACTACGACCGCGAGGGGGAGCTCATCGGCAAGGAGGCCTACGAGCTCATCCGCGAGGTGACCGACGTGCCTGTCTCCCGCGTGCGCTTTTCCTCTATCACCGAACGCGAGGTCCGGGAGGCCTTCGCCGAGCCCGACGAGATAGACTTCGACCTCGCGGCCGCGGGCGAGGCCCGCCAGATTATCGACCTCGTCTGGGGCGCGGCGCTGACCCGCTTTCTCTCGCTTTCGGCCCGCCAGCTCGGCGACGACTTCATCTCCGTTGGCCGTGTCCAGTCGCCGACGCTGAAGCTCATCGTCGACCGCGAGCGCGAGATTCAGGCTTTCGACCCGGAGGACTACTGGGAGATATTCGCCGACCTCACGAAGGACGACTCGAAATTCGAGGCCCAGTACTTCTACGACGACGACGGGAAAGAGGCCGAGCGCGTCTGGGACGAGGACAGCGCCGACGCGGCCTACGCCGACCTCAGCGGCGTCGACGCGGCGACGGTCACGGGCGTCCGGCGGCGCAGCCGCACCGACAGCCCCCCGACGCCGTTCAACACGACGGCCTTTATCTCGGCGGCCAGCTCGCTGGGCTACTCCGCCCAGCGGGCGATGTCCATCGCCGAGGAGCTGTACACCGCGGGCTACATGACCTACCCGCGCACGGACAACACCGTCTACCCCGAGGACCTAGAGGAGGACGAACTGCTCGACGCCTTCGTCAGCTCCTCGGACTTCGGCGAGGACGCCGAGGCGCTGCTCGAACAGGACGACATCGTCGCCACAGAGGGCGACGAGGAGACCACCGACCACCCGCCCATCCACCCGACCGGGGAGCTCCCCTCGAAGTCCGAACTCTCCGAGGACGAGTGGGAGGTGTACGAACTCGTCGTCCGGCGCTTCTTCGCGACGGTCGCCGAGCCCGCCACCTGGGAGCGTCTGCGCGTGGTCGCCGAGGCCGCCGGCCGGTCGCTGAAGGCAAACGGCAAGCGCCTCGTCGAACCGGGCTATCACGCCGTCTATCCGTACTCCAGCGCCAGCGAGAACCACGTCCCCGACGTCGAGGAGGGCGAGGAGCTGGCGATGAGCGACGTGCGTCTGGAGGACAAACAGACCCAGCCGCCCCGACGCTACGGCCAGTCGCGGCTCATCGAGACCATGGAGAAGAAGGGGCTGGGAACGAAGAGCACGCGGCACAACTCCATCGAGAAGCTGTACGACCGCGGCTACATCGAGGGGGACCCGCCCCGGCCGACGACGCTGGCGATGGCCGTCGTCGAGGCCGCCGAGGAGTTCGCCGACCGCGTCGTCAGCGACGACATGACCGCCCAGTTAGAGCAGGACATGACCCGCATCGCCAACGGCGAGGCCACCCTGGACGAGGTGACCGACGAGTCCCGCGAGATGCTCCAGCGGGTGTTCGACGAGCTGGCCGACTCCCGCGAGGAGATCGGCGAACACCTCCAGGAGTCCCTGAAAGCCGACAAGACGCTGGGCCCGTGCCCCCAGTGTGGCGAGGCGATGCTCGTCCGGCGGTCCCGACAGGGGTCGTACTTCGTCGGCTGTGACGGCTTCCCCGAGTGTCGCAACACGCTCCCGCTCCCCTCGACCGGCGAGCCGCTCGTCCTGGAGGACGAGTGCGAGGAACACGAGATGCACCACGTGAAGATGCTCGCCGGCCGGGACACCTTCGTCCACGGCTGTCCCCGCTGTGAGGCCGAGAAGGCCGACGAGAGCGAGGACGAAGTCATCGGCCCGTGCCCCGACTGCCACGACAGCGAGGGCGGCGAACTCGCTATCAAACACCTCCGTTCGGGCTCCCGGCTGGTCGGCTGTACGCGCTACCCCGACTGCGAGTACTCGCTGCCCCTGCCCCGCAACGGCGACATCGAGGTGACCGACGAGTTCTGCGACGAGCACGACCTCCCCGAACTCGTCGTCGACCCCGACAGCGACGACCCGTGGGAGCTTGGCTGTCCCATCTGTAACTTCGAGGAGTACCGCGCCAGAAACGCCGTCGAGGAGCTGGAGGACCTGAGCGGCATCGGCGGGGCGACCGCCGAGAAGCTGGAAGCCGCCGGCGTGGACTCCCTGGACGCGCTCCGGGAGGCGGACGCCGACGTCGTCGCCACCGAGGTCCAGGGCGTCAGCGCGAGCCAGGTCCGTGACTGGCAGACCGAACTGGAAGCCTGATGGTGTGAGAGAGGCAGTCGCCGCCACGACGGCGGTTGCACACGGCTAGCAGCCTGGGTCCCGTTCCAGCGTGTCCCGCTGGCGGCCGCGAGTGTTCGCTCGATACCGGCTCACAGACAGGAACTCCCGTACGAGACCGGGCTCCCCATCAGTTGGTGTGGGTTCGGTTTCTTAATCCACGTAAGTGGCTGATACAGCCGGTCAGTAGACGCACAGATTGGCCAATATTTATGTGAGCGTCTGCAGATACCTTTCCAATGGCTGACATAGATTTCGACAATCCGTGGATTCTCGGAGCGATTCTGATTACCACTTACACTCTTTTTACCGTCGGGGCAGAAGTGTTCCTACTAACTGGTAACATCAGAGCGGGGCTGTTGCGAGGAATCTTTCTAGGGACCGCCTTCGCTCTCTTGTATTTATTTCTCCGGTCACGATACGGTAAAAGCACCTCGTGAGTTCCCTTTAGCGAAAATTACTGCGTTCGGATGTTCTGAACGTTACCCAAACGATACGTGTTCTCAGCCACTCCCGGAGGCGTTATCAACGGAACACTAATCAGATGGTCCTATCCTGTTTACGGTATGGATAGACGCCGGTTTCTCACGAGCGCCTTTGCGAGCGGCGCGATAGCGGTAGCGGGGTGTTCAAGCGACTCAGAGAACAGTGATGAATCGAGTCCGACTGAAACACCGAACCAAACTCCTGAAAAGAGCGCAACGGTGACTGACCACTCGTTCGAAGTTATCGGTAGTGCTGCTGCAGAACACTACATCTCAAAGGCCGAGAACGGTGAGTACATCGTCGAAGGAACTGTTGCAGTCAAAGACGGTTGTACGACAATTGAACTTGGCTCGGTTACCGTGGTTGAGGGGTCGGACCCGCCCACGGTCAACGCGATGATTGGCACGAAAGAGACAACCGAGGAGGAGTGTACGAAAGCGGAACAAGACGTCGGCTACCGCCTCATATTCACGACTGAAGGGGATGCCGTTGAAGAAATCCAGGTTGTTCAAGAGGGAGTCAATTCAAGGACAACGACACTCACGGTCGAAGGGTAAAGGCGAGATTGCCCCATTTTTGTCGTGGTCGTCAATTCCGTCGTAGATACGATACCAATCGGTACAGAAGATGGCTGGCTCGTCCCCATCACTGCACTTTCGGAGCGCTTTTAATCTCGACGGTGCTCGGAGGCTTTTATGTCGGGTAGAAGCCAGCTCAATCGGCGACGATTCATCGCACTCGGCGGGAGTGCCGTGGTGACCGGTCTAGCGGGATGCTCTGGCGGCGAGGGGAACTCGACCTCAGCTGATGCAGACTCACCGACTCCGCCAGGGGAGGAGAGTGCGGACACTGACGGGGAGACAACGCCCACAGATGCGGACTCTGGGTCCGAAAAGCCGACTGCGACCACCGAGCCAGCGTCAGGGTATCTAATCGACTCGCTTTCGGATTATCGTACGGTTACTGAGAACCCTAACGAGTGGGTAGGCAAGCAGATTGCGGCGAACGATGTGAAATATTACGAGCCCTATCAGGAAGAGTACGAGGGCTTTCGTGTATTCTACGACGACGCATCGGGCTCGCGTCCGTTTATGTTGAAGAACGCTCAGCCGAGAGGTGACGTAGACGAATTCCACGACGGTGAACGAATCAGTTTCGAGGGAACGGTCGAGAAGATCGGCGAGATTCAAGGTGTGAAGATAATCCTCGTCGAGAACGTAACACTCCGGTGAATACTGTATAAAGCGCGCGACTGCGGCGCGAGACAGAAGTTTTGCATGACGGTTCTAGTCGTTCTCCGACAGCTGGTAGACCTCGTCGTTCACTGTATCGCTACACTGACCAAGTGACTGTCAGAGCTTCCGTGAATAGACCCATCGTATTCACACCGACCGCTACAGCTGCAGATGCGACGTGGAACTCGGGCCGTCGTCGTCGATACCGCCCTCGTGGGAGAACTCGTAGTCGTCGTCGATGAGGAAGACGGTACCGTGACGCTCGGCGATATCGATGTCGGGCAGCGTCGTCCCGGCCGCCTCGCCGTTGTCGCAGTCGCCCCCGCAGGCGTCGAACAGCGAGCCGTGGCGGGGACAGATTATCTCGCCGTCGCGCATCGGCACCCCGCGGCCGGTGTCGAACCGCTGGTTCTCGTGGGTACAGCGGTTGACCCACGCCTCGACGCCGTCCCCGCAGGGCACCACGATTATCTCCTCCGGGTCGCCGTAGGGGTCCGCGGCGGTGAACAGGTACGACCCCTCCTCGTGGACCTGCTCGACAGTGGTCAGCTGGTGCATGTGTCGGGACAGTACCGGGAGCGGCTAAGCCGTGACGGTCAGCCGGCCGCCTGCACGGGTCGGCGGACCACCGGGGCGTCGGGTTCGCCCATCCGAAGCCGTTATGCCGACAGGCAAACGTCCCATCCGTATGAGCGACTGGGCGGACTGGGACCACATCACCAAAATCGACCCGGACAAGACACTGTACGCCGACGAGACCTACGAGGACGTGGCCGCCACGGGCACCGACGCCATCGAGGTCGGCGGCACGACCGGGATGACCGAGGAGAAGATGAAGCGGGTCGTCGACGCGTGTGGCAAACACGACATCCCCGTCTACATCGAACCGTCGAACCCGGCGTCGGTCGTCCACAGCGACCGCCACGACGGCTACCTGATTCCGGTGGTGATGAACGCCGGCGACGTGACCTGGGTCACCGGCGCCCACAAGGAGTGGATTCGTATCGACGACGAGATAGACTGGTCCCGGACCTTCACCGAGGCCTACATCGTGATGAACCCCGACGCCTCCGTGGCCACGTACACGCAGGCCAACTGCGACCTGGAGGCCGACGAGGTCGCCGCCTACGCCGAGGCCGCCGAACACCTGCTCGGCCAGGAGATCGTCTACGTCGAGTACTCGGGCATGCTGGGCGACACCGAGAAGGTCGCCGCCGCGGCCGACATCCTCGACGACGCGACGCTGTTCTACGGCGGCGGCATCCACGACTACGAGTCGGCCCATACGATGGCCCAACACGCCGACACCATCGTCGTCGGCGACCTGGTCCACGACGAGGGGAGCGAGGCGGTCCGCGAGACCGTCGAGGGCGCACAGGACGCCAAAGCGGCCACGCCGACCGAGTAAGCGACCGCGTTTTAGACGCGTCCGCCGGCACAGCGAAGCCGATATTCTCGTTGTCCCTGCGAAGCGGCGGTTGCCGACGCCGTGGCGCTCGTTTTCGAGGTCACCCCTGCCGTGGCACTCGCTTTCGAGGCCACAGAACGACTCCCTGCTCGCGTGTCGCTTCGCTCCCGCTCGCAATTACGAGACGCCTCACTGCGTTCGGCGTCTCGCACAGAAAGACTGTCCTTAAGTCCGGGGACTCAGAATCCACCCCCATGGACGACCGAACCTACACCGCAGACGCCGAGCCGGGCGACACCGTCACCGCCGCCGGCTGGGTCCACGAGATCCGCGACCTCGGTGGTATCGCCTTCCTCATCCTCCGGGACACGACCGGCAAGATTCAGGTCAAGTTCGAGAAAGACGAGATGGACGACGAGCTGGTCGAGACGGGGCTGAACGTCCAGCGTGAATCGGTCATCTCGGTCACGGGCGATGTCGAGGAGGAGCCGCGCGCCCCGACCGGCGTCGAGGTCACGCCCGAGAGCGTCGACGTGATCTCCGAGGCCGACCCCGAACTGCCCCTCGACCCATCCGGCAAGGTCGACGCCGAGCTGCCGACGCGGCTCGACAACCGCACCCTCGACCTCCGGAAGGAGGAGGTCAAGGCCATCTTCGAGATCCGCGCCGAAGTGCTTCGCTCGGTCCGGGAGGCGTTCCGGGAGCTGGGCGGTACGGAGATCAACACGCCGAAAATCGTCGCCACGGGGACGGAAGGCGGCACCGAGCTGTTCCCCATCACCTACTTCGGTCAGGAAGCGTTCATGAACCAGAGCCCGCAGCTGTTCAAGCAGCTGATGGTCGGCTCCGGCCTGGAGCGGGTCTTCGAAATCGGGCCGATCTTCCGCGCCGAGGAACACAACACGCCCCGGCACCTCAACGAGGCCACCAGCATCGACTTCGAGTCGGCCTTCTACGACCACACGGAGGCGATGGACGCCTGCGAACACGTCGTGAAGGCGGCCTATGAGGGCGTCGCACAGAACTGTCAGGACGAACTCGAAGCGCTCGGGCTCGACGAGGAGTTCTCGGCGCCCGAGGGCGACTTCCCGCGTCTGAGCTACCAGGAGGCCCTCGATGAGATCAACGCCACCGGCGAGCTGGACGAGCCGCTGGTCTGGGGCGACGACCTCTCGACGGAGGCCGAACACGTCCTCGGCCAGGAGGTCGGCGAACACTACTTCATCACCGACTGGCCGAGCGAGATCAAGCCGTTCTACATCAAGGACCACGACGACGACGAAGAGATATCGACGGGCTTCGACATGATGCACCCGTCGATGGAACTGGTCTCCGGCGGCCAGCGCGAACACCGCTTCGACCGCCTCGTCGAAGGGTTCGAACAGCAGGGACTGGACCCCGAAGCGTTCGACTACTACACCAAGATGTTCAGGTACGGCATGCCGCCCCACGCGGGCTGGGGGCTCGGCGGCGAACGGCTTGTCATGACGATGCTCGGGCTGGAGAACATCCGCGAGGCTGTCCTCTTCCCGCGAGATCGTCAGCGTCTGAGCCCGTAGGGCGAAGACCTGAGAGCCAGCGACGGGAGCGAAGCGAGCGTCGCAGGACCGCCAGCGACTCTCCCCGTAGCGTCGCTCTGTCTCGCAGCGGTTCGAGACCGTCGGAGGGCTGTTCTGTATCCGCCACCGGACGAGTCGTCGCCCGGAGAGCGGCCCAGTCAGTCGTCGACCGGAGCGGTGCGCGCCTCGGAGACGACCTCCTCGTTGGCCGCGACCCAGCGCAGGAGCAGGTACGCGAAGACGTACTTCGCGCCGATGTCCAGCGCCGAGTAGCCCCACGAGGTGATACCCACGCTCTGGACGAGTGCGAGTCCCTCGACGCCCAGCGCCCAGATGATCGGGTAGCCGAGCCACAGCACGACGGTCAGGGCTCGGAGGGTGCCGAATATCTCGTCGGTCCCGGCCGCGGCAGCGGCCTCGGGCCACTCGATGAGGACGGCGTACAGCACCACGACGAAAAAGGCACAGCTGATGAGATAGAAGACCCACCGGAGAGCGTACGACGAGGTGACGAGCGCGGCCGCGAGCCCGGTGATACACATCCCGATATCGGCCGCGATGACGGTAAAGAGATCGGGGGTGTCGACCTTCGCCAGCAGTCCGAGCGCCAGCAGTATCATCGGCGTCGACAGCGCCCAGGTCAGGTAGCGGCCCCACTGGCTCATCACTTCCTCGCCGGCCAGCGCGTGGCCAGCCGGCATCTCGATGAACCCGACCGTCAACCCCGAGACGAGCCCGGTGTAACTGGAGATGGAGACCAGCGGAATCAGCAGCGTCGCGGCGAAAATGAACTTCGCCCGGGAGTCGGTCACGTTTCGACCCATGTACACGAACAGGAGCGCCGAGAAGCCGGCGAGCGCGATGTTGACCCAGAGAGACGACGACAGCAACACGTCACTCTGTATCGCGTCTACGGCCTCGGCCTGGGTGGCCTGAAGCAGTGCCGCGGTTAGTGCTGACATGCGCCTGAATATGACGGCGAGTACGTAAATCCGCCTACCCCAACTCTATAGGTGCGGCCGTCGGACATCCGATTCGATAACGGCCGTACCAGTCCGGAATCGGCACCACTCCCACTGAAGTGCTCGATACCGCAGTACCCATCGGTTCGGGTCCGTAGGTGGTGGAGGGTCGGCGGGAACCCGGCGGTGGTCAGAACTCTCCGTCCCGGCTGACGGTCTCGGCGTGTTCGGCCCACTTCTCGACGGTGGCCTGGCCCCAGTAGTGAACGGCGCGGCTCCGCTCGTCGAAGTCGAGCAGGCCGAGCCGGTCCAGTTCGGGCAGGTGGGTCTCGACCAGGGCCCGCTCGACGGAGTCGACGGTGGTCTCCGAGTCGGTGACCCCGCTGGCTTGCCCCTGTCGGGCGACGGCTGTCGAGAGCGTCTCGACGTCGACACCGGTGTCCTCGCAGGTCACCAGATAGCGACAGACCGCTCGCCGCCGCCAGTCCGACAGCGCCTCGAACACGTCGTCTATCATCGGGGTGTCGAGGCCGCGGTTCTGGGGAGTCATCCCGCGCCACTGGTCGCCGCGCGGGCTGTTTTGCTGGTCGCTCATGCTCGCATGTCGTGTCAACGCCCGTCGGGGGTATCAACAGCACACCTAGATAACTAGGTTTTCCTTCGAACAGACGGTGTCCCCTCAGTTCTCAAGTATCCTGTCCAGCAGGTTGCGCTCGGCCCGCCGGAGATGCTGGTGCAGCGTCGACGAGGCGATATCGAGCGTTTCGGCCAGCTCTTCGGCGGTCGTGTCCCGGGGCCACTCGTAGTACCCCGCGAGGTACGCCGAGCGGAGCACGTCCCGTTGTCGGTCGGTCAGTTCCGCTCGCAGGGACACGCTGTCGTCCGCAACTGTCGGCTTGCGCTCGCGGGCCTGCTTGACCACCAGCTCGAAGCCGGGTGCGTGCTCCGACAGCGTATCGAGTATGGCCCGGGGTTCGGCGTCGAGGGGCGCTTCGACGGTGACGCTGAGTTCCTCGCCGTCGGCCACGAGGGCGAGAGGCCTGACGCCGACGTCGAGCAGGACGGAGTGATACGAGCGCGTCGCGCTGAGTTCGACGACGCCGCTGTCCCCGTCAGCGCGGATGACGCGCCCGTCCAGAATCAGTTCGTGGTCACGGAGGTCGGCCAGCACGTCCGCCGGGGACGCCCCCTCGACGGAGAGGTAGACCAGGACCTCATCACCGAGGTCGACGCTGCCGGACCCCCGGAGGACGCAGTCGTGGGCGGCGGCCACGCCCAGCGGGTAGGCGTCGGGCGACGTCGACCGGAACTCCATCTCGACGACGCGGTCGTGGACCAGCAGCTGCCGGTTCTGGACGGCCGTGTACGCGAACCCGACCATCTCGCCGAGCACGGTGAAGGCCTCGACGGCCCGCTCGCTGAACGCCTCGGGGCGGTTCGCGTACACCGCGAGGACCCCGTGGATGGCCTCGTCGTGGCACAGCGGAACCATGAGCGCCGAGCGGAACTCCCGGGCCAGCGCCGCGTCGCGCCAGGGCGCGACCCGCTCGTCGGTTTCGATGTCGTGGACGACCTGGGTCTCGCCGGTCCGAATCGCTTCCGCCCCGGGGGTCTCGTCGCCGGCCGTGGAGCGCTGGGAGACGATATCGAGGTAGCCGTCGTCGTCCCCGGCGACGGTCTCGGCCCCGAGTCGCGCGCTCGCCCCCTCGCGCTCGCCAATCCACGCGAACTGGTAGAGGTCGGACTCGACGAGGCGGTCACACACCGTCTCCTCGATGTCGGACCGGGTCGCCGCCGACCCCAGCGCGCCGATGACGTCGTGGATGAGGCCGTGGACCTGCGCGAGCGTCGCCAGTTCGTCGCGCTGTGTCTCGAGTTCGCGCTGGCGCTCCTTTCGCTCGGTGATGTCCCGGTGGATACCGACGGCACGCAGGGGCCGCCCGTCGTCGCGGTCGACGGCGCGGCCGATATCGCGAATCCAGCGGTAGTCGCCGTCCCTGGTCCGCATCCGGTACTCGCAGTGGTAGATGTCGGTCTCGCCGGCCAGGTGGGCGTCGATAGTACTCCAGGCCCGCTCGAAGTCCTCGGGGTGGACGAGCTCCTCCCACGTCTCGAGGCGGTGGTCGAGTTCCGAGGCATCGTAGCCGAGCATCCCGGCCCAGCGCTCGTCGAACGTGACGTCGCCGGTCTCGACGTTCCAGTCCCAGACGCCGAGCTCGGCCCCCTGGAGGGCGAGTTCGAGCCGCTCGGTCGTCTGTTCGAGCTCCCGCTGGCGCTCGATGCGGTCGGTGATGTCCCGGTAGAGCCAGATGTTCGCCGGCCCCGTCGGGAGGTCGACCGGGAGGTAACTGCGCTGGACGACGCGCCCGTCGGCCAGTTCGAGGTGTTCGTTGAGCCGGCGACGGCGGCGGTCGGCGAGCCGGTCGAACGCCGTCAGGAACGCCGTCCGGTCGGCGAACTGGTCGGCGACGGCCTCGGCGGTGTCGGGGCTGTGCGTCCCGACGAGGTCGTCGGGGGACGCCGGGATGTCGAACAGGTCGACGAACCGCTGGTTCGCGGTGAGGACACTCCGGTCGCTGTCCTCGACGAGGACGCCGACCGGGAGCGCGTCGAACAGCGTCGACAGCAGCGTGTTCGACTGTTCGAGCTCCCGTTCCCGCCGGATGCGCTCGGTGACGTTCTGGACGAGGGCCATCCCGGAGACGACCGCGCCGTCGCCGTCCCGTATTGGGATGGTCTGGACCTCGTAGTGTCGCTCGGCGCCGTCCGACGGGCTGAGGGTCACGTGAAACGAGCGCTTCTCGCCCGACAGGGCCGCCTGCTGGGCCCGTTCCAGCCGGTCCGCGTTCTCCGGCGGGAACGCCTCCGAGGGGGACTCCCCGAGCACCGCGTCGGGGTCGCTACCGAGCCGTTCGAATTCGTCCCCGCCGGCCATCGTGTACCGCAGCTCGTCGTCGAACAGGAAGACCGCGCCGTTGGGGAAGTGGTCGACCAGCCCGTCGAACAGCTCCTTGCGCCGCTCCAGTTCCCGCTCGCGCTCTATCCGGTCGGTGATGTCGCGGGAGACGCCCATCAGGCCGCTGTAGTCGCCGTTTCGGTCGTACAGGAGCGTGTAGTGGATGGACATCTCCAGCTCGGTGCCGTCCTTGCGCTGGAAGGTCAGGTCGACCGTCGTGCTGTCGGCCCCGGAGGAAAGCAGCTCCGCGATGGTCCGCTGGCCCTTCTCCAGTTCGCCGGCCGCGAGCGTCCGCTGGGCGTGTTCGCCCCGCAGTTCCGACGGCTCGTAGCCGAGCGTCCGCGCGAACGACTCGTTGCAGAAGTCGATGACGCCCCGCTCGTCGAGGGTGTACAGCCCGTCCTGTGCCTGCTCGGTCAGCAGCTCCAGCATCGAGAGCCGGGCGTCCCGGCCTGCGGTCTCGGTGACGTCCCTGACCAGGACGAGCGTCGTCGCCCCCGACATCTCGGGCAGCGGATACCGCTGCAGGAGGAGGTGGCGCTCGTTGGCCGCGGTCCCGGTCCGGACGGTCGCCGGCTCCGGCGGGTCGCTGGCGAACTGCTCGACGGCGGTGACACCGCTCCGGTCCGCACAGAGCGCGGCGAGTCGCTCGTAGATGTCGTCGCTCGCCGGCGGGTCGCTGGTGCCGACCAGCGCGACCAGCGACGTACTGGACCAGACGATATCGCCGTCGTCGACGAGAAACACCGCCTGGCCGGTCTCGGCCTGCCGCCTGACGCCGGCCAGGGCCTGCTGGAGCGCGTATTCGCTCCGTGTGGTCGGGGTGTCGACCGCGCTGATGACCTTCTCCGCGAGGAAGGCGCCGCGGTTCGTCGACCCCTTCTCGACGACCGTCCGCATCGCGCCGGCGAGCGCGTCGCTCAGCGCCGTCGGGTCCCGGTCCGTGTAGACGATGACCGGCGCGTCGACGGCGCCCAACAGCGACTCGACGTCGGCGAGTCCGGCGGGGTCTACGACCAGGCAGGCCGGCGGCGTCGCCGCCGCGACCTCGCGGGCGGCCTCGACGGTACCGACACTCGCTACCGAGAGGCCCTCGCGCTGGTCCGCCATCGCGGCCCGCGTCCGCTCGCGGACCGCCGCGTCGGCGTCGACGTACAGTACTTCGATGGCGCCGCTCGGCACGGGCATGTCCGCGCCGCCGACGACCAGTTCGCGGCTCGTGGCATCGTTCGTCATCCGTCGTCCGGTGATGGCAGTACCGACAGCGCCGACGAACTATAGCGTATCGGTGACTATCGGCGCTGAGAGGCCGCCTCGGCGACCGACGCCAGCGTCAACCACGTGTTACACCCCGCCCGCAGCGCGACGAGGTCCTCGGCCGCGACGGTCACGCGCAGCGTCGCGCCCTCGCGGGCCAGCTCCGCAGTCGTGCGGTCCCCCTCGATGTCGCCGACCTCCGGGCGGAGGCTCCGCTCGACGCGACGGGCCAGGGACTCGTCGGGGTAGTCGAGCTCGAAAACGGTTCGATGGGGCGGCGTCATGCGGGTCGTTGCAGTGCTGTCCCGGTACGTGCCGTCGGCGCCGTCCGGAACCGAGCTACAACGGGGCGCCTCACTGGACGTCGATTTCTTTGACGTCGGGCGAACGCTCCTTCAGCAGCACGCGGTGGCCGCAGTACGGACAGCGGACGCCACCGTACTCGTCGAGTGTTACGTCGCGCTTACAGCGTGAACACTTGTAGCTCATAGCTGGGAGATGGGGTTCGGGACGCTTTACTCCTCGTCTTCGGCGAGGGCGGCGCGGATGGAGCGACGGACCGTCTTGCCACCGGGCGTCTCGGGCTTGTAGCTCCCGCCGGTGTACTTGTAGTCGCAGTAGCCACACTGCCAGATGCCGGTCCCCTTGCGGTCGACCTTGTCCTCGCCGCAGTTCGGACAGGTGTGGTCCTCGTTCATCTCGGCCTCTATCTCTGCGACGCGGCGCCGGGAGACGCGACCGTAGCGAGCCCCGAATCGGCCGGAGCTACCGGTCTTTCCGCTCTTGCTAGCCATAGTACCAATTGGTCGGCCCAGCGACCACATAAGCCCTTCGAGACGTGGGCTTCGCCGTGGGGCTCCCTCACAATCTCGGGCGGCGCCCGACAGGTCGACCACGGCCGCGTCGTCCCCTCGTGGGCTGACTCACTCGTCCTGTAACTCGGCCTCGACCAGCGCCTCGTTGAGGTCCGCCCGGACGTGCTCGCCGAGTTCGCGGTCGCCCGCCGTGGTGACGACGCGGTTCTCCTGTACGCTCGACCCGTCCCGGATGAGCACGCGGACGTTGCCGTTGGCGTCGGCCCGCGTCGCCTTCGCCCGCACGCCCGTCGGCGAGGACGCCCCGCCGGCGTCGATGGGGCCCGGAATCACCTTCTTGACGTGGGGATGGCCGGCGACGGTGTAGATGACCCGCTGGCCCGCCCGCCCCCCGATGAGCGTCGAGTGACTCCCGCCCAGCTTCGACTCCGGGGCCGCATCGACGACTTCGAGGGCGGGCTCGCCCTGGCGGTCGATGACCCGCTGGACGGGGTCGTCGCCTTTCACCCGGAAGAACTCGTGGTGCAGTTGCCCCCGGACGGCGCTGATGACCTCGCGCTCGCCGGTGACGTACACCTCCTCGGGGCGCTTGCGTCGCACTTCGTCGGCGACGAGACCGGCGAAGTTCCGGAGCTCGACCACGACCAGCTCCTCGCTGCCCTCGCCCTCCGGCGTGGTCGTCACCGTCCGCTCGCCGACCACCTCGCCGTCGAGGAGCGTGGTAATCGTCGCGCGCTCGCGTTCGAGTTCCAGCACCACGGCATCCGCGTTGGCAGTGCGACAGACCAGGCAGTAGTCGCCCGGCCGGTCGAGTTCGCTCGCACACTGCCGACAGTCCATACTGAGTGGTTGGTGCTCTGTGGCGGATAAGCGAGGCGGTTCTCAGTCGTTGGCGTACCGGGGTTGTGAACAGAAGCAAGCGCAGCCAGAAAGCCCCCGGCCTCTTTCAGTCCTATCCGTAGCCGATTGACCAACCGCACGGGCGGGACTGAAAGGGGCCGCGCTCTGGACGAACCCCGACGACGCAAGCACCGGAGGCCGGAGGCCGAGGCGCGCAGCGAGTCGTGGGAGTCCAGAGCGCGGGGGCTTTCTGGCTCTCGAAGTCTATAGCCGTGCCGCCGACACCCAGAGCACTGCAAGTGACGCTGAAGACTATGTCTCCGGGTCGTTCTTGCGGAACTCCCGCAGCAGCACCGTCGCGTAGCTCCCCTTCGGGAGCGAGAACTCGAAGGTGAGAGCGTCGCCGTCCCGCTGGACCCCCAGCTCTGTCCGGACCTGCACCGCTCGTCGCGTACCGGAGCTATCGAACTCGCCGGGCAGGTCGAAGTCGCCCGGTTCGATGCCCACCTCGTCGAGCACCTCGCGCTCTATTTCGCCGGGCTCGCCGTCGGCCAGCTCCGTCTCGGTGCCCACAAGCGGCGCGGTGACGAACGCGCGGCCGCGCTCGCAGTGACGCTCGACGGTCCGGAGACGTTTCTCTGTGACCCGCTGGGTTCGGTCGGTGTCGGGCAGCGGGAGGTCCCCCGGCGCCTCGCTGTCTCTGAAACAGACCACATCGCCCTCCACGGGTCTGTCGAAGGGCAGACCGCGTTCCAGCCGCTCGGAGCAAATCAGGTTGAAGACGTACGACTGGGCGGCGTTGACAAAGAGCGTCTGGAGGTTGCTCGGGAGCGTCTCGACGGCCTCGCGGAAGTCCGCGGGGTCCTCGGCGCCGTTCTCCACGAGCGTGTGACACATCGACCGCTCGTAGCCCAGCGCCCGCGGGAGCCGCTCCAGCGCGCCCTGCCAGTCCTCGGTGTCGTCGACGTACGCGCGGGCGGCCTGTGTGTCCTCGGGCTCGCGCTCGTGTGGGTTACCAACGTAGGCGAGCACGGCTTCTTTCCACGCCTCGCGGGCGATTGCCAGCCCGACCTCGTGGGTGACCGGCCGGCGCGAACCGAACCGCTGCTGGCCGAAGTAGTTCGGGACGGCGACGGTGACCGGTTCGTCCGGCAGGTCGCTGTCGGCCCCGGCCGCGTCGCCGGCGAAGCCGCGGAGGGCCGCGACCACGGCGGCGGCGTTCTCGGGCGCGTCGGTGTCCCGGACGGCGATTTCGAAGGCGTTGCCGGCGAGGTCCCCGAACAGAATCGGGCGGCCCGCGCGGCCGACGACCTCGATGTCGGTGCCGTCGAGGTCGGGCAGGTCGTCGGGGTCGATGCCCTTCACCGAGAACAGCTGGCGGGTGACCGCGCGCTTGTCCTTCGTCCCGGCCCAGGAGACCCGCTCGCGGGAGATGCCCAGCCGGTCCGAGAGCGCGCTGGCGAAGTCGTTGGTGTCCCAGTCGCGGAGTTCGACCCGCATGACGACGTGTGGGTAGCCGCCCGTGTCGGCGTCGACCGGCGCGGTCTCGAACGCCTCCAGTTCGGTGACGCGGAAGTCCTCGGGGCTCGCCCGCAGGTGCCCGCCTACGCCGTCGGCGTCGCTGACGTAGTACTCCATGCCGACGGTCCGCTCGATGGGGTGGGCCTCGCGCATTACCTGATGGTTCGTGGCTCGGCGCTTAGGGTTGGCGTTCCATCCGGCGCCAGGCGGTCGAAGCGAGTGTGACAGCGACGAGACCGGCCACGGCGGCGAGCACGAACTGGAGCAAAACGAGCGTGAGCGGAGTGAGAGACTCAAGTCCCAGCGCGCCTCCGACCGGAGACAGAGAGTCCCAGAGCGCCGCCCTGAGTGAGACGACCCCCACAACCGTGAGAACTGCCCAGCCAGCGGCGCCGAGCAGTAGCTGGAGCGGCCCGACGCGGACGGGCGGAAATCGTGAGCGAACGGCCCGACGCCACGTCATATAGACGGGTTGTCGTGTTTTCCGTACTTAATTTATCGGATGTCGCTCACTCGTACGGTTCGAACTCCCGTCCGAAGACGGCGAAGTACGCGACCCCGACGACGCCGACGGCGGTCGCGACCGCGAAGGCCAGTTGCGGGCCGGCCCGCAGCACGAAGCCGCCGACATCGACCACCCAGTCAGCGCCGTAGAGCCACCCCCCCAGGGCGGCGCTGGGAATCACGAGCGTGTTCCGGACGAGGTAGTAGCTCCCGGTGACGCGGCCGCCGGCGTCGCGCTGTGCGGGGCCGACGATGAGCGCCTTGTGGGCCGGGAGACCGGCGAAACGCAGGCCGGAGTAGGCAAACAGGAGCAGCAGGACCCACTGGTTCGCCGGCGCGAAGATGAGCAAGAGCGGGAACAGGGCATACACCGAAAACCCCAGCGCGACGGCGGGCTTGAGCCCGGCGTACTCGGCGAGTTTCGAGACCGGCGCCATCGAGAGGATGGCGACGACCATCTCGACGCCGAGCAGGACGCCGAAGAACGCGTCGGGCCGCAAATCGAAGCCGAAACCGGTGAAGCCGACCGAGAGGAAGTCCGTGACGACGATGACGAAGAAGACGTACACCATCCCGTTGGCGAAGCGAACGAGCGTGTCGGCGACCAGCAGCGGGCGCAGCGGCTCGGGCAGCTCCCGGAGGTCCGTGAGCACCTGGGAGACGCCCTCGAAGGACTTGCCGAGCGTGTCCTCGCTGGCGTCGTAGAGGTAGTGCTGGGCGACCGTCGCGACCGCGCCGAAGCCGATGGCCACGAGCAACACGGCCTGAAAGCCGCCGACGAACGTCGCGGTGGCGGCGAGCAGCCCCGCGGCGATGAGCGGGCCGACGAGGAATCCCAACCTGCGGAACACTTCGGTGCTGGCAAAGCCCATCGCCAGCCGGTCGGGCGGCACGCTCTGCTTGACGATGGCGAAGGTCGCGCCCAGCCCGAAGGACTTCCAGGCCTGGGCCAGGAAGAGCCCGACGAAGACGAACGTCCACGCGGGCAGTGTCACCGAGCCGACGGCGATATCGCCCACGGCGGCGGCGAGATACCAGATGCCGAACCCCAGGGTCGCCAGCACGCCGAAGGCCGTCAGCGCGAACCGCGAACCCAGCCGGTCCGAGACCGCGCCCCCCGGATAGGGGTAGACGGCGCTGATGAGGTTGCCGACGCTGCCGTAGAGGCCGATGACGCCGGCGCTCGCGCCCAGCACGCGCATGTACTCCGGGAGGTAGCGGCTCGTCATCTGGAAGGCGAGCGAGAACGCGAGCATCGACAGCGAGAGGACCAGCACGTCCCGCTCCAGCGCGAAGAACTGGCGGAACGAGTCGAGGGGGTCGACCTCCTCGTCGGCTCGGTCGGTGGCCATTGTCGGAGCCAAGTGACGGCACCCACTTATACCTACCAGCGACGGGTCGAGCGAAGCTATAGAGAGCTATGGGGCGATATGAACCGCTCTAAGGGCTCGGCTTAGGCGGAGCATAACGAGGGCGACCCCGCGAAGAGCGTCGGATAGGTGTCATCAGGTGGCCGAGCGCGACAGCGAACGACACGGCGAACCGACCGACAGGTGGAAGCGAACCGAGGTCGAGATAGAGGAGTTCGGCGGCATCAGAGTCGCGCATCTGCCGGCGGCCGACGACGCGTGGATATCCGGCTGGGTCGACGTGCCTCGCTAGCGCGGCGAAAACGAACGGGTCGACTACTCCGCCGAGTCGTAGTCGTCGAACCGGTCGATATCGACGCCGTCGGCGGTGATTTCGGCCAGCACGATGCCGTTTCCGGAGCCGGTGTCGCGCTCGGCCGCGGCCTCGACGGCGCGGATAGCCAGCGCGCGGGCCTCCTCGACGCTCATCTCGGGGTCGTAGTTGCCCTCGATGGTCCCGGTGGCGACCATCGTCCCGGAGCCGGTGACGGTGTAGTCGTCCTGCAGGACGCCGCCGGCCGGGTCGACGCTGTAGACGTGGCTGCCGTCCTCGTCGACCCCGCCGATGATGGGGTTGATGGCGAAGAAGGGGCCGCCGCGGGCGAAGTTACCCGCGAGCGTCGCCAGTGCGTGAATCGACAGGGGCTCGTCGCGGCGGACCTCGTAGAGGTTCGCCTCCGAGCGGAGCGAGCGGATAAAGGACTGGGCCCCGCCGACGCTGCCGACCAGCGTCATGGCCGCAGTCGGATGAATCTGCTCGACCTTCTGGACGTTCTTGTTCGAGACGAAGCGGCCGCCCAGCGAGGCGCGCCGGTCCGTCGCGATGACGACGCCGTCCTCGGTGGAGATGCCGACGGTGGTCGTCCCGGTCTTGGTGACGTTCTCCTCGTCTCGGCCCTCGTCGTCCGACGGGATGGTGCCGACATCGGGCTCGTAGGCGTCGGTGAGTCGGTTCTCTGGGTCGTACATTATTCGTCACCTCCGAGTTCGAACTCGGCCAGCCGCTCGGCGATGTCGTCCTCGTCGAGCTTGCTGAACTGCTGGTCCTCGACGTCGATGGTGGCGATGTCGACGCCCGTGGCGTCGAGCCCGTCCTCGTTGACCGAGGCCAGTGCCCGCAGCGCCAGCTCGACGCCGGCTTCGAGGTCCATCTCCTCGGCGTACTCGTCTTCGAGGTACGTCTGGATGTCCTCGCGGGAGCCGCCGATGGCGACTGCCTGCCACTCGTAGGGGGTCCCCGACGGGTCGGTCTCGAAGAGGCGCGGTTCGCCGTCCTCGATGCCGCCGACCAGCAGGGCGACGCCGAACGGGCGCGCGCCGCCGGTCTGGGTGTACTGCTGGATGTAGTCGGTGACCTCCTTGGTCAGCGACTCGACGCTCGCGGGCTCGTCGTAGCGCAGGCGGTTGACCTGGGCCTGTCGACGGGCCACGTCGATGAGCTGGCGGGCGTCGGCGACGTGGCCGGCGCTCGCGACGCCGACGTGGTCGTCTATCTCGTGAATCTTCTCGATGCTGTCGCGCTCGATGAGCGGCGACCGGGCGTGTCGGTCCGCGGCCAGCACCACGCCGTCCGCAGTTCTGACACCGACGCTCGCGGTGCCGCGTTTGACTGCCTCGCGCGCGTACTCGACCTGATAGAGACGTCCGTCCGGGGAGAAGATGGTTATCCCGCGGTCGTAGGCCTGCTGTTCGTTTCCTTGCATTGTGGTGTACTCTGTTGTTCACCTGAGGTTAGTGTCTTTGGTATATAAACACACCGCCCCTCGCTACCCTCAGTACAGCGAGAGGTCGCCAGTAATCCGGTCCACGACGTCTTCCTCGCCCGGTCCCACCGCGAGGGCGGTGACGGTACCCGGTTCGAGTTGCGTGTGGCCGGCGTCTCTGACGACAGCATGTGGCAGGCCAGCGCGCTCGGCCGCGTCGGCGAGTTCGAACAGCTCGGACTCGCCCGAGGCCTTGAGGACGACCTTCTTCTGGCCCGAGCCCTTCCAGGCTTTGCGGGCCTGTCGGCCGGTGTCCTCGTAGGCCGACAGCGATGCGTGGGCGACCTGGGCGGCGAGTTTCCCCTCGCCCATGCCGATGTCGGCCCGCGCCACGATGGCCTGCTTCATACCCATACATAGCGACCGGTACATAAACCCCCGTCGGAGTCCCGCCGCGGTTGCACGTACCACAGGGCACTTACCGGTCGGGCGAGCAACGGGGTCGGACAGCCCGGGTCGAGACACGATGCTTTAGGTCCCCCACGTCGCTAACACGGACAATGATACTCTCCGATGCGGACATCCTGCGGCGGCTCGAAGCGGGGGACCTCGTGGTCGAACCCCTCGACGACCCCGACATCCAGATTCAGCCCGCCAGCGTCGACCTCCGGCTCGGCCGGGAGTTCCTGGAGTTCCAGCACGCCAACATCCCCTGTATCCACCCCAACGCCGAGGCCGAGGTCGACGAGTACGTCGAGCTGACCGAGATAGACGACGACGGCGAGTACATCCTCCACCCCGGGGACTTCGTGCTGGGGACGACACACGAGCGCGTCGAGATTCCCGACGACCTCATCGCCCACGTGGAGGGGCGGTCATCGCTCGGCCGTCTGGCGATTGTGGTCCACGCCACTGCGGGGCTGTGTGACCCCGGCTACAAAGGCCAGATTACGCTGGAACTCTCCAATCTAGGCACCGCGCCGGTCGCGCTCACGCCCGGGATGCGCATCTCACAGCTCACGTTCACCGAGCTGAAGACGCCCGCCGACCGCCCCTACGGCGCCGAGCGGGGCTCGAAGTACCAGGACCAGTCCGGACCGCAGGCGAGCAAGATACAGGGAGACCGCGAGTTCGGAGGCGACCAATGAGGACCGCTTCGCGTGTCAGTACGGTATCGGCGAGACACTCGGTGGCGTTCGGAGGCGACCAATGAGGGGTGGGCGATAGCATGCGGTTCATCGAAGAGGTCGTCGTCGACGAGTTCCTGCCGACGTACCGGTCGCTGCTGGCCGAGGCGCTCCGGGACCACGGGCTTACCCAGTCGGAGGTCGCCGACCTGCTCGGTATCAGCCAGAGCGCCGTCTCGAAGTACGTCCACGGCGAGGTCGAGCGCAACGAGCAACTGCTCGACCACCGCGGCCTGGCCGAGCTGGTCGAGCGCATCGCCGAGGGGCTGGCGGGCGGTGAGATGAGCTCCGTACAGGCCCTCGTCGAGACGGAGGTGTTCGTCCGGGAACTCGAACAGGGCGGTGTGCTCGCCCGGCTCCACGAGGAGGCCGTTCCCGAGCTGGCGGATTACGACGGGGAGTTCACGGTCCACGACCCCGATTCCCGGCTACGGGCCGCCGAGCGGACGCTGTCGTCGGTCCGGCGGGGCCTCAGCGTCCTGGAGAACACCAGCGGCTTCGCGACGCTCATCCCGGCGGTCGGCTCGAACCTCGTCCAGGCCCTGCCCGACGGCGAGGGCATCGACGACGTGGCCGCCGTCCCGGGACGGATTCTGGACGTGAAGGGGCGGGCGACCATCCCGGCCGAGCCGGAGTTCGGCGTGAGCGAACACGTCGCCTCGGTCGTCCTGGCCGCCCGCAAGGCCGGTAGCCCGGCGCTCGCGGCCCTGAACGTCCGTTACGACGAGTCCGTCGTCGAGTCGCTCGAAGCGGCTGGCCACACAGCCGTCGAGTTCGACGCGGAGGAAGCCCTCGAACCGGCCATAGCGGCGGCGCTCGCGGACGACCCCGAGGTCGACGTGGTGTACCAGACCGGCGGGATGGGCGTCGAGCCGGTCGTCTACTTGCTCGGTCCGGACGCGGTGACCGTCGCGGAGTGGGCCCGCGACGTTCTGTGAACGGGGCCGAGGGGAGCGTCAGCGTCGGGACGTACCGGACGCTCAACTCGTCGTCCCTTCCGATAGCGGCGAGCCGTCGTCCAGGCCCGGCGGGCGCTCGGCGTCGGCCTCCAGCGCGTCGAGGAACTCCGGGACGGTCCACGTCTCCGTTCCGTCGGTACAGGGGTAGATGCCGACCAGGTCGCCGTCCTCGTGGGCGGCCGCGAGCAGCATCGGCGTCTTCAGCACGTCCTCGCTGTCGCCGACAAGCAGCGACGCCGTCCGCGTCTCGAAGGGCGGCCGCAGGCTCAGCCCGCGGTCGGCGGCCCACGCCTCGTAGGCCTCGATGGTCTCCAGTAGCTCCGCCTGGCCGTTGTCGCCGGTCAGGGGAATCTCCTCCGGCCAGGTCGTCACGTCGAAGTCGTCGAGTACATCGGCCCCTCGCAGCGTACTCAGCCGGTCGATGACCGTCGTCCGGGGCCCGCACACCGGCCGCCTGACCCAGAGGTCGACGACGAAGCCGTCGGTGTCGTCACACACAGGTCGTTCGTTCAGCTGTTCGCTTTCGTTCGTCATTGTGTAACAAACACACAGTGGTTGCCCCTAGAACCCAAAAAGTGTGCGTATTACCGTGGTATAGGAGTTACAAGGGGAATAATGGCATCCGCGGCAGACGGGGCGAACGCTGGGGCAGCGGTTGAGGGGTGTCTCGCGGGTTAGGCCCGCTCGACTGTACCGAGGAACCTCGCTAGTCGTCGGCCGGCGCGGGTCCGCTCGTCGACAGCGACACGTCGGGCGCGTCGACCTGGAGTTCGTCCAAGGCGGCCTGTGCAGCCTTCTTGCCCGAGACGAGCATGGCGCCGAAGGTCGGACCCATGCGCGGGAGGCCGTGGGTCGTCGCCGTGGCCATGCCGGTCGCGATGAGGCCGTCGTGGACCTTGCCGGTGTGTTCGACGACGGCGTCCTCGCTCTCGCCGACCCACATCGAGTCGTGACCGGGCGAGTCGTGGCCGGGGGCGCCGTAGGTGTCGCCGCCGGTCTGGTCCATCCCGGTGTCGCCGGCCTCGGGCCCCTCGCCCTCCAGGACGCCGCGCTCGTCGAGCTTCTTGACCGCCATCGCGTCGTGGCCCGTCGCGTCGATGACGAGCTCGGACTCGACGGCGATGGGGTCGACGCAGGTGATCTCCCGGGGCAGCGCGTGGACCGGCGTCCAGTTCATCACGATGCCGCCGACGCGGTGGTCCTCGCGGATGACGATGTCCGTGAACTCCGTCATGTTCTGCATCTTCGCGCCCGCGTCGCAGGCGGCCTTGATGAGCCCCGAGCAGGCCTCGGGCCCGTTGGCGACGTAGAGGCCGTCGCTCTCCTCGGACTGGAGGTAGTCCACATCGAGGTCGTCCAGAATCTCCTGGGCCGGGTCGCGCACAGTGACCTTGTTCATCAGGAAGCCGCCGAGCCAGAAGCCGCCGCCGAGGTAGTTGTTCTTCTCGACCACCATCACCTCGACGCCGCGCTCGGAGAGCTCCTTGGCGGCCATCAGCCCGGAGGGACCGCCGCCGATGATGATGACCTCCGTGTCGGAGTAGTCCATGAACTCCTCGGTCCACTCCTGGCCGATAGCACGGGTGACTTCCGCCTCGCCGACGTCGCTGAACTGGTCGAAGTCCTTCATACCACTAGGTGGTATTCTAGCGTGGTAATTAGTCGTTGCGATGTCGTGACTAGCGGAGTGGTCTCGTTCCGAGCAGTCCGGAGACGGCGCCAGTCGACTGTAGCGGCCTACGCCCAGGCGTGCAGTCCGGCCTCGGTCAGGACGTCCGGGCCGCCGTCCGGCTGGCAGACGGCCCAGCGAGCGCGGTCGGCGCCCTCGGGCAGGAGGTGTTCGGGGACGATGGGCATCGGCACCGGCGCGAACCCGCCCCGGCGCATCGCCGTCGGGCCGGGGAACCGCTCGACGACCTCGCCGTTCTCGGTCACCTCGAAGCGGCCGTCGTCGGCCCGGCGGTAGGCGAACTGGAAGGCGTGGCGTTCCGGCGCCGCCAGCGCGTCGACGTGTTCGAAGACGGCGACGATTTCGGTGCCGACGCTCAGTTCGAGCCGCGGCCGGCCCTCGTCGACGCGGACCTCGCGCCACTGGAGGTCCGACGCGGGGGCGCGGGCACAGGCATAGCTGCCGTCCGACAGCGGCACCCGGTCGGGCCCCGTGTAGAACTGCCGGCCGTCGGGCTCGTCGGCGGCGACACAGGCCGGGTCGCCCAGGACGGTCGCGACCACCTGTGTGAGCGTCGTCCCGGTGTCCTCGGTGGAGGGGACGACGAAGAGGCAGTCCCGGTCCTCCCGCAGCGCGTCGGCAAATCGGGGGACGAGCCCCGACGGGCCGATGTCGGCTTCGGTCAGCGGTTCGATAGCGACGGGTCGCGGTCGCTCGGGCTCGACGAGCCCGACGGCGTCGTCGGTCGGGTCGGCCAGCGCCGGCGGGCCGTCGAGGCTCCGCTCGGGCCGGACCGTCACCTCGTAGCCGGCCCGCTCACACAGGGAGACGGCGTGGTCGCGGACCGATGGATAGACGGGCATTCGTCCGACCGGACGGGCCCAGCGGACAAGAAGGCATCCCACCGCGACATTTTAGCCGCGCGAGCGCCGAATCCGGGTGTATGACTGACGATGCGGCGACCGGTGGGGAACTCAACACCGCGGTCGAAACGGCGGTGGCGGAGCGGGTCGGCGAGAGCGGCGAGTGGGCCGTCAGTGCCGACACCGCCGACCGCGTCAGCGTGACGCTCCCGGACCGCGAACTGGTCGTCCGGCGCCGGGACGGCCCCGACGGCGCCGACCACTGGACGGTCGAACTCGCGGCCGATGGGGCGACCGTGAGCAAGTCCGGCCCGTTCGAGACCGTCGCGGGCGTGACCGAACGGGTCCGGACGCTGCTGGACAGCGACGTTCGGTACACGGTCTGCTGTGACGGCTGAGACGGGTTCGTTTAGCAATTGAGTCGGCGTAACTGTCTATAGGGACCATTCCCTACGACGCTGATATGGGTCAGTGGAAGACACACCTCGTCAACGGAGTCGTCTCGCTCGTCATCAGCGTCGCCGTCACGGTCTGGATGGCCGACGACGACGGCGGTCCGTGGGATCTCTCGGACATGGCCCTGACCGCCGGCGTCTCCGGGTTCTTCTCGGGCTTTTTCACCAGCTACTTCGCCAAGTAGTCGCCGGCTGTAACTTATCTTCCTCGCCCCCCTAGGGGCGGCGATGACAGCGAGCGAGTCGGTGGCAGAGGCGTCCGCGGAGCGGGCAGCCGAGTCTGGGCCCAGCGCAGCGAGCGGGGAGCCGGCCGTCGCCGTCGACGGCCTGCGGAAGACCTTCGGGACTGGCGAAGGCGCGGTGACAGCGGTCGACGGCGTCGCCTTCGAGATCGAGCGGGGGTCGGTAGTCGGTCTGCTGGGCCCCAACGGGGCCGGCAAGACGACGCTCATCAAGTCGGTACTTGGGATGGTCCTCCCCGACGAGGGCGAGGTGCGTATCGGCGGTGTCGACGCCCGGGCGTCGCCCCGAGCCGCCTACGCGGACGTCGACGCGATGCTCGAAGGGGCGCGCAACGACTACTGGCGCCTCACCGTCCGGGAGAACCTCCGCTACTTCGCCACCGTCAGCGGCGTCGACCCCGACTCGGTCGCGGCCCGCCACGACCGCCTGCTTGACCGGCTGGACCTCGCGGCGAAGGCCGACGTGCCGGTGCGTGACCTCTCGCGGGGGATGAAACAGAAGGTCTCGCTCGCGAGCGTGCTGGCCGGCGGGGCCGGCGTGGTCTTTCTCGACGAGCCGACGCTGGGGCTCGACGTGGAGAGCTCCAGAACGCTCCAGCGGGAGCTGCGACGGCTCGTCGCCGAGGAGGACCTCACCGTGGTTCTCAGCAGCCACGACATGGACGTCGTCGAGCGCGTCTGTGACCGGGTCGTCGTCATGGCCGACGGCCGGGTCGTCGCCGACGACAGCGTCGACGCGCTACTGGGGACCGACGACAGCCACCGCCTCGAACTCGCCAGCGCCGACTTCGACAGCGACCTGCTCGCGGTACTGTCCGAGCGGGGGGCGGTCGTCGGAACCGAGCGGTTCGACGGCGGCGGGCGCGTCGAGGTCAGCGCCGACAGCGACGAGCTCTACGCGCTGCTGGCCGCCCTCGACGACCGCGGCGTCACGCTCGACGACGTGCGAAGCGTCGAGCGGGACCTCGAAAGCGTCTTCGTGGATCTCACCGGGACGGGCGAGCCATGAGCGCCGAGAGACGCGGGGCTGAGTCGGCTGCCGGAGCCGCCGACGGGACCCCGCAGCGGGCCGGTTACCGACACCTGATGCGGGCGGTCCTCTACCGGGAGTACCTCGTATTCGTCCGCTACCCGGCCAACGCTATCGGCGGCGTCGTCGTCGCGCTGTTTTTCTTTGGCGTCCTGTTCTACGGCGGCCGAATGGTCGCCGGACAGGCGCTGACTGACTCCATCGAGGGCATCGTTGTCGGCTACTTCCTCTGGACGCTGTCGGTCGGGGCGTACTCCGCTATCTCCAACGACATCGGGAGCGAGGTCCAGTGGGGTACCCTGGAGCGCCACGTCATGACGCCGTTTGGCTTCGCGCCCGTCGCGCTGTTGAAAGGCGTCGCGAAGCTTATCCGCACGTTTCTCACGTCGGCGCTCATCCTCGCCGTGATGCTCGTGATGACGGGGACCACACTCAGCCTGAACGTCCTCACCGTCGCCACCGTGGCCGCGCTCACGGTGGTCTCGGTGCTCGGACTCGGCTTCGCCGCCGGGGGCATCACCGTCCTCTACAAGCGGGTGGGTAACTGGCTGAACCTGCTCCAGTTCGGCTTCATCGTGCTCATCTCGGCGCCGGCGTTCGACCTCGGGTGGACCCGACTGCTGCCGCTGGCCCACGGCAGCGCGCTCCTCCAGCGGGCGATGGTCGAGGGGACCCGCCTCTGGGAGTTCTCCGTTCCGGACCTCGCGCTGCTGGTCGGGGTTGCCGCTGGCTATCTCGTCGGCGGCTACCTGATCTTCCGGGTCTCGACGCGACGGGCCCGCCGGCTTGGCGTACTGGGCGACTACTGACGGCCGAGCTGTGAGGTCAGGTCGTTCTCGGCGTAGCGCTCTTTCTCGCCCCAGTCCTCGATGCTGGAGTGGGTCTCCCAGACCGCCGTCTCCAGGTGGTCCTGGCGGATTTCGGAGCCGTCCCGCAGAGCGTGGCGGGCGGCGTCCTCGGCCAGCAGCTCGATGTCGCTGGCGGCGTAGCCCTCGGTCGGGTCGACCACGGCGTCCCAGTCGATGTCGTCGGCGATGGGGCGCTCCGAGAGGTGGATTTCGAGAATCTCGCGGCGAGCGCTGGTGTCGGGCGGCGGGACCTCCACGCGCTCGTCGAAGCGGCCCGACCGGCGCAGGGCGCCGTCGACGTCCTCGACGAAGTTGGTCGCGCCCACCGTCACCACGTCGTGTTCGGCGGCCCCCTCGACCTCGGTCAACAGCTGGTTGACGAGCTGTTGCTGGTTGTCGCTGGTCGACCCGCGCCGGGAGCCGGCGACGCCGTCTATTTCGTCGATGAAGAGGACACAGGGGGCGTTGGCCCGCGCGATTTCGAACAGGTCGGCGACGTTGCTGGCGGGCTCGCCCATCCACTTGCTGGAGAGGTCCGCCGGCGTCACCTCGATGAAGCTGTGGCCGAGTTCGCCCGCGAGCGCGCCGGCGAGGTGGGTCTTCCCACAGCCCGGCGGGCCGTACAGCAGCAGGCCCGAGAGCACGTCGATGCCGTACTCGTCGTACGTCTCGCTGTTGCGGACCGGCTCGATGACGGTGTTCCGAAGCCGCTCTTTCAGCTCGTCCATCCCCCCGACAGAAGTGAAGTCCCGGCCCGGGTCGGGCTCGACCAGGGTCGTCGCCTGCAGGTCGACGCCGTCGGGCTGGACCACCCCACCCTCGGCGGCGTCCGCGGGGTCTATCCAGTCCGGGATGCTCGTCTGCGAGTCGTCGGCGGCCGCCTGGAGGTGGGCGGTCCCGATGGGGGCGTCCTCGCGCAGGGCCTGCCGGGCGGCGTTCTCGGCCAGCAGCTCGAGGTCGCTGGCGGCGTAGCCCGCCGTCGCCTCGACGACGGGTTCGAGGGCGAGGTCCTCGGCGGTGGGCCGGCCGGCCAGGTGGAGCTTGAGAATCGCCCGGCGGGCCTCGGCGTCGGGCGGGGGCACCTCGACGCGCTCGTCGAAGCGGCCCGACCGGCGGATGGCGCCGTCGACGTCCTCGACGAGGTTCGTCGCGCCGACGACGACCACGTCCTCCTCGGCGATGCCCTCAAGCTCGGTCAGGAGCTGATTGACCAGCTGTTGCTCGCTCGAGTTCATGTTGGAGTCGCCGTCGCGGTCGCCGGCGATGCCGTCTATCTCGTCGATGAACAGGACGCAGGGGGCGTTGGCCCGCGCGATGTCGAACAGCTCCTCGACCTTCTGTGCCGGTTCGCCCATGTACTTGCTCGTCACGTCGGCGGGGCCGACCTCGACGAGGGCGTGGTCTATCTCGCCGGCCAGCGCGCCGGCGACGTGGGTCTTCCCACAGCCCGGCGGCCCGTGCAGCAGGACGCCGTTGACGACGCCGATGCCGTACTCCTCGAAGGCCTCGGGGTCTGCCAGCGGGCGGACGACCTTGTGGTTGAGCGTGTCCAGCAGCTCGCTCATCCCGCCCACGTCGGCGAAGCTCCGGTCGGGGTTCGGCTCGACGACGCTCTCGGCCTGCATCTCGACGCCGTCGGGCTGGACGACCGCCGGTTCGTCCTCCGGTCGGCCGTCGTCGGACCCCTGGCGGTTGATAGTCGGCGCGTCCGAGGACTCCCCTCGCGTCGGCTCGCCACCCGTGTCGCTATCGCCGCTCCCGCCAGCAGCGCCCTCGTCCGACTGCCCGATGCGTTCGCGAATCGCCCGCTCGACGCGGTCGGGGTCGGCCTCGTAGCCGAAGGCGGCCAGCCGCCGGGGCTGTTCGCTGACGAAGGTCGAAAGCCAGCCGTGCCGGCGCAGCTCGTCGGCCGGCGCCCCGGGGTCCCGGAGGGCGACCAGCGCGACATCGTCGGAACGGGGGCCGTGGAACTCTGCCAGCCAGAACGGCAGGTAACAGCGCTCGATATCGGTGACCGCGTCGAACCCGTCGGGGTCGAAATCGCCCGGCAGGCCGTAGGACTCCCGGAGCTTCCGCAGGAAGACGTTCGCCGTGTTGCCCCGCTGCTTTCGGTACTCCTCGATGCGCCGGGGGAGCAGGGACTCGGCCTCGTCGGTCGGCACCTGGAACTGCATGAGCACCGAGCGGCCGAGCGTCGGCCTGTCGGCGCCGAAGTCGTAGTCGCCGGTCGCTCGGCGCACGAGGTCGTCGGTACCGTCGGTGTACCGGGCCAGCGCGTCGTCGTTGTCCTCCCACAGCCCGTCGAGCAACGCGGCGGCCGTCCGCTCCTCGGTGCCGAACAGCTTCCCCTCGCCGGTCTCGTAGCGGTACTCGACGCGGAAGACCGGGTAAAACACCCGGTGGAGCCGCTCCAGCCGCTCGTCGTCGCCGAACTTCGTCAGCGCTCGGTCGGCCAGCGTCTCACGGACCGTCGCCTCGTCGGGGAGCCGGCGGTCGGCGTAGATGTACGGGGAAAGCCCCATCTCAGGAGTCCCCGCGAATCGCCGCCTCGGCGTCGGTCAGGGCCGTCTCGGCGTCGAAGCCATCGATGGCCGCCTGCTGGCCGTCGGGGTCGCCCCGGAGGTCACGGGCGTGCTCGGTGATGCCCGGGATGGCGCGGATGATGTTGTCGACGATAGGCACCGTCGCCACCTGCGCCGACCGCGAGAGGGGGTTGAGGTCGACCACGAGTTCGGTCTTGCCCATCTCGCCGAGGGCCTCGGCGCGGTCACCGTCCTCCAGGGGGACCAGCACCACGTCGGCGTCGCCGATGCCGTCGGCGTCGACCTTCGCGCGCTCGTGGTCCAGCCCCGGAATCCGGCCGTCGGCGGTCAGCCCCTTCACTGCCTCGGCGCCGTGTTCGCGGAGGTGGTCGGCGATGCGCTCGATGCGCTCCTCGGTCCGGTTGAACAGGTTCACTTCGAGGTCGGCCCCGGTCGCCTCGCTCAGCGCGACCAGTTCGCCGGGGACGAGCGCCGCGGCGTTGCCGTTGACCGAGATGACAGCGTGGTCCGCCGAGAGGAGATAGGCGGCAGCGGCCCGCTCGGCCCGGTCGGCGCTGTCGATGGTCTCCTCGCCCAGCAGGTAGTCGTACGCTTCGCCCCGCCCCTGTGCGATGAGCCCCTGTCGGGAAGTGATACCCATATCAACGCCCGCCTCGATGCGGTGGCGAGTCAGCAGCGACTCGTACCGCGGGTGGCTCTCGGGCACGTCGACGTCGTCGCTCATATACTTCCTTCTGTATGCACGTGTAGAAAAGCCCTCGGTCCCCACGGCATGACGTAGCATACCAGCCGAGGGCGCGGCGGCGGTCGCCCGCTACCAGAGACGACGGCGAACTGCCCCGCCAAGGTGTCCCCTACTCCTCGACTGTCGCGCCGGCGGGGTAGACGGCACACGAGCGGGCGTCGTAGCCCGCGTCCGTCAGCCCGGTTCCGAGCGCGAACACCGTCTCGCCCAGCATCGCCATCGCCGCGTCGCCGCCGGCCTCGACGACGTCCGTGACGACCGCTTCGACGTCCTCGGTGAGTAGCTCCGCCTCCCGGGAGAACTGCCGGGCGGCCCGCATGACGGTCGGGAGCGTCGGCTCCTTGACCGCCATCGATAGCGCGCGCTCGCCGGCGGTCGTCAGCGCCTCGGTGTCGCCGCCGACCACGTCCGGCGTCGACAGCTCCCCCAGGGTGTAGTACTCCACGCGGGCTCGCTCGGGGACGGCGTCGACGTAGTTGTGCTGTGGGCCGCCCGGCTCCAGCCGCAGCGGGACCCCGCCCCGCGCCTGTGCGACCACGTCGCCGAGCCCCGTGCCGGCCTGGACCTCCGCGCCGTGGGCGATAGTCACGAGTTCGTTGTACGAGAGCCCGCGGTCCAGCGCGGCGTTGGCCGCCAGCGCCGTGCCCAGCGCCATCCCCCCGGAGACGCCGAAGCCGGCGCCCAGCGGCAGCGGCGTCTCGGCCGTGACCCGCGCCTCCGCACGCAGGGCCGAGAGCACGCGCTCGACGGCGCCCATCTCGACTCGCTCGCCGTCGAGCGCTATCGCCGTTTCCTCGGCCCGCTCGACCGTCACCGAGACGCCGTCCGAGAGCGCGATACCGCCGCCCCGGGAGCCCGTCTTCGTCGGGTCCTCGTCCCGGTCCACGGTGAAAAACCCGGTCACGTGGCCCGGCACGAACGCCCGTGCGTCGTCGCTCATTGGCCCCCCTGGGAGGCCGCGGGGCTAAGGGCTGGCGGTTCGACAGCGCGCCGCTGGACGGCGCTATCTGACCGGCCGGCCGGTGGCGGTTCGCCCGCAGCCGGTACAGACGTAGGTGCCCTGCGGGGTCTTTCGGACGGTCTCGTTGCACTCCGTGCAGTTCAGCGGCAGGTTGCCAGTCGTTTGGTTCGTGCTGGACATACTGGATAGGTATCGCAATATCTCATAAATATACCGACTGTTCAGACGGTGAAAGGCCATATTACCAACTGAATGTTTATTTATACTACCCTATTCTGGACGTTCTTCTACTCGTGGATTTCCCCATGACGGCCCCCAACTGCCGGCGTGGGCGCCCGGAGACACATCCGCCGAGGGGCGGCCCCTACATTGATGTGCGTTTACGATAACCTGCGGCGTATACGATGCCCACTATCAGCGCGCGACTCGGGAGCGAGGAGAAGGCGGAGCTGGACGAGGTGGCGGCCCTGCTGTCGGAGGACCGGTCGACGACCATCCGGAAGGCCCTCGGCGAGGGACTGGAGACGCTCCGCGTGCGGGTCGCGGTCGAGCGGTACCAGTCCGGCGACGTCTCCGCCGCGGAGGCCGCACAGATAGCGGACTGCTCTATCGCCGAGTGGCTGGACGTGTCCCGCGAGCGCAACCTGACGACACAGCTCCAGCTGTCGGACCTGGAGCTTGACGCCGACACCGCCGCGGAGCTATGACGCGCATCTACGTCGGTCCGACAGCCGCGTACAGCCTGGGCCAGGTCGGCGAGCTCGCCCTGCTCGACGCGTTCGACGGCGACGTCGTCGTCCCCGGACCAGTGGCCGACGCCGTAGACGTCGAACCCGCGGCCACGAACCTCGCGGAGTACCTCGACAGCGGGGTCGAGACGAGCGTCGACGAGAGCCGCGTCGAGCGGGCGCGGTCGGTGCTGGGCGACAAAGACATCGGCGCGGCCGAGACGGTCCTCGCTGGCGTCCTCGCCCATCGGGACCGGCGGGACCGCTCGGCGGTCGCCGTCGTCTCGGAGGACCGTACCGTCCGCCGCACCGCACAGGGCCTCGGTGCAGAGGTGACAAGCAGCTTCGGCGTCGTCGTCCGCGCGGCCATCGAGGACAAGTACCTGAGTCCGACACAGGCAAAGCGCATCGTCCGACGCATCGACCAGCACGGGATGCACCTGACCGGGGAGCTGCGCGAGCGGGCGGTGGGTGAGGTCACTGAGTAGGGTCGGTACAGCCAGAAGGACGGGTGGAGACGGGGTTCGACCGCATCCGATACCGCCCCAAAATCGGCCGTTAGAGACGTGATAAATCCGAATTCGAGCTCCTCCCGCAACCCGGCGCCGACAGTCATGAAAGCGTGGGTTTAACACTCCGGACCCCGACCGAGCGAGTATGCAGGGTAACCTTCCGCCGGAAGCACAGGAGAAGCTCGAGGAGCTACAGGACCTTCAGGAGACCGCACAGCAGGTCGCGACACAGAAACAGCAGGCCGAGTCGACGCTGCAGGACTCCAAGACGGCGCTGGACGAGCTCGACGACGTCGACGCCGACACCACGATGTACCGCGAGGTCGGCGAGCTGCTCGTCAAGACCGAGCTCGGCGAGGCCCGCGAGGACCTCGAAGAGAAGGTCAGCAACCTCGAAGTCCGCGTCGAGACCCTCGAAAAGCAGGAAGAGCGCGTCCAGGAGCAGTTCGAAGAGCTCCAGAGCGAGCTCCAGCAGATGCTCGGTGGCGGCCCCGCAGGCGGCCCCGGCGCCGGCGCGTAAGGCGATGACGAGCGACGACGAGGTCGTTGAGACGGCCGCCGACGCGGCCGAGAACGTCATTTTTGCCCGTCTCAGCGTAGGCGATATCGACGACTACGACGTGACCGTGACCTTCGAGGAGGGCGTCCTCGACGTGGACGTGTACGTCAAGGCGCCCGACGCGAGCGCCGACGAGGAGCGAGTCGCCGACGACGCGGCGCTGGCCGCGCGCGGTGCCGTCGACGAGCTGTTCGAGGACTGACGGCGCCGCCGTTTTCGGCCGTCAGACCCGGTCGCTCGCGAAGCCGGTTCTGAACGCGATCCAGCCGAGGACGCTGACGAACAGAATCGGGGGCAGTATCATAAATCCCCACAGCGGGTCCAGTCCCCAGCCCAGCAGGAGAACGAGGTCGAACAGGCCGATAGCGACGAACGGGGCGATGTACTTCGTGGCCCGCCACCGATTCATCCCCTCGACGAAGCTGTCGTCGTCCTGGAGGAGGTCACCCGTCGTCCGCTCGTCGGCGGGCGTATCGAGCCCGGACTCGGCGGTGTCGTCCATACCGGGAGTGGGGACGCCACGGGCAAAAGTATCGCGCTACGCGGGAGCTCACTCGTCCGCGTCGGCGATGGTCGCCTGCCGGCCCGGCCGGTCGGGGCCCGCCTCGCGGAAGCGTCGGCCGACCAGATAGCCGTCGGCGTCGGTGTCGGCCCACGCGGGGGCGTCCTGAACCCACACCGTCGCCGGCCCGGTACTGCAGGCCCGCGCCCACTCGCGGGCCAGCGGCTTCGAGTCGAACCGCCGGGTGGTCCCCTCGCGGTTGACCCACTGCCCGACCCGCGCGCTCACCCGGCGTGCGGACGGTTTCACGGCGACGAGATAGCCGTCGTCGGTCACGGCGTCGACTGACGTGCCCGTCCGGTAAAACGACAGCGGGCTAGTTTTTCATGCCCCGCGCCGAACCATATCGTATGGAACACGAGGCCACGGTCGAGGGGGTCGGCGTCGGCGTCAGCGAGGACGGGGAGGGGACGCCGGTGGTACTGCTGCGTGCGCGCGGCGAAATCGTCCCGATATTCGTCAGCAGCGACCAGGCCCAGTCGATGCAGCTGGCCATCGACGGCGAGCCCTTCGAGCGGCCCCTGACCCACGACCTGCTGGTCGAGATGGTCGCGGAGTTCGGCGGCGCCATCGACCGTGTCCGCATCGACGACCTCAGCGACGGGACCTTCTACGCGAAGATAGACACCGAGCAGTACCTCGAAGACCGTCGCAAGGAGATGGTCTTCGACGCCAGACCCTCCGACGGCATCGCCATCGCCCTGCGGGTGGACTGCCCGCTGGTTGTCTCCGACGAGGTGGTCGACGCGGCCGGCCGCTCGCCGGAGGAGTTCGACGCCGACGAGGAGCTGTAGGCGGCGACGGGGCCACGGGGGTCGGACAGGGCACGGCAGGCGGCTGGTACGTAGCTGGTGCCGACACCGGGACTACGCTTTCGACGGTTCAGCTCCCAGACAGTTCTATATGGAGAACTCGGGTGGGAAGCGGCGAGTCGACCAGGCCACGGAACAGGAGTCGCCGGGGCGGCTACTAGACCTCCTGATAACACGGCTGTCGGAACCGGCGGCCGTGCTGGACGGATCGCTGACTGTCGTGGCGGCGAACGAGGCGTTCGAGGCGCTCGCCGGGACCGGCAGTTCGGTCGTCGGCGACCCGCTCACGTCGGTCGTTCCGGCGTTGACCCGTGAGGCGGTCGAAAGAAACGCGGACGAACCCGGCGAGTACGTGACGGTCCGGACCGGCGAAGCGCCCGACCGGTGGACGGAGTTCGGCTTCGACCGCCGCGGGCCACACCTGCTCTGTCTCGGCCGGGAGCGCCAGGTCGGGGACGAGTCGGTGCTGACGGCGCTGCAGGCGTCGACACAGGCCCTGTTTGCCGCCGAGACCGAGGAGGCCGTCGCCACCCGTATCGTCGAGACGGCGACCGACGTGCTGGGGTTTGCCGGCGCGACGGTGTATCTGTTCAACTCCTGTCAGAACGTCCTGTGGCCGGCCGGCGTCAGCGGCGCCGCCGGCGAGGACTCGCGGACGGCGGTCAACGGCGACGACGACGGCGTCGTCCGGGAGGTGTTTCTGTCGGGGACGCCCGCGGGGCTCGATGGGGGGGACCGGTACTATCCGCTGGGCGAGTACGGCGTCCTCCACACCGCGGCGGGCGGGACCCCGGCGCTCGGACGCGAGCGGGAGGGGCGAAGCGAGCGCCTCGCCGGGAGCGCCCGCACCGCACTGGAACGGGTCGACCGGGAGTCGACGCTCCGGGAGCAGGCAGAGAGCTACCGCGAGCAAGCCGAGCGGCTCACCGAACTGGAGCGGACGCTGTCGGCGGTCCGTCGCGTCCACCGGGTCCTCGTCGACGCCGACACCGTCTCCGACGTCGAGCAGGGGGTCTGTGCGGCCCTGACGGAGTCGTCGTGGCTGTCCTTTGCCTGGATCGGCCGCGCCGGGGACGACGGCGTCGAGCCGCGGGCCTGGGCGGGGTCCGGGTCGGACTATCTGGAGGCCGTCTCGCTCTCGGCCGGCGACGGTCACGCCCCGCCGGCCGTCCAGACGGCGGCCTCGAACCGGGTGACGGCCGTCGACGCCGTGGCCGAAGCCATCGGGGACCGACACTGGCCCAGGGCGGCCATCGCCCGGGACTTCCAGGCGGCAATCAGCGTCCCGCTGCGCGCCGACGGCGTCAGCTACGGGACCCTGACGGCCTACGCCGACCACCCGGTCGAGTGGGACGACTCGCTCGCGTCGGTGTTCACCGAGCTCGGCGCCAGCGTCGCGGTGGCCATCCGCGACCGGGAGCGGCGCAGCCGCCTGGCCGCCGGCGCGGGCGTCGAACTGGAGCTGACCGTCAAAGCGCCGGACGAGCCGCTGGGACGGCTGGCGGCCGCGCTCGGCGCGACCGTGGACTGCACAGAGGTGATTCCGGTCGACGGGACGACGACGCGGCTCTTCGTCTCGGTGCCCGGGGTCGGCGGCGAGGCCGTCGCCGACGCCGTCGAAGCGATTCCGCAGGTCGACTCGCTGGTCGCCGTCGCGGACGGGGACCAGTACGAACTGCTCGTCGACGAGCCGACGGTCGCCGGCCAGGTGGTCCGTCACGGCGGGCGGCTCGATGCGGTCTCCGTCACGGGCGAAGCGGCGACGGTGATGGTCACCCTCGCCGCCGACGCCGACGTTCGCACCTTCGTCGACCGGCTGGGGGACAGCTGTGTCGACGTGCAGCTGACCGCCCGGCGCCACCAGCCCGCGACGGACCGGGCCGAAGACGGAATACGCGGCGCGCTGGAAGGGGCGCTGACCGACCGCCAGCTCGAAGCGCTGCGGACGGCCTACGCCAGCGGCTTCTTCGAGTGGCCCCGGGAGACGACCGGCGAGGGCGTCGCCGAGATGCTCGGCGTCGCACAGCCGACGGTGAACCGTCACCTTAGAGTCGCACAGCGGAAGCTCCTCGCGCTGGTTTTCGACGACGAGTAACGGACCCCGCGTGGTAACAAGCCACGCTCCTATACACGTAGCGTCGCCGCGCGGCCGTGGCTACCTGGGTAGCCACAACGGGCTTTGTCGTCCCGTCAGTAAGAGGAAGCAGCGAGTTTGAACAATGACAAGTGGATTTAACGATAAACACGTCCCCGAATCGGAAGCGCTGAGTCACGCCGTCGTCGTCGCCGTCGCGGAGGAGAACGGCGTCGACCCCCTCGACCTGGACGAACGGCTCTACGACTGTATCGACCCGGACGCGCTGGACGCGCTGTTTACCGGCGGCGGGCAGGACGCCTGTGGCACGGTCCAGTTCGTCATGGCGGGCTGTCACGTCGAAGTGACCGCCGAGCGGCAGCTACACGTCGAGCAGGTCCACGAGACCCCCGCGGCTGCCGAAGTGCGCGTATAGACGGCGAGAAACGACCGGTTTCTGCTGCCACTGCGGCTGTACAGTACGGCCGGGTCCGTCCCCGGGCCGGCACAGCGGTCCGCGAACAGGGGACCCGCTAGTCGTCGGCGACGAGCCGGTCGCTATCGTCGGAGACGAGCCGGTCCATCGCGTCGACCATCGCTCGCACCGAGGCCCGCGTGATGTCCGAGTCACTCGCCGAGACGGCGACGCTGTCGTCCCCGCGGGACATCTCGATTTCCACGGTGACGAGGGCGTCCGTGCCGCCGGTGATGGCGTCGACGTGGTAGTCCTCCAGCGTGGCGTTCGCGGTGTGGGAGAGGGCGTCCTCGGTGGCGTTCATGGCGGCGTCGACCGGGCCGGAGCCGACGGCCGCGGCCTTGCGCTCCTCGTCGTCGACCGAGAGGCGCACGCTCGCGGTCGGCGTGTCCGACCCCGACACCGCCGTCAGGCTCAGCAGTTCGACGCGGCGGTCCCCGGCCTGTCCCGTGACCTCGTCGGCGATAGTGAGTAGGTCGGCGTCGGTCACGCGCTTCCCGCGGTCGCCCAGCTCCTTGACGCGGCCGACGATGTCGTCAATCTGGTCGTCGGTCGCCTCGACGTCGTGTTCCTCCAGGGCGGCCTCGACGCCGGCCCGGCCGGCGTGTTTCCCGAGCGCGAGGCGGCGCTCGCGGCCCACCTTCTCGGGCGGGTAGGGCTCGTACATCGCGTCGTCCTTGAGGGTGCCGTCGGTGTGGATGCCCGACTCGTGGGTGAAGGCGTTCTGGCCGACGACGGCCTTGTTGGGCGCAAGCTGGATGCCCGTCCGGTTGGCGATGAGCTTCGCGAGGTCGTACACCTCGGTCAGGTCCATCGACTCGACGCCGTAGCCGTGATCCAGGGCGATGGCGACCTCTTCGAGGGCGACGTTGCCCGCGCGTTCGCCGATGCCGTTGATGGTCCCGTGGACCAGGTCCGCGCCCGCGGCCACGGAGACGAGGGCGTTCATCACGGCCAGGCCCAGGTCGTCGTGGGTGTGGGTGCTGACCGGCCCCAGCTCCGAGAGCCGGGAGACGCATTCCAGCGCGCGGTCCGGCGTCGCGTGGCCGACGGTGTCGGCCCAGCAGATGCGGTCCGCGCCGGCGTCCAGGGACGCCGCGAGCAGCTCTTCGAGGTAGTCGAGGTCCGCCCGGGAGCCGTCCTCGCCGATGACCTCGACCCACAGGCCGTGGTCCTTGGCGTACTCGACGAGTTCGACCGTCGACTGGACGTTGTCCTCGCGGGAGGTGCCGACCTTGTCCTCGACGTGGCGGTCGCTCGCCGGGACGACGAGGTCGATGCCGTCGACGTCACACTCCAGGGCGAGGTCGATGTCGTTCCGGATGCCGCGACAGAAGCTCGTCACCGTCGCATCGAGGTCCAGCTCGGCGACCCGGGAGATGGTCTCGCGCTCGCCGGGGCCGGTACAGGCGCTGCCGGCCTCGATGACGTCGATGTCGGTGGCGTCGAGCTTGCGGGCGATGGCGGCCTTGTCGTCGGGCGTCAGCGAGACGCCAGGGGCCTGCTCGCCGTCGCGCAGCGTCGTATCAAGGAACTGTACGTCGTCTACCTCGTCGAGGGGACGCGTCGCTGGATGGTCCCCGAACAGTGTGTGGTGGCTCACAGAAAGGTCACTTCCATCACTCGGGGCGAATTTCACACCCAGCCGCCTCGCGGCGACTTCCTCTATCCTCCGTCGGGTGTTCCGACATAGTGGAGAGTACTGGGACGTTCATGGTCTTTAGTCTGTTGGAAGCGCCTCGACGGGCCGTCTCGTAGGCACGTCGGCGACTGGACACGGCCGCCTCCGGGACGGCGACGGCCTCAGGACTCCACGACCACCGTATCGCCCACCTCGACGCCGTCGGCGGTCCCGGCCGGGAACTCGATGACGGTGTCGGCCTGGGCGTAGTCTATCGAGCGCCACGGGTGCATCGTCCTGGCCTTGCGGACCTCGCCGTCGGCCAGCCAGACCACGTCGGTCGGGAACCTGACGAACAGCATGTGGATGAGCCGGCGCCGAACCGCGCCGAAGGGCCACGACGGCTCGAACCGGAAGACGAGCGCGTAATCGTCGGGAATCGACCGGCGGAACATCAGCCCCTTGGACTTTGACAGCATCGAGTCGGCCGTGTGGACGTTGGTGGCGAGGACGCGGCTTGCCCCCTCAGGGTCGTGGACGACGCGCATACGCTCGCGTGGGTACGTCACCACGTAAGCGTTCCGTCGGACGGAGGGTGAGAGCTATAGTGATTTACACGGCGTTTTCGCGGGCGATAGCGCCGTGCTCGGTACGCAGAGCGGGGTACCGCTTCGGGAACGCGTTCGAGCGCGTACCGAGCTAAGTGGATACCGCGTCGACGGACAGATTCAGGTGGTCGTAGGTCCCACCCCAGGTATGGAGAAGGCACCCGGCGGGACCTCGGTCGGCGTCTCCGACCCCTACGACCACGTCGACCGGTGTGACTTCGTGACCGACGAGGGGAAGTGCCGGTGGGCGCGCGAACACGGCCACCACGACCCCGACTTCGCGAACGAGCGCAGCGCCGAGGCGTTCCGCTGTCCGGCCGCGGTCGGCCCCGACGGCGACCCGGACGAGGCCGACTGGGAGTGGGCCGACTGTCCCCACTTCCGCCGTCGGAACCGCGACCGCGAGTGCCGCCGCTGTGGGCTCGAAGAGCGCCGCAACGCCCACGACGACTCCCGGCCGCTGCTGGAGGAACACCATCTGTCGTACAGCGAGTCGGCCGACGGGGCGGAGCTCGCCCACGAGATAACGGTCTTCCTCTGTCGGTGGTGTCACGCGAAGGTCCACAACTCCTGGGCGCGAATCGACGACGACGCGGGGCCGGACCCGGAGGCCGTCGCCGCCAAGGAGGGGCGGAAGAGCCAGGAGCGCTCGGAGCTGGGCTTTACCTCGGCCGCCGACCGGTACGACGACGCGTAGGACCGGCCCACAGCCGGACGGTCACACCTGCAGGACGGGCAATCGGCTGCCGATGGCCGGACGGTCCCCATCAATCGTGGTAAAAAGATGTTAAGACGGTCCCGGGACTATGGGAGTCCATGACGCAGATGGCGGTCGACGAGGTCCGCGTCGAGTCGTACATGACCGACGTGGAGCCCGTCAGCCCGGACGCGTGGGTGACGGACGTGGTCGACCGACTCAAGGCGGCGAGACAGTACGGCGACCTCCCGGTGGCCGACAGCGAGGGGCGGCTGCTGGGCTGTGTCGGCGCGATAGACCTCGTGGAGGTCGCCGGGGACGAGCGCGTCGAGGGACACATGCGACCGGACCCGGTCGTCCTCCGCCCGGGGATGTCGGTGAAAAACGCCTCCCGCGTCATCTTCCGGGCGGGCCAGCAGTCGCTCCCGGTCGTCGGCGACGACGGGGAACTGCTCGGCGTCTTCTCGAACGGCGACGCCGTCAGGAGCCAGATAGAGCGCACGACGCCGTCGAAGGTCCGGAGTACCCGCGAGATGCTCGAACAGTCGTACGACACCGCCATCGACGTGGCCGAGCGGGAAGTCGAGGTCGCCGGGCTGATTCCGACACAGCGGGAGGTACACGCCGACGAGCTGGAGGGCCGGAAGTACGAGCTCCGGAACGGGCTCGCGGAGCCGCCCATCGTCGTCGCTTACGGGCCCAAGACGCTGATTATCGACGGCCACCACCGCGCGCTCGCCGCGAAGCGCCTGGGTATCGACCGGCTGGTCGCACACGTGCTCACGGTCTCGCCCGACGCGGTCGAGGAGCTGGGCTTTCTCCGGACGGCGCGGCTCGCCGGACTCTCGGGCCTCGACGACATCACGGTCGACGAGGCGCGACACCCGCTCATCGAGAAGACGGGCGCCGGACAGTCGGCGACCCAGCGCTGACACCGGGAAGCTATCAGGAGATATATAGGCCCAGCTAGCCTCTCGGCTACCAATGACTCACATCGCCGTCATCGACAACCACGGCCAGTTCACCCACCTGGAGCAGCGGGCGCTCCGGGACATGGGCGTCGACGTGGAGCTGCTTGACAACGACACGCCGCCCGAAGACATCGACGCGGACGGCGTCGTCCTCTCGGGCGGCCCGGACATGGACGACATCGGCAACTGCCCCGACTACCTCGACCTGGACGTGCCGGTGCTTGGCATCTGTCTGGGGATGCAACTCATCGCCGACCAGCTCGGCGGGACGGTCGGGGGCGGCGAGTACGGCGGCTACGCCGACGTGACCGTCGAGATTCTCGACGACGAGGACCCCCTTATCGGCTCGCTCGCCCCGGAGACCCGCGTCTGGGCGAGCCACGCGGACGAGGTCAAGGAAGTGCCCGAGGGCTTTGCCCGCACCGCGACCTCGGACGTCTGCGGGGTCGAGGCGATGAGCGACACCGACCGGAACCTGTTCGGCGTCCAGTGGCATCCGGAGGTCGCCCACACCGAAGAGGGCGAGGCCGTCTTCGAGAACTTCCTCGCGGTCTGTGACCAGCAGTCTGCGCCCCGGCAGTAGGCCGATGCCGTGGTCCCGTCGGACCGTCGTCGTCCCGCAGTCAGCGACGCCCGGACGGGCGACACCATGCGCTGTAAAGTCCCCGTCGGAGCGGCTGGATTTATGTAGTATGACTGGATGTGATGAATAAATGACTGCCACACAGGGAAATCTTGCGAGCCTCTCCCGGTTCATCTTCCGGGCGCCGAACTGGTACGCCAGTCTCGCCTTCGCCCTGTTCATCGCGGCCCTGACCGGCGTCGCGGCCTTCGACTCGCGGTTCGTGCTGGACGACGCCTGGCAGGGGGTCTTCTTCATCGGGCTCCCGACGGCCATCGCGGGGGCGGTGACGCCCTGGGTCGACCGGCGGATAGGCGGCCAGCTCACCCCCAACCGGGCCTCGCTGCTCGCGCTCGTCTGCGAGCTCGTCACCATCGCCTTCCTGACCGTGGCAGGCGTCATAGCGCTCGTCAGCGCCCGGCTCGGCGCGAACTTCGTCTTCGACGTACTGCTGGTCGCCCTGGCCTCCATCTTCGCGTTCCGCCTGCTCATCCTGCTCGCGGTCTCCCGGTACAGCTTCCTGCGCGCGGTCGTGCCGGCGAGCGTCCAGACCGCCGCCGCAGCCGGGATGCTGGCGGTGTACGGGGGCGCGACGACGTACATCCTTGACAACCCACAGCTCACGGACATCCTGTCCCGCCAGGAGCAGGCGCCCCCGGCGCTGCAGGGGTTCATCCCGGCCGATTTCGTCCTGCTTGCGGTCATCTGCCTGCTCTATGCGGGGGCCGTCTGGGTGTTCCTGGTCGCCATCGACCGGCCGTGGCGCTCCTCACTGGGCGTCTCCGCGCTGGACTTCCTTCGGGGGTTCGTCGGCTACCTCGCGGAGGGGTCGGACGAGCTGGAGACGTTCTTCGAGGACATCGGCGAGGAGGCCATCGTCCCCGTCACCGTCCTCGCGGTCCGGCGGCCCGACGGCGAGGAGAAGGCCCGGTTCGTCCTGCCGATGATACACCCGGGACCGATGGGGGAAATCGGCGGCGGCAACCTCCCCAAGCGGGTCGCCGAGGTCGCTGACGGGGTGGCCTTCCCGCCACACGCCACCGCCGGCCACGACTTCAACCTCGTCACCGAGAGCGAGGTCGACACCATCCTGGAGGCCGCCGACACCGCCTTCGAGAACATCGACTACACCGCCGAGGCGACGGCGGGCCACCGCCACGAGGAGGGCGAGGCGACCCTGCTGGGACAGGCCTTCGGCGAGGATGCGATGGTCGTCAACACGTACGCGCCGGGGTGTGCCGACGACGTGGACTACGCGGTCGGGCTCTCCGCGATGGCCGAGGCCCGCAGCGGCGGGCTGGCGGACGTGTTGCTGGTCGACGCCCACAACTGCAACGACGGGCTGGAGGGCGAGGACCTGGGCCACGTCGTCCCCGGGAGCCGGCGCTCGTTCGACATGATACAGGGGGCGGGCGAGCTCAGCGAGACTCTCGCCAGCGCCGAGCGGGGGCAGCTCCGCTGTGGCGTCGCCTGGGCGGAGACCCCGTGGGCCCCGGAGGAGGGCATCGGGCCGCTCGGCATCCGGGTCGCCGTCTTCGAGGTCGGCGACCACCGGACGGCCTACGTCCTCGTCGACGGGAACAACATGGAGCCGGGGCTGCGAGAGGCGATTCTCGACGCCATCGACGGCGTGGACGCGGTGGAAGTGATGACGAGCGACACGCACATCGTCAACACGATGGAGGCCGAGAACCAGGTCGGCGGGGCCATCCCCGACGCGGAGGTAATCGACCGAATCACGGGGCTGGTCGAAGACGCCATCGCGGACCTCGAACCGGTCGAGGCCGGGATGGCGAGCGAGCGGGCCGAAGTGACCGTCTTCGGCAACGACCGCACTGAGACGCTGGCCTCGACGGCCAACGCGATGGTGTCGCTGGGCGGCGCGCTCGCGGCGGCGTTCGTGCTGGCGGTGATGGCCGTCAGCGTCCTCATCTTCCTCGTCGCCGGCGTCTGACGCCGGCTTGGCCCCGATGTGTCGTAGCCGGCCGCCGAGTCGCGTCGCTGGTGAGGTGTGTCAGTGAGACGCCGAGGAGGAGATTTGAACTCCTGAGTCCGTGAGGACAGTTGCTTTCGAGGCAACCGCCTTGGCCAGGCTAGGCTACCTCGGCTCGTGTCTGAGTTTCGCCGTCTGGTGTTTAGGCGTTTCGATTGGGCGAGAGACTCGGTACCAACCGACAGGTCGACGCGGGACCCACAGCGGCCGGTCGCCGGAGCTACCGCCGGCTATCGGCTCGATACTGACAGGCGCCATACGCCCGGGACCGACGCCTAGCTCCACGTCCAGGCCGAATCGAGCGCGTACCGGTACAGCCCGGTCACACAGATGGCGACGGCGTTGCCGACCAGGTACTCGGCGGTTCCCAGGGTCACCAGCACGTAGAGGAGACCGAGCTGGAGCGGGATGGCCGTCCCCCGGACGAGGTTGGTCTTGCCCAGCCCGATAGCGTACTCGCGCATCGACGTGTGCCGCGACCGGTGGAAGGTCCAGGCGTTGTTGAGCACGTACTGGAACAGGATGGTTATCTCGATGGCGACGAAGGCACCGACGAGGTAGTTCACGCCGCCGAGGTCGACGAACAGCCACAGGAGCGCGAGCTGGATACTCGCGGCCGTACAGCCCACGAGGAAGAACCGAACGAGCCGCTCTCGTCGCGGCGACGTGGCGACGCCAAACGACATGGTCCCTTATTTATACCCGAGCGCTTTTAAACGTGCCGTTATCTCGTCGGATTCGCCGCCGGACTGGCGGTCCTGTGCCCCGTCCTGGGGCGCCGAATCGAGGCGTTCGACGTGGTCGCTGACGGCCGCGGAGAGCCGGTCGAGGACGGGAGGCGGGGCCTCGCCGTCGCTGTCGTCGGCACAGAGGTCGCGGTGTTCGTCGGGGTCGTTCCGCCGGTCGTACAGCTCGCGGTGGCCCGACTCGGTGTGTTCGATGTACGTCCAGCGGGCGTCGCGGGCGCTGACGAGCAGCTCGCCGTCCTCGCGGTGGCGGGGAATCGGCTGGGTGTTCACGCTCTCGCCGCGCACGGCGACCGAGACGACGGGGCCGCGTTCGTCGAGTTCCTCGCCGTCGAGGGCCGGGGCGACGCTCCGGCCCTCCCACGCGTCGGCCGCCCCGACGCCCAGCAGGTCACACACCGTCGGTGGAATCACGTCGAGGCCGACGGGCTGGTGGACCGTCCCGGACTCGCCGTCCGGGTGGGTGACGAAGAGCGGCACGTCGATGAGTTCGCGGTAGAGCTTGGGGTAATGCGAGAGGTGCCCGTGGTCGAGGAACTCCTCGCCGTGGTCGCCCGCGACGACGACGGCGGTGTCGTCGGCCAGCCCCTCGGCCTCCAGGGTCGAGAGCAGCCGGCCGACGCTCGCGTCGACCTGCCTGACGGTCCCGTCGTACAGCGTCCGGAGCGTCCCCAGCGTCCGCTCGTCGACGTCCCATCCCATCCCGGTCCGGAAGTGCGAGCCCAGCATCCGGAACAGCCCGAAGTGGGTGTCAGACACTTCCCGGAGATGCCGCGGGGCCGGGACGTAGGGGGTGTGTGTGTCCATATAGTGGACCCACAGGAAGAAGCCGTCGTCGGTCGTCTCCAGGAACTCCGTCGCGTGGTCCTCCAGCTCCCCCATCCGCGAGGCGTCGGCGACCGGCCGGTCGTCGTCGCCGCCGCCGAGGACGCCCGCGGCCCGCCGGAACGGGGAGGTCCCGAGCTGGACCCACCCCTGGATGGTCGGATGCCTGGCGAGGAAGCCGCTGCCGTCGACGAACGGCTCGAACTCGTCGAACCCCCGGTCGTACCCCCAGTGGTCGGTCAGGAACCCGTTGGCGGCGTTGAACCCGCCCGTCGCCAGCCCGGCCTCCGAGACCTGTTCGGCCAGCGTGGGCGTCGAGGCCACGCCGATGTCCGGCCCCTCGTCGAATACCGGCCGGGAGCCGTGGATGGACGGGAAGGAGAAGGGCGTCCAGTTGCCCTGGGCTATCGCGTTCTCGAAGGTGACCCCGCGGTCGGCGAGGTCGTCGAGCACCGGGGAGACGCTGTCCTCGCCTCCCAGAGCGTCCCGACGCAGGGAGTCGATAGTGACGAGGACGACGTTGTCAGCGTCGGCCGGCATCTAGCGTACCTCCGGCCGGTAGCGAGGAGAACCGATGACGCGACGAAACGGCGAGTTCCGCCGCCCGGCGCTGCACGAATCGTTCATACGGCCCTTCACTGGATATGCGATACTGAATCTTCTGGTTGTACCGGACCCCCGGAGGCGAAACAAAGTGTCTTGCGGTCCGTAACGCGCGGTAGCCGCCGTCTAGACCGGTCAGTCGGTGGGGTGTGTCACCGCGGGTCGGGGTCGTAGCTCGGCCCGACTCTGAGGTCGAGCGTGCGTTCGCGCACGCCGATGTCCAGCCGCTCGTGGTCGGTGACCTCGCCGTCCCGGCTGAACGTCACCGGTTCGCCGTGGCCGTCGACGGACAGCTCCGTCGCGCGGACGTGGGTGACCCCCTCCGTGTCGGTCGCCAGCAGCCGGTGGCCGATTGCCTCTGCGACCAGATTGCCGGTCGGCATCCGCTCGACGATAGCGACGTCAAGCAGGCCGTCCTCCATGTCGGCCTGGCCGCCCCGTTCCACGAACTTCCGGGCGTTGCCGACGAGCAGACAGGTCGCCGGGCCGGACCAGGTGACGGGCCCGTCCTCGCCGACGGCCTCTATCGTGATGTCCAGCCCGTCGAACTCGAGGGCCTCCTGTGCCCCCGTGACCAGAAACGCCAGCGTCCCGAACCGGGCTTTCAGCTCGCTGGAGGCCGCCAGGCTGGCCTCGGCGGGCAGTCCCGCGATACAGGAGACGAGGAACGGTTCCTCGCCCGCGACGCCGACGTCGACGGTCCGAACGTCGCCGGTGTCGGCGACCTCGATGCCCCGCGTTCTGTCGTCGATACCGATAGTGCCCGCCAGCAGGTTCGCGGTCCCGACGGGGACCACCGACAGGGTCACCGCGTCGAGGTGGTCGGCCCGGGCCAGTCCCCGGAGGACCTCGTTGACCGTCCCGTCGCCGCCCGCGACGGCGACCTCGGCGGCGCCCGCCTCGCCGGCCGCGCGGCCGAGTTCCAGCGCGTCGCCCGGCCCCTCGGTGCGGGAGACGGCGAAACCCCGGGCCGAGAGCAGGCGCTCGACGGAATCTGCGTGGTCCCCGTCGCCGCTCGCGGGGTTGAGGATAGCCCGTCGGGAGCCGACTTGCATACCGGGACGCAGTGGTCTCGCGTACTTATCACCACGGGCTCACCGATGTCCGGCACGGGCGAGTCGGTGGGCCCGCTCGTTCTCGTCGCGGCCGACGGCCCGGTACGTGACGACCGGAATCGGCTCGACGGCCTCGCGAATCGACGCGACCCGCCGCCGGCAGACCCGGTCCTCGGGCGTCGCCGGGCGGTCGGGGTCGACCGCGCGGATTACGGCGTCGGCGTCGCCGTGGACGTGCACCGAGGCGACCCGGTCGTCGGTCGCGGCGACCGCCCGCACCGCTTCCAGCAGCGCCCGGTACTCCAGATGCGTACTGGAGACGAACGCGTCGACGGCCATCGAGCGCTCGATGTGCGTCGTCGCCCCACTCTCGACGAGAAAGCCCACGGCGGCCGAGGTCGGCGTCGCGTTGTCGGGCCCGTAGTGGACGCTCGCGTCGAAGTACAGCGACAGCGAGGGGCCGAAGGCCCCACGCCGCGAGCCGTTGCCGTCGCTCATGGGGTGACCTAGAGCGGCCGGCGCAAAACGCCGTCGTTACCGGTCGACGCGTTCCTGCAGCCCCGCCCAGTTCGCGAGCATCCCGTCGTCGTCCGGGAGCGGGACCAGCGAGACGCGGTTGCGAAAGCGGCTCCCGTCGGCGCGGTAGTTCCACAGCTCGACGGTCACCGGCTCCCAGATTTCGACGGCCTCGGACAGCGCGTCGACGGCTTCGGGCTCTGTATCGGGGCCCTGGAGCAGGCGGAGGTTCTCGCCCCGGACGTCCGACAGCGCATAGCCCGTCAGCTCGCGGAATGTCCGGGTGACGTAGACGACCGGGTTGTCCTGATAGACCGGGCCCGCGAGCGTGATGCCGAGGGGCGCGTCGTCGAGTACCCACAGCCGCCGGCAGTACTCGCGCTCGTGGGCCGACAGCGACGCCACCGCGGCCGGCGGGAGGTCGAGGAGCGCCCGGAGGTCCCCCTCGGCGCGGTCGACGCGCCCGGGGTCGCCGCCGTGGGCCGCGAGGAACGACCGCGCGGCCGACGGAAACGCCGACGCGTCACACGTCAGTAGTTCCCGGAGCGCTTCTCTGGGTGCCATCGCTCGGGGTTGGGCCGACCCGACCAAACGTCTGTCGGACGGCGGCAGGCGCGCCGGCGGACAGTGGTCAGTTCGTACCGGACGCCTACTGCCGCGGCGGCGGGTCCGTAAGGGCGCCCTACCGCGATGTCTGTCGGGGCGTGAACAGGACGAAGTGTTTTTATCTGTCGGCGTAGCTGTCGGAATATGGACAGTCGCCGGCGCTCGTTTCTCGCAGCGGCGGGTAGCGTCGCGGCTGGGGCGGTCGCCGGCTGCCCGGGGTTTCTCGACTCCGACACCGGCCAGAACGGTAACAACACGACCGGAACGGCCGTGGAAGGCGCGAGCATTCAGATACCGGAGACCGTCGAGAGCACGTACCCCCAGTACCAGTACGACGCAGCGAACACCGGGACCGTCCCGGACGTGTCGGGCCCGACGGGCGCCATCACGTCGCTGTTCGAGTTCGGGCAGTCGGGGTTCGTCCCCGGACACCGGATGGGGTCGCCGTCGCTGCGCGACGGGCGACTCTATCTGACTGAGGGCCGCATCGACGGCGACGGCACCCGGGAGACGTTCGTCTACGCGCTGGACGCCGTCGACGGGACCAGACAGTGGGCGACGATGTATCGGGGGACGAACGGCGCCGGCCCCACCGCCGTGACCGGCGGGAACGTGCTGGCGACCGTCGGCGACACGCTGGTCGGGCTGGACGCCGATACGGGTACCGAGCGGTGGACCTTCGACCGCCCGGTCCGGTCGGGTGTCACCGTCGACGACGACACGGTCTACGCTGTCGGCACCGGGGACGGGGGGCCCAACCTGTACGCCCTCTCGGCCGCCGACGGGGCGCTCAGCTGGGGGGCGCCGGTGGACGCCGACGCGGAACCGGTGACGCCCGCCGCCGCCGGAGACACCGTCTACGCGGGCGGGAACTCGCTGCAGGCGTTCGACGCGACCACCGGCGAGACGGTCTGGAGCGCCGACCACGGCGTGACGACGCCGGCGACGGTCGCCGGGGACCGGGTCGTCGTCGGCTCCGGGACGGCCGTCCGCGCGTTCGACCGCGACGACGGGACCGAACTGTGGAGCAGCGAGGTCGAGACGTACGGCAACCAGGAGTCGCCGGCGGTGACCGACCCCCCCGCAGTGACCGACGACACCATCTACGCCGTCGCCGACAGGGGACTGACGGCGCTGAGCCTCACGGGGGGCCAGCACCGCTACACCGTCGAGATGGGAATCGAGGGGACGCCCGTCATCGCCGACGGCTTCATCTACCTGTTCGGCGTCGGGCAGCTCAGCTGTCGGGCCGCCGACGACGGGAGCACCGAGTGGACCTACGGGACCCGCCAGCGCAACAGCGCCCGCGGCGCCGCACCGGTCATCGGCGACAACGTGGCGTTTTTCCCGGCCGAGCGGCTGTACGCCATCGCCGGCTGAGCCGGTCGCCGACCCGGGCGGCGGGGTACCGGGAAGCAAACCTTGACCCCTCGCGAGCCCGAGAATCTACTGTGACTGACGACCAAACCAGACAGTGGCGACTCGCGAGCCGACCGACCGGCGAACCGACGGCGGAGAACTTCGAGCTGGTGACCGTCGACCGCCCCGACCCCGGCCCCGGCGAGGTGCTGGTCCGGACGCTGTATCTCTCGGTCGACCCGTACATGCGCGGCCGGATGCGCGACGCCGAGTCCTACGCCGAGCCCTGGGGCGTGGGCGAGCCCATGGAGGCCGGCGTCGTCGGCGAGGTCGCCGAGTCGAACCACGACGGGTTCGAGCCGGGCGACGTGGTCACCGGAAACCTGCTGTGGGCCGACCACGCCGTCGCCGACGGCGACGAGCTGCGCCCGGTCGACCCCGACCTGGCGCCCGTCTCGACCGCGCTGGGCGTGCTGGGGATGCCCGGCATCACCGGCTACTTCGGGATGACCGACGTCGTCGACCCCGACCCCGGCGACACCGTCGTCGTCTCCGCGGCCGCCGGTGCCGTCGGCTCCGTCACGGGCCAGGTCGCATCCCTCGCCGGTGCCCGCGTCGTCGGCGTCGCCGGCAGCGACAGCAAGTGCGACTGGCTCACCGACGAGCTCGGCTTCGACGCCGCAGTGAACTACAAGACGACCGAAGACCTCGGCGCAGCTTTCGCGGAGGCCTGTCCCGACGGCGTCGACGGCTACTTCGACAACGTCGGCGGCCCCATCACCGACGCCGTCTGGGGACAGCTGAACCGGAACGCCCGGGTGGCGGTCTGCGGGCAGATTTCGCTGTACAACGCCACCGAACAGCCGACCGGGCCGCGGAAGCTGAGCCAGCTCATCCAGACCCGCGCGACGGTCCAGGGCTTTCTTGTCGGCGACTACCAGGACCGGTGGGGCCACGCCATGGAACGGCTCGCGGGGTACATCCGGCGCGGCGACCTCGGGTACGAGGAGACCGTCACCGAGGGGCTGGACGCGGCCCCCGACGCCTTCCTCGGCCTCTTCGAGGGCGAGAACATCGGCAAGCAGCTCGTGAAGGTCGGCGAGCGCAGTCAGGGGTAGTCACGCCTTGGCCGCCGGTGGCGTCCTCGACGACCGGCGTCTGGCGTTCGCGCGGGTGGTGGTACCCCCGGAAAACATACGCGTATAATGTGATACGAGATATTATTCACTGGAATTGACAAACGATTAAAGTCCGCATGGCACCTTATAAGAATGTGTCACTCTACAAGAACAACGACGCGGTGCGCTCCGCCGAATGGGTGAGAGAGCACCTCGACCGGTTCGAGAGCGGCGACCCGTCGTACCGTCTCGTCGAGGTCGACATGGACCCGGAACAGTACGAGGACTGGCACATCCCGGGTGCGGTACAGATCGACTGGGAGTCCGACATCATCGACGGGCTCGGCGGCAACGTCGTGCCCGTCGACGAAGCTGAGTCGCTGTTCGGTGACCTCGGAATCACGCCCGAGACGACGGTCGTCGTCTACGGCGACCAGGCGAACTGGTTCGCGGGCCACGCGTACTGGGTGCTGAAATACTACGGCCACGAGAACGTCGCGCTGCTCGACGGCGGCCGCCGCTACTGGGACCTGGAGGGGTACGAGACGTCACAGGAGGCGGTGTCGTATCCGGCCCAGGAGTACTCGATAGACGGGACCAACGACGAGGTCCGCGCGTACAAGGACGAGGTCATGGCGGCCAGCGAAGACGACGGTCCGATAGTCGACGTTCGGAATCCACAGGAGTACCGGGGCGACAAACCCCCGGCGGAGATTCCGAACACGACCGACCGGGAGGGACACATCCCGTCGGCGTCGAACATCCCGTGGGGACAGGCGGTCAACGCCGACGGGACGTTCAAGCACGTCGACGAGCTGCGGGAGATATACGGCGACTTCATCGACCGGGACGAGCGGGCGATAGCCTACTGTCGCATCGGCGAGCGCTCCTCGGTCACGTGGTTCGTCCTCTCGGAGCTACTCGGTCTCGACGCGGCCAACTACGACGGCTCGTGGACCGAGTGGGCCGCCGACCCGGACGCGCCCGTCGCATCGGTCGACAAACCGACCCCGCAGGGAGGCGATAACTGATGACGATATCAACGACGGAACCCGACGGCGACGTCCGCGGCGAGATGGTACAGGTGTGTATCGACGGCGTGATGTCCGTCTTCCAGAACCGCATGCGGGACATGCTGGACGAGGAGGGCATCGAGCGGCCCGACCCACGGCCCGAGGAGTGGTATCCCCTCGCGAAGTTCCGCCGCGTCCTCGTCGCCGTCGAGGAGAACGCGGGGGAGAACGCGCTCGAAAAAGTCGGCGAGTCCACGCCGCGGTTCGTCGACTGGCCGGCCGCCTCGGAGTCGCCGAGCGACGGCCTCGCCCAGCTGGCCGACCTCTACGACACCGAACACCGCCGCGCGCCGGGCGACTACGCGTTCGAATCGACCGGTGAGACGACGGCTCGGGTCGTCTCGACGACGCCCTACCCGCCGACCTGGGAGAGCGGGCTGATAAAGGGGACGGCACAGCACTTCGGCGCGGACTACGCGCGCGTCTCGACCACCGAAGCGGGCGACGAGACGGAGTTCGAAGTCAGCTGGTGAGACAGCCGGCGTGACGAGCGACGCCGGGACAACGTCGGACTGACCCGCGCCCGTCATAGGGGCCGGGCGGCGGCGAACCGAAATACACTCAACCGCTCCGTCGGCCCTGTGGATATGCTCACCGACACAGCGCGGCTCTATTCTGACGTGTTCGCGCCGGAGCTGTTCGTCCTCCTCTGTGGAGCGTGTCTCATCGGCTACGAGTGGTACGGCCTGACCGACCGCTCGCCCGTCGGCCTCGGCGCTCGGTTCGGCGTCCTGGCGCTGGGGTGGGCCGTCGGGCTGGCCATCTACGAGGGCGTGCCGGTGCTCTTCGAAAGCGCCCCAGCGTGGGCTCCGGACGCGACCGGGAGCCTCGGGCTCGGCGTCGGTATCCTGGTTATCTGGCTCGGCTGGCGGCGCTTCGAGTGGGGCAGCCACGTCCCCGTCTTCTCGGCGCTGCTCGTCGGCGTGACCGTCCCCCACCTTCTCATCACGCCGTTCTGGGACATCTCCACGCACGTCCTCTACGCGGTGGTCCCCGCGGGGTATCTGGTACGCGTCGACAGGCGTTTCGCCCCGCTGGCCCTCGTCGCGCTCGGGATGGTGTTTGCGCGTCCCCTCGCCGGCGCGCACACGTGGCCCCAGTCGGTCGCCGGCCTGGTGCTCGGCGTCGCTTTCGTCGCCGCGTCTCACCGATACGACAGCCAGCGAAGCGCCGTCCCTCGGTAGGCCACGGAGACAGGTCGAACTTCTCTGCCGGCGGCCTCACCAGCCGAGTTCGACGGCCGTTCCGTCCGCTCGGCAGCGCTCGAGCTCGTGTTTCGCGGTCATGCCGGCCTCCTGTGGCGTCCGGGCCCGGCCGACGCCGACTTTCAGCTCGACGTCGGCGGCCTCTCGGACGTGGTCGATTGCCTCGCGGTAGCCCGCTTCGTCCATCCCGGAGCAGGCGGCGATGACGTTGTCGCCGCCGACGAAGAAGGAGAGGGAATCGTGGGCCCCGCGCATGTGTTTCATCAGCTCCGCGTACCCCTGCTCTATCCGGATGAACGTGTCGAACTCGTTGAGCTTGTCGGTGTACTTTCCGGTCGCGTCGTCGACGTCGAAGTGGGCGATCTGGACGTCGGAGTCAGTCCGGTCGGCGTCGGCGAGTGTCTCACCGCGGAGGACTTCGCGCCGGCTGCTGTCCTGGGCGCTTCCGGAGTCCTGCAGGCGACGCGAGGCGGTCGCGAGCGCGTCGGCCGGCGTCTCCCCGGTCGCGATGCTCACGCTGGAGGTCACCGGATACCGGTTCCCGAGCGACGTCTGGATTCGCTCGTGTTCCGTGCGGTCAAGTCCGTTCGTAACAGCCACCATGTTGTCGAACCGGCCGAAGAAGGCGTACCCCTCGTGGGCGCCGACCAGCTGGGCGACGTCGGCAAAGAGACGCGACTGCAGCGTCTGGAGGTCGACCTCGCGGCGGGGTTCGGGCGTAGTCGTCCACGGCCCGTAGTTGTCTATCTGAATCAGGGAGACCTGCGTGTTCGTCACGTGGGGAGTTCAGGAGTCGGCTCCTATCGGTGTTTGGGAAACGGTCAGAGCCACCGCTGACTCACGGCTCGACCCTGCCCAGAAAGTCGAGCTGGTGGGTCACGTACAACAGTTCGCCGGCCGCGACCTGCTCGCGGCGGGTCGCCAGCCAGTCGTCGAGCCCGTCGACGCCGCCCAGTTCACCGACCGCCCCCTCGACGGTGTCGAGGATGTGTCGGAGGAAGTACGCCTCGTCGCCTGGGTAGGCCCCATCGACGGGTCTGACGACCCAGTCGGAACCGGCCGCCCCGAGCAGCGTCACCCCGTCGAGGCGGTGGAGCCGGTCGAGGACGTCCCCGCCCGCCCGGCTGTCCCCGGCCGGTTTCGCGTCCATGTGGTCGTGATACCGGCGCTCCACGTCGCCGTCGGCCGGGTGGGGCGGCCGGAACCGCGTCGCGCCGTCGAAGGTGAGGGGGAAGTAGTACAGCCCGCCGGGAGTCACAGTACCGAGGAGCGCTCCCAGCGCCTCGCGGTCGAGGATGTCGAGCAGCGCCGCCCCGACGAGGAGGTCGTAGTCGGCCTCGGCTCGACGACCGCCGCGGTCTACCGCGTCATGGTCGTCGGCGTAGTCGAGCGCGTCGGCGACGACTGGATGGACCGTCACCAGGCGAGTCCCGTCGTCGAGCCTGAGCTGCTCGTCGCCGGCGACGGTGACGGACCGCTCGGCGGCCCACTCGGCGAGATAGTCACGCATCGCCGCCACGTTCTCCGTCTGTACGTCCAGTGCGACGTACTCGACGTCACCCTCCGGGAGGACGTCCCAGTCGAGAAACCGAGTCAGCATCGTTCCGATGCCGGCCCCGATTTCGAGGACCCGAAGCGGGCCGGCGGACTCCGCGGCGCGGGCCGCCAGTTCCGTACGGAGCGAGTCGACCAGCCGACGGTCGAGCGCGCGGTCGTCGACGGTGCGTTTCGCGCGGAGATAGCGCTGGAACGAGCCGGTCACGCGACCACCTCCGGGTCGGCGCCTGCAACGTCGGCGAGCAGCCCGCGGACCCGTGCGGTCGTCTCGTCCCAGTCGGGTTGGGCCTCGTAGCGGCGTCTGGCCGCGCGCCCCATCGCGGCCAGCCCGTCGCGGTCGGCCGCCAGCGTCTCGATGGCCGCGGCGACGGCGGCCGGGTCGTCGGGGTCGACGAGCACGCCCGTCTCGCCGCCGGTGACGACGTCGCTCGCGCCGCCGGCCCGCGAGGCGAGCGCGGCCAGCCCGAAACTCATCCCCTCCAGATAGACGATACCGAACCCCTCGTACCGGGACGGAACTGCGATGGCGTGGCCGTCTTCGAGGGTCGAAGCCAGCGCGTCGTCGGACAGGCGGCCGGCAAAGGCCACACGGTCGTCGAGCCCCGCTTCGTGCACCCGCGACCGGACCGACTGGGCGTACCGCTCGTCGACCGGCCGGCCCACGACCGTGAGTTCGGTCTCGGCGTCGGCGGCCGCGAGCCCGTCGACGAGCGTGTCCAGTCCCTTTCGGCGTTCGATGTTGCCGACGAAGACCAGCCGGAGCGGGCCCGCATGCGCCCGGGAGTCGATTCGCGTCGGGTCGATGTCGGGGTCCAAGCGGTCGCCGGCCGGCGGCGCCACGACCGTCGACGCGGCGTCGACGCCGAGGTCGGTGACAACGGACTGGGTGGTCGTGCTGTTGCAGACGACGCCGTCGACGGTGTCGAGGTAGCGGCGTTCGACAGCCCCGTAGAGCGGGCTGAGTGGCCGCGGTTCGCTCGCCCGCAGGTGGTGGACGACGCTGACGACCGGATAGGAGAGGTGGCGGTTCGTCCTGACGAGCGACGGGTGGGCCAGTTCGTCCTGGAGCATCACGTCCACGTCCACGTCGAGTCGCCGCCGGAGGGCGCGCGAGCCGTTGTCGAGCAGCCCCCGGCCGTAGTCACGCCAGGGGAGCTCGACCACCTCGACGGTGTCCCCGGCCCGGCGAAGCCCCGCCACGAGCTGTCGGTCATAGCGAAACCCACCGGAACGGTCCGTGAGGTCCCCGTACAGCGTCAGCCCGACTCTCATGCGCACCGGTGTGGCGATGTGTCGGTACGCACCGACCCGGGAGTCGGTGCTGTCCGGTGCCAATCTACACGGCGCCGTATCATACGACGGCGTCGTAGCTCGCGGCGGCCTCGTCGTCCTCCCAAACGGTCACCGCGAGTTCGGTGACGGTGTCGTCGGTGACGGCGTCGGTCGCCCGCTGGAAGATGACGCGGGCGAACCGCTCGACGCTCGGGTTGGACGCCTCGAACTCCGGGAGGTCGTTGAGCATCGCATCGCGGTAGCGCGCCTCGATAGCCGACAGCGCCGCCTCCGCATCGTCGATGTCGACGAGGTAGTCGTACTCGTTGAGCTCCGGCCCGCGAAAGCACAGTTCCACCTCGTAGTGGTGTGAGTGTGGCTCCCCCTCGGGGCCGGGGTCCGGGACGGTGAGGTAGTGCTGTGCGACGAAATCGGTCAGCACTGTGGTCGAATACATGCGCGAACTGACGGGCGCTGGCCACCTAAATCCGGAGGATGTGACGGCTTCAGTCGTACGTAAGCGTCACCTGGACCGCGTCGTCGGGCCGTTCGTCCAGCAGTCGGTACGCTTCCGTGGCGCGGGACACGTCGAACGCGTGGGTGTGCAGCGCCGAGAGGTCGGTCTCGGCCAGCCAGGCACGCACCGCGTCGAGGCGGCGGTCCTTGTCCCAGCGGTCGGCGTGGTCGGGGTCGATGCGGCTCACCTGACTGGAACGGATGCGGATGTGGCTCCGGTGATAGGCGTCGCCGAGGCCGAGGTTGACATCTTTCGTCCCGTACCACGAGCCGACGAGGACCTGACCCGCATAGGCGGTCACGTCGATGGCGTCGTCGAGTGCCGTCGGGTTGCCCGACAGTTCGATGGCCATGTCGACCTCGTCTATCTCGTCGAGTTCGTCGGGGGCGAGCGCGCGGTCGGCACCGAGCGACCGCGAGAGGTCCCGCCGGGCGCCACAGGGGTCGACAGCGACGAGACACGACAGCGGGAACTCGGCGAGCAGGGCGGTCGTCAACAGTCCGACCGGCCCCTGACCGAACACCGCGACGCGGGCGCCAAAGCGCGGGCGGCCGTCCATCACGAAGTTCGCGGCCGCCTCGGCGTTCGGGATGAACACCGCCTGCTCGGGCGAGAGCGTCGTCGGGACGAGCGTCTCCGGGTCGGCGAGGAAGTGACTCTCGTGGGGGTTAAAGGCGAAGACGCGCCGGTCCAGCCACTCGTCGTCGACGCCCGCCCCCACGTCGGTGACGCGGCCGACGGCGGCGTAGCCGTACTGCAGCGGGTACGAGAAGGTTCCTTCGAGGGCGTCTATCGTCTCGTCGGTCGGTAGCTCCGACGAGACGTCGCCTCGGTACACCAGCAGCTCCGTCCCGGGGCTGATACCCGACCGCTCAGTCCGGACGCGGACCTGTCCGGGGCCGGGGTCGGAGATGGGTTGCTCACGGACCGCCACGGATTCGTCGCCGGTGAAGTACAGCGCCCGGCCTGTCATCGGTCCGTCCGTCGTGGCTGTGGTGCGGTAGTGCCCGCTGGTGCGGGGCCGACACGGCGGCCGTCTCGTCGTCGCTGGGAACGCACGTCCGAGATGCAGGGCTAATCCGGTAAAAAGGTACGCGTGGTCGACCGGTAGCGCGATTGGTTCAACCCTCGATGGGTCGAACGCAACGGGTCGACGGCCTCGCCGAGCGAGCGGTCACAGATACCCCAGCGCGTCGAGCCGGTCGCGGTCGGAGTCGGCGCCGTACACCCGCGAGACGGGCAGTGTCTCGGGCGGTTCGAGCGACGGCGTCCGACTCTCGCAGTCGATACCGGTCGTCTCGGCCCACGGAACGGCCAGCAGCGCCGGGACGGGCGTCTGCATCGGGTGGCCGTACAGCCCCCACTCGCCGAAGAGATTGCCGTGGTCGGCCGTGACGGCGACGCGACCGTCGACGTTCTCGACCAGGGCAGACACCTCCGCCAGCACGTACCGGAGGTTCGCCTCGTAGGCGGTCCGGACGCGCGCTGTCGTCAGTTCCCCCTGTCGCAGCGACACCCACGGGTTCGCACTGTTGCTGTGACTGCCAGTCCGGGCGATACCGTCGTCGCCGTCTATCGGGTCGGGGACGAACGGGTGGTGGGGTTGCATGTAGTGGACGACCAGCCGGTCCGGGTCACGTTCGCGCGCGGCGGCGATGGCGCGGTCGGTGACCGCCGCCGCCGGCACGGTCCCCAGCTCGTCGTCCCAGGCGTACTTCCAGACCTCGTCCAGCGCGGCGAAGGCCTCGGCGTCCAGATACCGGTCGGTCCAGGTGTTGCCGGTGACCATCACCGTCCGCCCGGTCTCCGGGCGGTCGGGAAAGGTGTTCTCGAGCCACTCGGAGGAGGAGCTACCGACCGAGCGGACGGTCTCGACGGCGTCGAGGAAGTCGGTCTCGGGGGCGACCGACCGGAGCAGGTCGGCCCGGCAGGCGTCGAGCACCACGAGCACGTCCCATTCGCGGTCGAAGACGTTCGCGCCGTAATCGAGCCGACGGCCGACTGCCTGGAGCAGCCGCAAGTAGGCCGTTCCGAGCCGACTCATCCCCGGTTCTCTCACGGTCGTCGTTGGGTACACGCGGAAAAAGTTCCATCGGCGAGGGAGCTATGTACCTCCCGCACCCCGTTCCCGTGTGCACTGTCTGTTCGTCGGCGCCGGCGCGATAGCGGCGGAGTACGCGGCCGGTCTCGCGGGGAGTCCGCTCTCGCTTTCGGGCGTCTGTGACCTCGACGGCGAGCGCGCCGGGGACCTCGCCGAGGCCCACGACTGCCCCGCTTTTACCGACCTCGACGCGGCGTTGGCCGCCAGTGAGGCGCCCCTGGTCGTGAACCTGACGAGCCACGCCGCCCACGCGCCGGTGACCCGCACAGCGCTGGAGGCGGGTCGACACGTCTACTCCCAGAAGCCGCTGGCCCTTTCGGCCGACACCGCCAGGGAGTTACTCGCGCTGGCCGGCGAGCGGGACCTCGCGCTGGGCTGTGCGCCGGGCACACCGCAGGCCCCCACCCAGCGCCGGGCGGCCCGGCTGCTCGCCGACGGACGGCTCGGCCCCGTTCGACTCGGCTACGCCCACGCCCACGTCGGCCGGGTCACCGACTGGCACGACCGCCCCGACTCCTTCCTCGATATCGGACCGCTGTACGACGGCGGCGTCTACCCGCTGGCCCTGCTGGTCGCCTGGTTCGGCCCGGTCCAGCGGGTCCGCGTCGCCGACGCGCTCGACCCCTGGCCGGACCGGGAGCCACAGCGACCGTCGGTACCGAGCCACGTCGAGGCGACACTGTCCTTTGCCGCCGGGCCGGTCGTCCGGCTGACCGCGAGCTTCTACGCGCCCCACCGCAGCCGGGAGTTCTACGGGCTGGAGCTCCACGGTGACGACGGCTCGCTCTACCTCGAAGGGACGGGCGCGATGAGCGACAGCCCCGACGCGCTCCGGTTCGGCCGGGTCGGCCGGGAGTACACCGATGTCCCCGCACAGACGCCGACCCGTCCCTACAGATACGTCGACGCCGTCGAAGCGCTGGCAGAGAGCGTCAGGGCAGGCAGCCCCTCGCGGGCGACCGGGAGACGGGGTGCCCACGTCGTCGCCGTCTGCAACGCCGTCGAGCGGGCCGCCGAGGCGGGCGGGCCGGTCAGCGTCGACGACTTCGGCGCGACGAGCGACCCGATGCCAGCGCCGGTGGTTCGGCCGGCGTCGGGAGACACACAGGCGGGGACGGCCGGCCCGAATTCGCTGCGTCTGCCGCCCCTCGGCTTCGGCTGTTCGCGCTACCGCGACGGCGAGTACGTCGACCGGGTAGACTCTATCGCGGCGGCGCTGGACGCGGGCTATCGCCTGCTCGACAGCGCCGAGCTGTACGGGAACGAACACCGCATCGGCGACCTGCTGACCGCTCCGGGGACCGCCGACCGGGAGAGCCTGTTCGTCCTCGGGAAACCCTGGCGCACGAACCACCGCCGCGAGCACATGCTGACTGCGTGTCGCGGGAGCCTCGACGAACTCGGCCTCGACGCCTTCGACTGCTACGCCTTGCACTGGCCTGACGCGTGGGCCCACCGCGGACCGCTTGAGCGACTGGCGGAGAAACCCGTCGACCGCCAAGAGGCCCTGACGTTCCCCGAGGGCGACGGCGGCGATATCGAGACGGCCGATGTCCCCCTGGAAGAGGCGTGGGCGAACCTGGAAGCGGTTCACGACCGGGGCCTGGCCCGCACGCTCGGAGCCTGTAACGTCTCGCGGGCGCAACTGGCGACGATTCTGGAGACCGGAACGGTGCGCCCGGCGCTCGTCCAGGTCGAGCGCCACCCGTACCTGCCACAGTCAGACCTCGTCGCCTTCTGTCACGACCGGGGTATCCGGGTCGTCGCCCACTCGCCGCTGTCGGCGCCCGGACTGCTCGAGGAGCCGGTACTGGTCGACATCGCCGACACACACGGTATTTCGCCGGCCGGGGTCGTCCTCGCGTGGAACGTGATACGAGGAGTGGTCCCCATCCCGTCGAGCACGACGAGCGAACACGTCGTTTCGAACCTCGCCGCCGCCGGCGAGCGGCTATCGGCCGCGGAGCTCGCCCGCGTCGACGCGCTTCGGGACCCGAACTTCGAGCGGTGAGTCAGTGGCGCCGAGCAGTGAGTCGGCCCCAGTATTATGGTCGGGAAGGCCCACGTTAGCGTATGGCAACGGCCGACTCCCGGGGACTGTCCGTCGACGTATCGTCGCTGACCGGGCTGCACTGGCTCGGTATCGTCGCCGCCGTCGTGTCGGCTGCGGTCCACCTCCTGTTGGGCGTCCGGATGCTCCCCTCGGCGATGGGCGTCAGCTTCGTCCTGGCCGGCCTGGGCTTTCTGGGCGCCGTCGCCCTCGTCCTGCTCGACTACCGGCGACGAGCGGTGTACGCCGTCGGCATCCCCTTTACCCTCGTCCAGATACTGCTGTGGTACTACGTCAACTTCGTCTCGCTCGGGAAGTCCTTCCCGGCCGACGTGGGGACGCTGGGCGCCGTCGACAAGCTCGCACAGGTCGTGCTGGTGGGCGTCCTGATCGCGCTGTTGCGGTGACAGTGCGGGCGAAACCAACTGGTTTGGGCGTCCGCTTAAGCGAGGGCGGCCGCAAGACGGGGTCGAACGCCGATATGTACGCGACGAGCACGACGACCGGCAGTCGACAGACGCCGGGGACCGCGAGACTGCGCCGGGACGAGCCGGGGGGCGTCGATGGCCGGCCGTCGGAGTGACCGGTCGACGCTCGTCGGCCTCCGGGTCGGCCTCCCGGTGGTGGGCGCGCTCTGTCTGGGCGCCGTCGTCGGCCTCGCGTTCCCGCCCGACGAGATGACCCGCTGGAGGGTCAACCCGGCGGCCGTCGCGGGGCTGTGCTGGGCCGGGCAGTTCTGGCTCGCCGGCCGCGGTCTCGACGTGAACCGGATAGTGGGCTCGCCCTACCGGCACGTGTTCGGACTCGCAAACGCCCTCACGCTGCTCCGGGGCGGGCTCTACGCTGTCGTCGCCGGCTTCGTCGTCGTCCCCGCGTCGACGACGCTCGCCTGGGTGCCGGCGGTGTGTTACGGCGTCGGCGTCGCCCTGGACAAACTCGACGGCGTCGTCGCCCGCTCGGTCGGCGAGGAGACCGACCTCGGCGAGCGGCTGGACATGGCCGTCGACACCTTCGGGTTCGTCGTCGCCCCCCTCGTCGCGGTCCTGTGGAACCAACTGCCCGTCTGGTACCTCGCGCTCTCGGCCGCCCGGTACGTCTATCTGGCCGGTATCCGCTACCGACGACACCGCGGCCGGCCGATACACGACAGCCCCGACAGCGACCTCGGGAAGTACCTCGCCGGCGTCCAGATGACCTTCATCACCGTCGCACTCGTTCCAGCCGTGCCGAGCGGCCTCGTCTTCGCCGTCGCGCCCGCCGTCCTCGCTCCGTCGCTCGCGGTGTTTGCGAGGGACTTTCTGTACGTGAGCGGCCGGCTGCCGTACGAATGACGGTCGTGTCGGTGGTTGGAAGTGAACACCGGGGCTACGTGACCCACGAGGGTTTATTTCGGGGAACACGCAATGCCAAAACAGCAGCGATGCCCCTCCACAGCGCCCCACGTCGAAGCGGTAGTCGTGAGTCCCAGCAGTCGAAGCGGCAACCGCTTCCAGTCCGGGACCCGCCCTCTCGACCCATCCCACAGCGGACCGCTGGGTGGCGTTGATGCCGGACTTTCGCGCCCGGATAGCCGACGGGCTGGCCCGGGCCGGCGAACACGCGGCGCTCGCGGTCGTTCCGGTGCTGTTTGCGCTCCTAGACGTGGAGAAGCTACAGTCCATCGTCGCCTTCGACAGTGTCCATCTCGGGGTCAGGTCCGGCTTGCCGCTCTCGGTCGTCACCGTCTGGCAGTTCGTGACCGTCCCCAGTTCCGGCGTCTCGGTGAACGCGGGGGCGCCGGTTCAGTTGCTCCCGCTCGCGTTCGTGACGGTTCCCGTGCTGGTGGTGGCCCAGACCGCGCTCACGGCCGGGTACTTCGGGAGTATCCGGAACGCCCTCGACCGCGAGCCCTATCAGTTCGTCGCGAACAGCCGCCGCTACTTCCTGCCGTTTCTCGTCCTGACGGCCCTGCCGTATCTCGTAGCGGTTCCCGCTGCTCTCGGCGTCTTCGGACTCGGGAGTATCACCGGCGACATCGGCGTGGCGGCCCTGCCGGTCCTGCTACTGGGACTGGTCGTCTCCGTCGTCGTTAGCTACCTGTTCTACGCGACGCCGTATCTGCTCGTGCTCCGGGACACCGGGCTGGTCGCCGCGGCCCGGCAGTCCTATACGCTGGCGGTGCAGGGCGGTCCGTACGCCGCCTACGCCGTCGGCTTCGCCCTGTTCGTCCTGGTCGTCTCGCCGTTCGCGACCGCAGTCGTGGTCAATATCCCGTTTCTCGGCGCTCTCGTCGGCGTACTCGCCGGCGGCTATCTCGGCCTCGGGGCGAACGTCGCGACAATGCGGTTCGTCGCCGACGTCGACCCCGGGTCGTCGGTCACGACAAATTGGGCTGCCGACCCGCCTGACTCCGATACCGATCACGAGTAGACGCGCGGTCGCGGGGCCGTGACAGCCAGCGTTGATGTATCGCGGCGCCCTATATCGCGCCATGCTCTTCCCGACCCACCTGCTCGCGGCGGCGGCGGTGGGAGGCCGGGTATCGCGGCTGTCGCCGCTGTGGCTGGTGGTCGGGACGGCCCTCCCGGACGTGGTCGACAAGCCCCTGGCGATGGTCGGCATCACGGAGCTGTACCACTCCGTCGGCCACTCGGCGCTCCTTGTCGTCGTCACGATACCGGTCGCACTGACCGGACGAGCGGGCCTCGCGCTGGCGGTCGGCTGGGCCCTGCATCTCGTCCTCGATGCCGTCCACGTCGTCCTCAACGGTCGGCCGGGCGACGTGCTGTTTCTGGCCTGGCCGCTGGCCGTCCCGGCCGACCCGCTCGCACTCCCGCCGGGGTCGTTTTTCCTGTACTACGTCGGTTCGCCGTCGTTCTACCTCGAAGCGGCGTTCTGGCTGGCGGTGGTCGGAGCCGCCCTGCTGGCGTGGCGCCGCGGACGGTCACCGCTCCGTGGCTGGCGCCACTAGTGCGTCGAGCCGGCCGCGCACAGAGCAGCTATACCGCCACAGTGGCTACCATTGGGTACCCCTCGATGGACCACCTCTTGGCCGACCTGCTCGATGCGCTGGTGCAACTCGATGCCGTCGCGATGGAGCGTATCGTCGCGCTGCGGAGCCCGCTCGCAACCAAGCTACTGACCTCGGCGACGGGGCTGGGCTCCGCGACAGCGGCGCTCGTCTTCGTCGGCCTGTGCTATCTCGCCGGCTGGGACGAGGAATACCGCCACGCGCTGGTCGCGCTGGCGCTGTCGGGCGCCGTCGTCGGGACGCTCATGCTGACGATTCAACGGCCCTATCCGCCACAGCCGGTCTGTCTGACCGAGGGCTCCGAGACGGTCGCCTCGTCGTTTCCGTCGGGCCACGCCGCCGCCGTCACCGTGTACGCGATGACAGCGCGCCGCTCTGACGTGCTCCCCGCGGGCGTCGTCGCCGCGCTCGCATCAGCCGTCGCGTTCTCCCGTGTCTACCTCGGGACCCACTACCTCACCGACACCGTCGTCGGCGTCGCAATCGGTATCGCTGCGTTCCTGCTGGCCGAGCGGCTCCTGGCCCGAGCGGATGTGGGCGCGCTGGAACGACGCATACGCGAGGCGGCTGAACGAGGTGGGAACCCGTAACGACGGTGTGCATACGTGGCCGCTGGAAGTCGCCGGCCTCGGCGCCGTTTTCGTCGCCGCGTCGCTCCGATACGACAGTGAGCGCCGCCAGCGCATCCCGGGATAGGTTACGGGGACAGGTCGAACTTCTCCGCCGCAGTCTCCATGTCCTTGTCCCCGCGGCCACAGAGGTTCACGAGGATAGTGTCGTGACGGTCCTCCTCGGCGAGTTTGATGGCGAGCGCGATGGCGTGGCTCGGCTCCAGTGCGGGGATGATACCCTCCGCCTCGCTGAGTTCGCGGAACGCCGCCAGCGCCTCCTCGTCGGTGATGCCGTGGTACTCGGCACGCCCCAGCGACTGGAGGGCGGCGTGTTCCGGACCGACCGCCGGGTAGTCCAGCCCGGCGCTGACCGAGTGGTTCTCCGTCTCCTCGTCTATCATCTTCGTCTTCATCCCCTGGAATACCTGCGGGTCGTCCTGTTCCGTCGCTGTGAGCGCCGCCGAGTGCTGTCCCGACTCCAGTCCCTTCCCCGCGGGTTCGGCCCCGTAGAGGGCCACGTCGTCGTCTTTGAACGCGTGAAAGAGTCCGATGGAGTTCGACCCCCCGCCGACGGCGGCGACACAGGCGTCGGGCAGGTCGCCGTGCATCTCCTGTATCTGCTCGCGGGCCTCGCGACCGATGACCGACTGGAACTCCCGGACCATCCGCGGGAACGGGTCCGGTCCGACGGCGCTCCCGACCAGATAGTGTGTCTCCTCGGTGTTCTCGACGAGGTCCTCCATCGCGGCGTCGACGGCCTCTGCCAACCCTTCGTTACCCCGGGAGACAGGCACGACGTCGGCGCCCATCAGCCGCATCCTGAAGACGTTCATCCGCTGGCGGCCGATGTCCTTCCGGCCCATGTACACCGTCGTGTCGATGTCCAGCAAGGCGCCGACCATCGCCGTCGCGGTGCCGTGCTGGCCGGCCCCCGTCTCGGCGATGAGGCGCTCCTTGCCGGCCTTCTTGGCCAGTAGTCCCTGTCCGAGCGTGTTGTTGAGCTTGTGGGCGCCGCCGTGCAGCAGGTCCTCGTGTTTGAAGTAGATGTCCGCGTCGTAGCGCTCGGAGAGCGTCTCGGCGTAAAACACCGGTGTCGGCCGACCCGCGAAGTGTTCGAGCAGGTACTCGAACTCCTCGCGAAAGTCCGGGTCGTCTTTGAGTTCGTCAAACGCCGCAGCGAGTTCTGCCAATGGTTCTTCGAGCGGTTCCGGGACGTGTCGACCACCGAACTCCTCGAATTCGCCGGGTGAAGACATACGTCTCCCAGTGACACACCGGGGCGCTAAAAACTACTGCCGAGTGTAAGGCGGCTCGGGCAGCCGATATCCGTCGGCCCCGAATACGGATTTCTCTCTAGTAGGTTAGTTCAACTATGGATAGCAAAAATTTAAGTGCAGTTAGTCGCCCAAATCCGCCAGATGAGTGGGCAAGCGACTGAGAACCGGCGGCCGACCGTTCCCGCCCCGGTCCCGCCGGACGACCCCGACGCGTGGTACGCGCCCGACGTGCGCGAACAGGACGAGGTGTACCCGGGCGTCGTCGTGACAGTGCGCCAGGCCGACGGCTTCCGGTACGAGGTCCGCGAGCCGGTGCTCTCGCCGAGCGACCGAGAGGCGCTCGCGACCGTCAGGTCACACTTCGACGGCGCGAACATCGAGCGGCCACGCACCAGGGAGGGGGCCGTCGAGCGGATGGCCGGCGGCTTCGACCCGAAACACCGCCGGGTCATCGACCGGCTGATCGACTGCTCGCCGGCGGGGCGCCGGCGCGTCGCCTATCACGCGCTGTGCTCGCTGGCCTGTCTGGGCGAGTTGACTCCCTACGCGCTTGACGACCGCATCGACGTCGCCGACGTGACCGAAGACAGCGTCGTCGTCCACACCGAGGACTACGCGCCGGCCGCCACGAGCCTGGAGAGCCCCGACTACATCGAGCGCTTCGCCAGCGAGCGCGTCGAGCGCCACACCGTCGCTTTCCAGGGGTTCGAGATACCGGTCATCGTCTACCGGGAACACCTGCTTGGCAGCGACCCCTTCACCACGAAGTACGCCGTCCGCGAACCGGACCGGCTGCCCGGCGACGAGGAGCTCATCAGGGCCTGCAAGGAGCGAGTGTGGGAGACCAGCGTCGAGGGGGTCGTCGAGGACCGCGTGGCCTTCGTCCGGGACCGGGCCGCGTCGCTGCTCGCCCGCCAGTTGACTGTCCGCAACACCACCGAGTGGGTCGATGCGGTTGCCTACCGGCTGCGGTCCGCGCTCGCGGAGCTGGATTTAGCGGTGCCGCCCCTGGACCAGCGCTTCGCCGACGACCGCCTCGACGACCTGCTGTACTACGTGCTCCGGGACCTCGTCGGATACGGCAAGCTCACCATCCCCATCCGCGACCCCACGCTGGAGGACATCGAGGCGAACCGCGTCGGCGAGCGCGTGAAGGTGTTGCCGAGGGCGGACCTGGGCCACGACGGGCGCGTCCCGACGAACCTCTCCTTCGAGGACGAATCTGCCTTCGTCAACGTCGTCACCCAACTGGCGGCCGACGACGGCACCGAACTCAACGCCTCGAACCCGAGCGCGAAGGTCAACATCGACCCCGAGGGCGAGGGCGTCCACGACGCCGAGGAGACCATCCGCTGTGCGGTCGCCCTGCCCACCATCAGCGAGGACGGCCCGCACATCTCCATCCGCAAGCAGTCGGCCGACGCCATGACGCCCGTCGACCTCGTCCAACGGGAGTCGATACCGACGGAGCTGGTCGCGCTGCTGTGGCTGCTGTACGAGTCCCACGGCGTCGTCCTCTTCTCGGGGCCGACCGGCGCCGGCAAGACGACGCTGATGAACGCCCACATGCCGTTCATCCCGTATCGGGACCGCCCAATCAGTATCGACGAGGGGTCCCGAGAGGTGCAGATTCCCCACGAGACGGGCGTCTCGCTGACCACCCGGGACCACGAGCGCGACCACCGCCGGGTGACGATGGCCGACCTCATGACGCAGTGCAACTATCTAAACCCCGACGTCGAGGTCATCGCCGAGATAAACACGCGGGCCTCCTTCGAGACCTTCGCCGAGACGCTGAACACCGGCCACGGCGTGTTGGGAACGACCCACGCTGCGGACATCGAGACGCTCGTCAACCGCATCATCGAGAAGGGCGTGCCGACCTACCTGTTGACCGAAATCGACGTCGTCGTCTTCCCGCGCCACGTTGGCGGCGAGCGCTACGTCGGCGAGGTCGTCGAGTTCCTGGACGAGCCACGCGAGGGAGACCGGAGCGGAACCATCGAGAAAGACGGGGAGACGATTCACTACAACACGCTCTGTCGGCGCCGCCCCGACGGGTCGTTCGACCTCGGGTACGACCATCCGCAGCTGGGCGACGACCGTCGCCGCGTCGAGACGGGCATGTTCGACCGCCTGGCGACGCTGCGGGACGAACCGGCCGAGACCGTCGAGGAGACCTTCCACCGACGCCACAGGTACGTGCAGTATCTCGTCAGGGAGGGGCTTACGGACTTCCGGGAGCTGTTCGGCGTCCTGGCCGACCTGGAGACCAACGAGGCCGCGACGGTCGAGCGGCTCCGCCGGCGGGCCGGCGACCGGGAGCCCGTTCATCTGGAGGTAGAGACCGATGACGACTGAACGCTGGCGCCTCGGGCTGGTCGACCGCGGGCTGTACGCGCTCTTTGCCCATCACACGGACGACGACCGCCACACGACGACCAGGGAGCGCTACCGGGCGGCCCATCCGGACACCGGGTTCGGGCTGTATCTCGCGCGGGTGTACGGGCTGGCGTGGCTCGCACTCGTCGTCGCGAGCCTGGCGACCGGGATGCTGGCGCTGGCGCTGCCCGCGAGTACGTTCGACCGCCTCGTCACGATGCTGAGCCAGAGCATGCCGGTCCTCAACCGGCTGGCGTTGCCGCCCGTCTCCCGGCTGGTCGTCGCACTGGTACTAGCTGTCGGGGTCGGTATCGGCTCGCGCTGGCTCGTCCTGGCGATTGGCAACCGCTACCTCTCGTGGGTCGCCCGGGCCCGCGCGGCCGACATTGCCACGACCCTACCCGGGGCCGTCAGATACCTCCGCGTGCTCGCCTCGGGGACCCACGACCGAACGGAGATGCTGCGGGCCGTCGCACGGCAGGAGGCCTACGGCGAGACGGCTGTGGAGTTCCGCCGGGCGCTCAACCGCGGGACCCTGACCGGGAGCCTCGACGTCGGCCTCGAACAGATAGCGAGCGAGACGCCGTCCCGTGACTTGCTGGCGCCGTTCCTGTTGAAGTTCCGCGAACACGCCAACCAGAGCGCGGACGCGCTGGAGGGGTATCTGGAGATGGAGGGGCGGCTGCTCTCACACGAGCAGAGCCGTCGACACGAACGGGCGACCGGCTATCTCGAACTGCTGGCCGAGCTGTTCGTCGTCCTGCTCGTGGTGCCGGCGCTGGTCGTCCTCATCGTCACGGTGATGGGCGTGCTCGCGCCGCGGCTCTCGGCGCCCGTCGCGACACCGCTGGGGACGACCTCCGTCCGCTCGGTCGTCGTCTACAGCAGCGCCGTGTTCGTGCTGGGGACCGGGCTCGTCGCCGCGTTCGTCGTCGCTGGCCTGCGGCCGCGAAACACCGCTGCACCGAGTTACCGGCGGCCCGAGAGCGTCGTCGGCGTCCTCCGGACGGTCACGTCGAACCCCGCGAGCGCACTGGCCGTGTGTCTCCCTCTCGGACTGGCGCTCGTCGGCGGGCTCTGGTGGCTGGGTTACCGGCCCGTCAACGTCGTGCTGCTGGCGTATGCCGGCATCAGCCTGCCCGTCGGGCTCGTAGCCCTGAGCCGTGCGCGCCGCGACGACGCGAAAGACCGCGAGATTCAGGACTTCGTCCACGCCGTCGCGGGCCACGTCGCGCTCGGGCGTCCGTTCCCGGAGGCCGTGCGCCGGGTCGCCGAGGAGGTACAGCTGGGCGCGCTGGCCGGGGACGTGGAGGCGCTGTCCTTCACCCTCTCGCTCGCCGACAGCCCCAGCGACGCCGCCGACGACCGCCGGGCGGCGGCCCTGGACCAGTTCGTCGACCGCGTCGGGACGCCGATGGCCGAACAGACCATCGGGCTGGTCGTCGGGGCGCTGGACGCGGGCAGCGACGCGGAAGACGTCTTCGAGACGTTACAGACCGAGATCGGTCGGCTCTACCACCAGCGCAAATCGCTCCGGTCGGCCCTGCTCGTCTACGTCGCCGTCGGCTGGACCACAGCGCTGCTGGTGGTCGGCATCACCGTCGCGATGAACGTCTACGTCCTCTCGGAGTTCGCCCAGCTCTCGACGGTGGCCGGCAGTCAGACGATCGCCTTCGACCCGACGGCCATCGACCCCGCCAGGGAGCGGTATCGCTTCTACGTCGTGACACAGGCGACGATGCTCGCCTCGGGCTGGTTCGCCGGCACGGCGAGCCGGGGGTTCTACGAGGCGTTACTGCACTCGGGCGCGCTCGTGCTCGCGGCCTACGCCGTCTACGCGGGGGTCGGGTTGCTGTGAGGGGGCAGTCCCACGTCGTCGGCATCGTCCTCCTGCTCGGTATCACGACCGTCGCGCTCGGCGGGCTGACCACGGTGGTCGGGGGCATCATCGACGGACAGACGGCGACGGCCGACGAACGCCGGGTCGCAAACGCCCTCGACAGCGAGTTTCGCCCCGTCGAACAGACCGGGTCGAACCGCGTGCGGGTCAGGTTCAGCGAGGGGCGGGTGACCACGGTGGACCGGGAGCTCCGGGTACTGAACGCCAGCGGCGTCCGACGGGAGGTCGAAATCGGCGGGCTCGTCTACAAGTCGGGGGCGAACCGCGTCAGCCTCGTCGGCGGGGCCATCGCTCGGGGTGCCCCCGGCAGGGCGTGGCTGGTTCGGGGGCCGCCGATGACTGTGACGCGGGACAACGAAACACTGCTCGTGGGTGTCGTCACGCTGGGCGCACGCGGCGTGACGGTCGGCGGCAGCGGCGGCGTCACTGCCCGGCTGCGGACCAACGTGACCCACGACCGGACGGCGCTCCCGCGGGCCGACTACCGCATCGCGATGGAGACGGCGACGCCGGACGCACTCGGCAGACGGCTGCGCGAGCGTGGCCTGGCGACGACTGAACGGGACATCGACGGCGACGGCGTGCCGAGCGTCGTCGCGAGCGTCGAGGGGCAACAGGAGCTACAGCTGGTCTACCACCGGACGAACACGGAGGTGAACGGTGGATAACCGCGGGCTCAGCACGGTCGTCGAGAAGCTGCTTTCGCTCTCCGTCGTGATGCTGTACAACACAGCTTTTGAGTATGTACAGCGCAAACACAAGCCTGTGGAGGGGGTTAAAACATTGGTACACCCCCACATACGCACATAGTAAGTGACTTTCTCTCACAAATTGGCGAAATATAGCCAGAATTTTCCCAAATGCTCAGTTATTGAAGCGCCATATAAACAATAGGCGATTTAAGCCACCTCAGTTCGCCCGTGCTTAGCTTGATTGGTTTGTAAGTACCCTGGGCCGTCAAAAATTCAAATCGTTTCTAACCCCACTCACGGCTGTCTAAGAGCTTCCAGAGAAAGTGAGCTAAGCCGCCGATTTTCAGGTTGTTGGGGAATAGTGTACCAGAGTGCATGGAGAGACACCACATTAGCCATCTAAAGAGCCTCTAAGCCGTTTTAATCCATCGAAGCGAGGAGCGTATTCAGCCACTCCATGCGCTAAAGCTCGCGGAACCCGATTGTAATTCTAATCCTGTGTTATCATTACAACCGAAGGGCGTGATAACTTCGAAAAGAGAGAGGGAAAGGAAAGGGGACTACAGGGGATAGGATAGGGAGAGTTTGAATGTCTTTCTTTGAGAGGGAAAGGAAAGGGGACTACAGGGGGAAGGGAAAGGAGAGAGAGAAAACAGGGTTGACAGTCAGATTGTGAATTGACGCCTATTTGCGGTCTTCTACTGGTTTTGAGGCATCAGATTCACTTCTGGTTGAACCTACAGACTTCCCATCATGGTGAATCGGTATGTTTGGCGGAGTATCATAGCCAGACGTAACGCTACGGTGGCCGAGAAGTTCCGCCTTGTAGTGGTCATAATTTTCTTCTTCGATAGTGAACGAAATCCTATCTCCGATTTCAATCTCGTGATTATCGCGGTCCACTACGACTGTTCTTTTCGCACCCATACCCGGTTCAATAATTGGATTCCCCGCGTTGCTAAAATCATCAACAGAACCCTCATACCGTTTACCCATCTCTGGCATGAATCATCATACTCAGAGACGGTGTAAATAGTTTTGTGGGCGATATGTTGCTGTGTGGTGGCGAAAGCCCGGACGGGCGGTGCGTAGAGTCCCGGAACGTGGAGGTGGGTGGGAAAGGTCGATGTGTAATAGCTTCTGAGGTGTATGAGACAGACTGCTTGCGGCTGTGGAAACTCTTTCTCTGTCCATGACCCAGCCATCCTCTCAAAATCGAGTTGGTGAGATACGACGCTATGACAACTGTGGCGATTCTGAGACGGTTGCTATTCTCTGCTACGTTCTACCACGGCCATAGCTGACTGTTCCAGCTTGCGGGTAGTCTCGACAAGTTCGGTATTCCCTTCGGCTTCGGCACAGTGGCGTAGCTCTTTGAGATTCTGAGCAAGCACCAGTGAGCCACTGTAGTATTCGTCAAGTTCTCTGTGCGCTTCCTGTAGGTCGGTGGCTATCTCCCGAAGGGTCATGTCGGTTTCTGCGTAGGAGAGTGATTCTGTGGCGACAGCGTCGGGTATTCCGATTGTGCTTTCAGACACACAAAGCCATTTAGAAGCCATTTACTTACGTCTAAGGTCTTAAAGTGTCGACATTAACTCTTTGGCGGCTTCCGGTGCGTAGTGCCGCCCCCTGCAGAAGTACGTGGAAGGGCATTTCTCGGACTTTACCCCCTGATTAGGAGGAAGGAATCGACTCTGAACCAGCCCCGGATTTCCGAACTGCGTCTTTGAGGTCGTCGTTAGCAAATTGGAGGTAGTCTTCTGTCGTACTGATTTTTGCGTGACCCATTAGCATTTGTAACCGCCGAGTGTCCAGTCCATTTTTGACGGATTGAACTGCGAAACTATGCCGAAGGATATGGGCGGTTATCTTCATCTGCTTTTGTCCCGATGAGTCTGTGTAAAGGACAGATTGTAACCCGGCGGCTTCGGCGGCTTTCCGGACAATAAGCCCGATTTGTGCTGGCTTGATTTGGTCAGTCTTGTACGTCGGAAACAGGTACTCGCTTCCTGCTGTCGAGAGTGATTTCCGTTTGACATTCACCCACCGCGTTATGAGGGAATCCAGCGACGGTTGATAATATACAGTTCGGTCTGTGTGGGTCTTTTCAGCGTGAACTTTGATTGCCCGCTCATCGGTATTTACGTCTCCTAAGCGCGTTTCTGACAGTTCTCCACGTCGAAGGCCGGTCTGGTAGAGTAGACGGATAATCAACTCATTCCGTAACGTCGGAGATGGTGCATTCTCATATAATTTCTCAACGTTCTGTGGCTCTAAGTAGATTAGACCTTTGTTCTCTTGGACTTTTCTCGGCTTTTCTTTCAATGTCTGCCAATCAGACACATCAAGGTCTTCTACCGGATTCTCGAAGTCGGGGATACCGTAACCACCCTCTCGTTTCATTTCTTCCAGTTCGTCATACAGGATAGCGATATGCCACCGCCGATTTTGGACAGTTCCGCCGGTTAGACCACTCTGTAACTGTTGCCGAAGGAATACCTGTAAATCGCCGGTTGTACCTTCCCACAGTTCCTTAGAGGGACGTTCTCGACTGTTGTGGTCGAAGTCTTTTGCGCCGGGTTCTGCCAACCAATCAGCCCATACCTTTGCTGTGTGGGTGTAGGAACGGGCGGAACTGTCTGCCTTCTTGGTTTCCTGCCTGCTACGAAACTCGGTGAGTAGGGTATCTGTGTTCATTCCGCTGCCTTCCAGTAGTAGCCATTAGACGACCGAACCATTCCAACCCCGTTAGCCAAGCCTTCGAGAGCGTCGGAAACGTCGCTGGTATCAGCTCCGATACGGCCTGCAACTTCGCGGGGCTTCTGACCGACACTATCCGGTTCGGGTTCGTTAGGTCCGGGGGCATATGTTCCGGGAGCGGTGGGCAACACTTCAAGCAGGACTTGTTTTAGGTCATACATTTCTTCCGACTTCCGTTCTCGGCTAAAGGCTTCAACTCCCTCCTGAATTTCTCCTGTGACCTTCTCAAGCCGATTGAGGGACTGTAACATTTCGCTGTTCTCGACGGTTCCTGTGTTGGCCTGTTCGGTGCGTGGGGCCGTCTCTGTGTCTGTTATCTCCCGTTGGACAGAAAGCCGTATCAAGTGGCTTAGACTGTCATACTCCGGACCTTCGGCGGCGTCTTCCCATTCCTCTTTGACCGACTCATCAATCCGAAAGGCGACGGTGGTTTTCTCTGCCATCTATCTGTTACGTCTCACGGTGGCTCCTTAGTGTTTGCGTTGTTAATACTGAATCAGTTAGTTGCTGTACATCACGCTACTGACGACGGTGCTGTACGGTGGTTCGGTCCCGGCCTATCAGGGGGCGGTGGGAGCGGAACTGGGCGAACGCGTGCTGGCCGAGGCGAGCGCCGAGGTCGAGCGGGCGGTCCCACCGCGGGGCCGACACGTGGCAGCCAGTCGCCGGGTGGATATCCCGGCGACCATCGACGGGGCCGGCTACCGCATCCGGGCCAACGGGACCCATCTGGTACTGGAGCACCCTGACGAGGCGGTCGGCGGCCGGGCGCGTCCGATGGTCCCCGACCGGGTCAGCAACGTCACGGGAACGTGGGAGAGCGGCGCCGAGACAGTTGTCACCGCCAGCGGGTCGCGGGAAAACGTGACTATCAGGCTGGAGGGACGCGGATGAGACCGCCGACTTCGGTTCGGGCACAGACGACCCTGCCCGCCGTCGCCGTGGCGCTGGTGTTGCTGACGCTGGTGACCGCACTGGGACTGGGGCTTGCCGACTCGGCTATCGCGGGCGCCGAGCGAACGCCCAACGAGCGGCGGGTGGCCACAGCCACGGCCGACCGGCTCGTCGCCGCTGACGGCCCCGTCGCCCAGCGGGCGAACGTCCTGAACGGGTCACGGGTCGACGCGTTCGACGGGGCGGCGCTCCACGAGGCGGCGCCAGCGACCGAGAGCTACGCCGTCGCGGTCCGACTCGGTGGTGACAGCGTCGCGACGACCGGCGAAGCGGCGGGTGGGACGACGATTCACCGGCTCGTCCTCGTCGCGCGGACGGAGACGCGGACCGTCGAGCCCGAAAGCAGGCGGGTCACGCTGCCGCGCCGGGCCACGGGTGCGACCGTCACGTTCTCGCCTGGCAACGGAACTGCAGTCCGGACGATGCGGGTCAACGGGCAGGTCCGCCTGCACAACGACAGCGGCCTCCGGGGGACCTTCGAGATAGGGTTGACGCCGTACAGGACGACGCGTATCGCGCTCCAGACGCCGGGGCGACTCAGGTCCGGCGCAGTCGAGATAGCCTACGAGACGCCGCGGACGACGAAGACCACACTGTCGGTGACTGTCGATGCCTAGGGCGCAGCTCCCGCTGTCGCTCGTCGAGGTGGCGCTTGGGGCAACACTGATTCTGGGTGTCACGCTTGGTTTCGCGCTGGCGACGCCGGCCCCGGACACGCGGGGGCCACAGCTGTCGGCCTACGCGGAGGACACCGCGACCATCCTCCAGACCGACCCGGCCAGACACAACGGGACGAGCCGGCTCCGGGAGGTCGTACGCAGCGAGCGCGCGTTCGACCGCGAGCGCGGGGACCTGGAGCGGCGCGTCGAGCGTATCCTTCCGGCGAACGTCCTGTTCAGCGTCGAGACGCCCCACGGCTCGGTCGGAACGCCGGTCCCGCGTCGGACGACGACGGGGACGGCGACGGTACCCACGGGGTCGGGAACGGTCCGAATCGAGGTGTGGTACGCGTGAACGGGAGCGAGCGGGGCCAGCTGGTGCTCGTCGCGGCGGTACTGGTCGCCGTCGCGCTCGCACCGGTGGTGCTGGCGTACCTCCAGCTTGGCTACCACGACGATGTCCGCGCGGCGGGCGCCGTCGACGACCCGACGGACGACACGGTCCGCGTCCTCGGCCGTGCCGTGGAGCAGGAGAGCGCGTCCGTGCCCCGAAGGTACGCGTGGGCCGACCGAACCGCGGCGGTGACGGCGCTGCGAGACGCCCTCGAACCGGTCCGCTCGCGTCTCCGGACCGGCGAGATGGAGCGGGGCACCGTCACCGAGATACGCTACAACGCGACGGCGGCCCGCGCCTGGCAGTCGGCGAACTGTCCGGGCGGACCGGGCCGGGAGTTCGGGAACTGTAGCGTGGACCGCGGGGTCGTCGTCCAGGAGCGCACCGACCGAACGCACGTCCTGGCGGTCGGGTTCGACGTGACCACGACGAGCGAACGGGGGGAGACGGCGGTGACAGTGGTGGTCGAAGCCGTTGGTGGGTGACCGACCCTCGGGGGCAAGGCGACCCCGCGTCGCGAGACTCCGACGTTGCACCCACGTCAGGACCGGTCGCCCTCGAACGCGTCGAGCCAGCCGTTGATCGCCGTCTGGAGTGCCCCGGTCGTGCTGCCGAGGTGGAGAATCTGGTAGCCGTTTTCGGCCTTCTCGTTGACGTCGTCCATCCCGAAGCCGAGGCCACCGACGGGGACGCCGGCGTCGATGGCGGCCGAGCGGACCGTTTCGATGGCGGCCTCGACGTCCGGGTGGTCGAGTTCGCCCGGATGGCCGAGCGACACCGACAGGTCAAACGGGCCGATGAAGACGAAGCCCAGTTCCGGCACGTCGAGAATCTCGTCGATGGCCTCGACGGACTGGCTGTTCTCAATCGTCACGCCGACGAGCGTCTGTTCGTCCTCCCGCTCGACGTACTCCTCCGCGAGCCCCCAGCGCCTGGCCCGCGGGGCCGCGAGGCCGCGGTCGCCCGGCCCGCCGTCGTACCGGAACCGCGCGGACCGAACCGCCCGCCGGACCTCCTCGGAGCTCTCGACGCGGGGGAGGAAGACGTTTCTGGCGCCGAGGTCCAGCGCCTTCCGGACGAGCGTCGGGTCCGTGTCCGGGAGCCGGACGAGCGGGTCGATACCCGTCCGTTCGGCCGCAAGCAGCAGGTGTTCGAGGCTGCCCGCATGCCACGGGTCCGGCCCGCCGTGTTCCAGGTCTAGCCACACGAAGTCGAGACCGAGTTCGCCACAGAACTCCATGACTGTCGGGCTGTACGTGGTGTCGAGAAGCCCCAGAGCGACGTCGCCCTCGTGCAGTGTCGCCGGGAGGTCGTTTTCCGCCGGTGAAGACGCCATGTCACAAATGTCGTATCGTCGATAGATAAGTGTAGTGGGGCGTGCGCACTCGGGACACGGCAGAAGCCGCCCGGAACGGCGCCGTGCCGGAAAGCGTCCGCACAGCGTTACGACGTGCAGGTCACCGTCACCGAGCGCGTCCGCGGGCCGTCGCAGTCGATTAGCAACACGGACTGCCAGGTCCCGAGTGCGAGCGCGCCGTCCCTGACCGGCACCGAGACACTCTCGTCGAGGAGCAGGGCTCTGAGATGGGAGTCGGCGTTGCCGTCGAGCGCGTCGTGGGCGTAGCCGCCTTCGTCGGGCACCAGCTCCCGCAAGTAGCTCTCGATGTCGCCGAGCAGCCGTTGTTCGGCCTCGTTGACGACGACGCCGGCGGTCGTGTGCTGCACGAAGACGGTACAGAGCCCACGTTCGATGCCGTCCGGAACCCGCTTTTCGACCTCGGCGGTGATGTCGACGATGTCGAGGCGGTCGGTCGTCTCCACCTGGATTGGCATAGGGGCGTATTCGAGCGGCGGGAATACAGTTCTGGCGCCTATCGCTGTGACTCCCTGAGAATCAGCGGGCCGATGGCCAGCGTCCGTTTGGCGACCGTCAGGATGCGAAGCAGATAGGCGACAAAGAGCAGGAAGGGAGCGAGCGTGAACGCGAAGGCGGCTCCGACAACCCAGGTGAGGTTGTCGACGCCGAGCGTGTACCCGGTGACAGTCGTCGCGTCGACGGTGGCCATCATGACGCCGGCGACGACGAGAGCGGGAACGGCGAGGTACAGCGTCAGCTGCGAGAAGGTGATGAGCTCCCACTGGAAGTACAGCGTCTTGATGTGTTGGCGCGCGGGGCCGAACATCGCCAAGGCCGTCTTCAGCTCCTGGAGCCGCGCCTTGTCGGTCTCGTCTAAGGCGTCGGCGTGGTCGTTGCTGATTCGGTCGACCTGGTAGAGCTTCCAGCTGTAGTTGAAGTTCAGGGCGGCAGACAGCACGTCGAACGTCCCGAAGGTCGCACCGTCCAGCTGGGCGGACACTTCCATGGCGTTCCTGATGACGCTCTCGGTGAACTTCTCGGCCTCCGTCCGGAGCTGTTCGTCGCCGGTATCGAGGAGCCCCTCGCGGAGCGTGCGGGTTCGCTCGGCCGTCAGGTCGACGATGCTGCGGAGAAACGACGAGGGGTCGGCGGGCGTCGTCTCGTCCAGTAGTTCGTCGGTGTACCCCCGGAAGTCGAGCGTGTCGCTCATCCGCTTGCGCTGGTCCCCGAGCGGGCCGTCCTCCTGGGAGATGACGAGCTGGCCGATGGAGACGACGAGCGTCGAGCCGGTGACGATGGCGGTTATCATGGCGGAAAACAGCGTATCTATCACGTCGCCGGACCGGACCACCGCGGCGAAGCCCGGCGGGAGGACCGTCACGGCCACGGCGAAGGAAACGAAGACGGCGACGACGAGAACGCCGGCGAAGACGAGCCTGTTCAGTTCCAGCAGGATTCGGAACCGAATCCCGGGCGCCTTCGCCCGCTCGCGCATCGTGTTCGCCGTCCCGACGTCGTCGTTGCTCATGCCGACTGCGTCGTGGACCGGGGCCGCTTGAGGACGAGGTACTTCGTCCCGCCGCCCTCGTAGCTTATCGTCCCGGCGAGCTCCCACCCCGCCGCGCCGAGTTCGTTGAGCCGGGCTTTCGGGTCCGTGGCTTCCTTCTTCGTCGCGTCTCGGGCGGGCCGGAGCGTCTCGTACTCCCACTCGGTTGCCGGAGTATCTGTCATACAGGCAATAACACTCGGTCGGAGTAAAAGGGCTGTGTCGCCGGCCGCTCCGGAGCGGGACGGTGCCGATAGCGGACCCCCTGGGGAGCCGCTCGAACAGCGCCGGGCCGGTAGTCACGGACGCGCCGTCGCGATGGGCGTCCGACCGGGGCCGGCGAGACCGTATCAGTCCGGTGCGGGGCCGCTCCCGTCCTCGCTTGCGGCCCCGTCCTCGCCGTCGGTAGTCTCCTCGTGGAGGTCCTCGGCCGGCGCGCCAAGCTGTGTGGCCACGTCCGCCGCGGGGTCTATCGACTCACCGTGGAGCAGTTCCGGGAGGACGATACGGACCGCTTCGATGACCAGGACGAAGACGATTGGCATGAGGAAGAAGCCGTACCAGCCGAAGAATATCGGCCCCAGGATGTAGGCAAACAGCAGGACGATGGTGTTGAGGTGGTGGCCGGTGACGTAGGGCTGGAGGAAGGTCTGGGGGAGGATATCGAGCACGAGGACGTAGGCGACAAGCACCCCGGCGACGAATCCGAGGCCGCGGCCGCTCTCCAGCGCGGAGAGGCCCAGGTAGGCGACCACCGGGAGGTAGATCACCTTCCCGACGATGATCGGAATCAGGCTGGCGATGCCCGTGAGAAAGCCAAGGGGTAGGACCAGCGGGACGCCGAGCCCCGGCGGGGCGAGCGCGTTCGTCGCCGCGTACGCCGCCGTCGCGATGGCCGCCATCGCGAGGACGAACAGGAGGTTGCCGTAGAATATCGCTTCGAGGTCGTCGTCGACGGCCAGCGCATAGGTGTACGCGGTCGTCTCCTGGCCGCCGACGAGCGCCGCGAAAACGCCCGCGAGCGCGTCGTCGTAGCGGAGGAGCGCGTAGGCGAGCGTGGTCGCGAGCCCTACCAGCAACAGCCCATCGAAGACGGTGCCGAGTAATCCGAGGACCTGTTCGAGTCGGGAGCCGGAGAGGAACTCCGTCACTTGCGCCAGCGAGGGCGGGTTCGCCAGGAGTCGCTCGGGGCTGGACGGCAGCCAGGCGGGAACGGCGTCGACGTTGCCAAAGCGGTTGGTGAGCATCGCCACCACGCCCCGGTCGAACCGGCGTCTGACCTGCTGGAGGAGCTGGAGGCCGGCGTACGTGGCGACGAGAAACACCGGGACGAGAACGGTCAGGACCGTCAGTGCGGCCGCGAGGCCGTCCGACTCTACCAGTTCGCCGACGCGGTCGGATATCGGTCTGGTCGCGTAGTAGCCGAACAGGCCGAGCGCGAGGAGACCGACGAATCTGTGCCCGATGACGACGACGATGACGGTAAGAGCGGCGACGTAGCCCCACCAGCCGAGCCGGTTCCGCGAGAGTGCGTTCACAACGCGCCCTCGCGACGGGACGGGAGCGGTTCGGACACTGTGTGCTCAGTTGTGACGGCCGACAGTAATCCCGCGCGCCTGCCAGTGCAAGCACGTCCGTGTCGGCGTCGGGAGAACGGGGCAAGCAGTGCCGGCCGGCGGCTCGTGCGGCCGCGGACGAACCCGCTCACGCGGGCTCCCCGGACCGAACGGCAGCAGCACCGGCGCGGTGAATCGTGAGAGTCGAGCGCTGGCCTCGGTAACGATTCCTTACCGTCGGCAAGGGACGACCGAGCGGCTCTTCCCACAGTATGTGACACTCTCACAGCCAACCGGGGCACTAACAACCCTGGCTCCCGAACGGGCGGGCAAAGCGATGCAACAGGACCAGGCGGTGTACGGGGACGTCCAGTTTCTCACCGGTTCGCCACACCGCCGGGCCGTCCTCGACGCGCTCTGTGCGGAGCCGGCCCGTCCCCACGAGCTCTGTGCGGAGATAGACGCCACGCGGACGACGATTCAGCGCATCCTCGCGGGCTTTCGCGAGCGCGAGTGGGTGGTCAAACACGACGGCGACTACCGGGCGACGGTGACCGGGCGGCGGGTCTGTGAGCAGTACGAAGCGCTCCACGAGGAGGTCACACGGGCGCGGCGCTTCGGGCCCCTGGCGGCGCATCTGGGACCGGACGCCGACGACCTGCCGGTGGCGGCACTGGAACACGGTCGGCTCACGGTCAGCGAAGGGGGGAGCCCGCTGGCCGCCCTCAGCCGGTTCACCGAGTGGCTGGGCGCGGTCGAGGGGGACATGCGCGCCGTCTCGCCCGTGGTCGCTCAGCCGTTCAACGAAATCGGTGCCGAACTGCTGAGCGGGGACACCCGCATCGAGTTCGTCATCGACTCGGCGGTGCTGGAACAGTCGAAAGCCAGGTACGAATCGGAGCTACAGTTCGGCGTGGACCACGACCAGATGACGATATACGTCCACGAGTCACCCCTCTCTCTGGGGGTCGCCCTCGACGACGAACGCTGCTGTGTCATCGCCTACGACGACGGCAACAACCTCAAGGCGATACTCGAAGCCGGTGACGGCGAGCTATACGACTGGGCCAGCGAGGTGTTCGAGCGCTACCGCGAACGCTCGGTTCCGCTTCCCGGGCTGTCCGACGAGGGAACGACGGCTACTGAGGGATAAACGGGGACGGGTAGCGCGTCGGCGCGCTACCGGCTGTGGAGGACCGAAGCAGTCAGCGTTGGGACCAGGGTGGGCTCCCCGGGAGTATCCTGCGGCGGGAGGAGCCTATACTTATCCGCTGATAGATGTTACAGGGGCTGTAACACCCACGGCAACGGCCGTGTCCCATCGTGGGTCCGGGCGCGGTTCTACACGGCGCGTCGCCGTGATAGCCCCGGAGGAAAGGACGCTCCTGGCCCGGCGTTCGGCAGTTTAACCGGACGTTACCCGAGACGGCCGGGCGAAAACTAAGTACCCGGCACCCGACAGGTTCGACAATGTCACCGCCCGGGCGCGAAGTCCAGTATACGGAATCGGACGTCATCGAAGTGTTCAGAGACCGGGGCGACTACGCCGAGCCGCTGACCGCCAAGGAGATAGCGGACCGGCTGGGCTGTTCGCGGCGGACGGCGCTGAACAAGCTCCACGACCTCGAGGCCGAGACGGACATCACCAGCAAGAAGGTCGGCGGGCGCTCACGGGTGTGGTGGATACCGGTCCGGACCGACTGACGATGGCCGGACGACGGGGAGAACCGGCGCCGCGACCGCCATGAGCCCCGCACTGCTTGCGGGACGCCGGTACAGAGCGGCGTTCGCGCTGGCGGCGCTGTGCTGTGTAGCGATACTCGTCGGCGGCTACGCGACGGCCGGGGCGGACGCGTCGCTGGCCCGGAGCGACTCGGCCGGCGAGGCGGACAACGGAACGAACGACACGGTCGTCCCGCCCCGGGACAACGTCACCGTCGTGGCGACCGACTCGACGGCGTTTGTCACCGACGTGGGCGACGGCCCGCGAAAGCGGGCGGAGCTGGTCGCCTTTGCCCCGAACGGCAGCGTCTACTACCGCGACGAGAGCCACACGCGCTACTGGGACGTGGACCCGGTCGCGGGGACCGCGGCGACCGTCGAGTACGTCTACGCCGACCACCTGGCGCCCGAGGACTGCAGCTCTGGGAGCGCTTGTACCCGCAACGGCGTCGAGCGGGTGAACCTGACCACCGGCAACGTGACGCGGGTTTACTCGCGCATCACGCCGGGGAAACACTCGACGCGGTGGCACGACGCCGACCGCATCGGCGAGGACCGCCTGCTCGTGGCCGACATCGACCAGGACCGCGCGTTCGTCGTCAACACCACGACCGAACAGCTCACCTGGTCGTGGGACGCCCAGACCGATTTCAACACGAGCAGCGGCGGCCCCTACCCCGAGGACTGGACCCACATCAACGACGTCGAGTACGTCGAACTCGACGGCCGGGAGACGGTGATGGTCAGCGTCCGCAACCACGACCAGGTTGTCTTCGTCGACACCGAGACCGGGCTGCGGGAGAGCTGGACCCTGGGCAGCGACGGGGACCACGACACGCTGTACGAGCAGCACAACCCCGATTTCATCCCCGCCGAGCGGGGCGGCCCCGCCGTGCTGGTCGCCGACTCGGAGAACGGCCGCGTCGTCGAGTACCAGCGCCGGAACGGGAGCTGGGAGCGGTCCTGGGAGTGGCGCGACCAGCGCCTGACCTGGGTCCGGGACGCCGACCGGCTCCCGAACGGCCACACCCTGATAACCGACTCCAACGGGGACCGCGTGCTGGAAGTCGCACGGAACGGCAGCGTCGTCTGGTCGAGCACCGTCGGCTTCCCCTACGAATCGGAGCGCCTGGGCACCGGCGACGAGAGCGCCGGCGGCCGGAGCGCGGCGGCGCTCGGGCTGCCCGCCCGGACGCCGTCGGCGGAGAACCGCTCGGCGGTGAGCGAGACGACGACGCTGCTGCCGAAACCGCTCGTCAACGGCGTCGCCTACCTGCTACCGGCGTGGGTCGGGCCGGTCGAAGCGCTGGCCGCCGTGGGGCTGGTCGTCGTCCTCCTGGTCTGGGCCGTCGTCGAGTGGCGTCGGCGCTCCTTCGAAGTGCATTTGCGGTGGCCGGTGCAGATACGTAACAGATGAGCGGGTCCCATCTCGCCGGAGCGCGGGCGGGCGTCCGAGCGCGGCTGCCGGCCTCGCCCGTCGACAGCGACGACGCCCGGTGGCTCGGCTGGCCACTGCTTGTCGGCCTGGCCGTCGTGGCCATCTACCTCGCGACGAACGACTACCCGGCCTACGGCGCGGGGCTCTACGTCGAGACCGCCGACGCCATACGGGCAAACGGCTACGCGCTACCGGCGACGATACCACACTACGGCCCGGAGGGAGTCCCCTTCGCGTACCCCCCGCTCGTGTTCTACGCCCTCGCGGTACTGCGGGACCTCGGGGCGGGCGCGTTCGCGACGGCGCTGTATCTCCCGCCGCTGGTGACCGTCGCGGCCCTCGTGCCGACGTATCTGCTCGGCCGCGACCTGGTGGGCGACCGCCGGGCCGGCACCGCGGCGGCGCTGCTTGTGGTCCTGAACCCCCAGGTGCTTGAGTGGCACATCAGCGCCGGCGGCCTCGTCCGCGCGCCGGCCTTCGTCTTCGCGCTGTGTGGGAGCTACGCGGCGCTTCGCATCTTCCGCGACGGGGCCCGCGAGTGGGTCCTCCCGGGGCTGTTCTCGGTGGCGCTGGTCGCACACACGCACCCGACCTACACCATCTTCACCGTCGCCACCTACCTCGTCTTCTGGGCCGGGTACGACCGCTCGCCGGGGGGGCTGGTCCGGGGCGCGGTCGTCGGGTTCGGCGCCCTGGCGCTGGGGGCGCCGTGGCTGGCGACCGTCGTGAGCCATCACGGCATCGGCGTCTTTTCGGGTGCCGCAGGCACCCACGGCGGGCTGTTCGGCGTGGTCTACCGCCTGCGCGAGTGGGGGCCGACCGGCGCGCTCGTCCCGATGGCCGCCGCCGTTGGACTGCTGGGGACGCGACACCGGGTGGTGGGCGCGTGGACAGCCGCCGTCTGGCTCCTCTTCGCACAGCCCCGGTTCACCTACGCGGTGGGAGCCATCGCGATGGTCGCCGCCGCCGTCGAGCTGGCCGAGCGGGGGTACGCCGACGGGGCCGTCGCCCTCGTCGACGGCGCTCTCGGCCGCGCCGCTGCCGGGACGCCCGACCGACCGGACGGCGGGATGGTCCGGCCCGACCCGGCCGCCGCTCGCGTCGTCGTCGCCGGCCTCGTCGTGCTCTCGCTGGTCGGCCTGGGCGGGCTCGGCTACGGGTTCGCCGGTTCGGACGAGACGACCCCCGAGTTCGTCGACGACGCCGACACCAAGGCGATGGCGTGGGCCGCCGAGGAGACCGACCCGGACGCGACGTTCGTCGTCTTCGGCGACGCCGCCGAGTGGTTCCCGGTCTACACCGACCGGACTATCCTCGTCTCCCCCTGGGGCGCCGAGTGGCGCGGTCCGGACACCTACGAGGCGCACCTGAACGCCTTCGTCAACGGCTCCGAGTGCCGGAGTCGGAGCTGTGCGGCGGCCGCGATGGCGACCGTCGATGCGGACCCGGAGTACGTCTATCTGCCGAGGGGGCCGTACACCGTCCGGGGCGACTACGAGCGAGCCAACGGCACCCTCGAAGCGTCGTTCGCCGAGAGCCCCCGCTACGAGCGCGCCTTCGAGAACGACGGCGTGGTCGTCTTCCGACGCACCAGCGCGTAGCGGTCACCGCCAGCGGTCGTACAGTGCCCGCCAGCGGCCGTACAGCGACGCCACGCGGTCCGAGGAGACCGCCCAGACGCTGAACGTCGCGAGGACGGTCCCCGCGACCACGTCGGTGGCCCAGTGGATGCCCAGAATCATCGTCGAGAGGACGATGCTGACCGCGAGGAAGACGGCGACGGGCGTCCACTTCGGGAACGTCTCGTGGTCCCGTATCGCGAGCAGGGCGACGGTCACCGACAGCGAGGTGTGCAGGGACGGGAAGACGTTGGTGTTGGCGTTGACCTCGCTGGTCAGCAACTGGAACCGCGGGAGGGTATCGAACAGCAGCGGCTCGACCAGCGCCGGCATGTAGTTGCGCGGCCCGTAGGCGATAAAGAGCAGGTAACAGCACATCCCGGCGGTGTAGTTGATGGCGTAGGCGAAGGCGGTGTGTCGGAGGTACCGCCGCTCGGCGGCGAGCATCGCCGCGAGCAGCGGGAAGACCAGCAGGAACGCGTAGCCGTAGACGTAGACGTAGCCGAAATACAGCGTCAGCCAGCCGGGCACCAGCGACTGTATCGTCGCGACGACGGTCCCTTCGAGCGAGTAGATGAACCGGGTGATGTTGGTCCCGATTATCCAGGAGATGTCGACGCCGATGTTGCGGACCAAGCTGTTTATCACCAACACGAAGACGAGGAAGCCGACCGGCTGCAGCGCCATCCGCAGGCGCGTGGGCAAATCGGCCGCGGCGCTCCGGAGTCGGTCCGGGCCGACAACGACCGACAGCGAGACCGAGAGCATGAGCGAGAGAACCGCGACGACCTCCAGGAAGACGGCGACGACACCCATGGTCAGGACTGGAGCAGCCGTCCCTGTTCATTGTACCGGTAGCCGGCGGCGCGGAACGCTTTGCGGGCACGCTCCGTGTCGATGGTCCCGTCGGTACCGAGGAAGTCGGTGACCGGGTCCGACCGCTCCCATTCGAGGTCCGAGGGGAGCCACTTGGTGCCCGCCAGCGGGCTCACCGCGGGGTCGACGTAGCCGTCGAACACCGACTCGGCCAGCCACCCGCGGTCGACCAGCCGGGCGAGCGTGTTGCGGAACCGCGGGTTCGTCAGCGGCGGGCGACGGGTGTTTATCCCGACGAAGTAGAACGCCCCGCTTCGGTCGATGTTCAACGAGACCTCGTCGGCGCGGCCGATTCTCGAAGTCAGATTCGGCCCCACGCCCAGCGCGGTCACGTCGGCCTCCCCGTCGGCGACGAGGTTGACCGCCGAGGAGTCAGAACCGACAAAGCGGAGTTCGAACTCGTCGAAGGCCAGTCCGTCGGAGAGGGCGCTGGGCAGTCCCGTCTCCTCTGTCGTCTCGAGGAAGTGGTCCTCGAAGCGTTCGAGCACGAGCGTCTGGTCCTGGGACACCGACGTGAACTGGAGGGGGCCGCTACCGACCGGCGGGATGTTCGAACTCACGAGCGCGTCGGTCGTCGTCACACCGACGTCCACGCCGCTGACGGTCGCCTTGTCCGTTCGGTCGCGCCAGACGTGCTGGGGCAACAGCGGAACGGTGAGCACCCGGCGTGCCGTCTGGCGGCTGCAGTCGGCAAACCGGAGCCTGAGCGTCACGTCGTCGACGGCGGTCGCGCTGTCGACGAGCGAGGAGCGGCCCCGATAGCGAAACGTCGGGACCGGTTCGGGGAGCGACTCCAGTGAGGTGTCCTGTAACAGCCGGTAGGTGAAGGCGGCGTCGGACGCGGTCAGCTGTCGGTCGTCGTGCCAGGAGAGGTCCTCGCGCAGCGTCACCTCGAGTTCGAGCGGGTCCTCGCCGGTCCACTCCCAGTTCGTCGCCGCCCACGGGTAGAGGGTGCCCTGGTAGCGGTACGCGAGCGAGTCGTACAGCAGGTCCGTGATGTCCGACGGGCCGCGGTAGCTCGACATGAGCGGGTTGAGGTTCGCCATCGACCTGTCGTCGGGCGTGGTCGCCCGGAGCCTCGTCGCGGACTCGGCTGTGCGGTTCAGGCCCAGGAGGTTCACCGGCGACGGGTCGAACACCCCGTTCCACCCGGTGAACCGGTCGGTGCGTGCGGCCCGGATGACGTTCGGGAAGCCAAGTACCAGGAAGGGACACACCTGCACGAGCCGTCGCTGGATGCGCGTGGCCGTTTCTGTCCGCTGTGTGCCGGTCTCCCGTCGCTGTCGCTCCAGCAGGTCGTCCATCATGAGGTTGGTGTAGCCGAATGGGTTCTGTAACCCCGACTCGACCGAGTACGTGGAGTGCAACAGCGAGTGGAAGGCGTCCGGGTCGTCGAACGTCCCCGGGAACTGGCCGACGAACAGGTCGAACTCGTGGTTGACGAGTGTCTGTCGGTAGAGCCCCTCGGCGGTGATAGGCTGGATGCTGGCCTGGATGCCGGCACTTTCCAGCCAGGTCGACAGCTGCCGGGCGATGGCGATAGCGTACGGGTCCTGGTCGACCGGGAGCGTCTTTATCGAGAGCGAGACGGTCGTCGGTTGACTCCGGCCGACGAGGGCCCGTATCCGGCTGAGGCAGCCGCTCATCGCGGCGAGCCCGCCGGAGAGACCCGCCAGTGCGGACCGACGGGTGACCCCCATATCACCACCGGAGCAAGACGCCATTACTGTAGGTGTTTAGCTCATGATATAACAGCCCTGTGTTTGTGGCCGGGCGGTCACAGGAACCCGAAGAGCGGTGCGAGCAGCCCCCAGAGCCACACAGCGGCGCCGACGAATGTAAACGCCGAGCGTCGGTTACCCCCGCCCGCGGCCAGGGCCCCGAGGGCGGCCGTCATGAGCAGTCGGTGCTGCAGTATCCGGTCCGGGGGAACGAACCCGAGCATGGCGAACTCCAGTGTGAAACCCAGCGCGAGCCCGATGGCAGCCGCCGGGGCCGCCAGCCACCCGGGCAGGTCGGCGGCGTACCAGACCACGGCGACCGGGAGCCCGATGGCGAGACACGGGTACAGCATGACGACGAACAGCTTCGGCGTGAGCAGCGGGATGGCGTCTTCGAGCCCGATACCCAGGGCGCGAACCACCAGGGGAATCCCGGCCGCCAGCCCGAACACGACCAGCGCCTGGTCGCGAGTGGCGGGCTGGGAGAGCACCTCGTCGAGGACCGCCCAGTCCTTCCGGGCGGTAATGCCGACGAGCCCCGGGAGCAGCGCACTCACGACGACGACGACGATGCCGCGGTCGAGCCCTCTGGCGTTTTGCTCGTGACGGCGCTCGACGGCCTCGACGTCGCTGTTTTCGAACTCCGACTCCAGCATGTCAGCGGTCCCCCGGATCTCAGTGACGGTGTGGCGCAGGCGAAACCAGTCCCAGTACTCCGAGTGAGCCTGCAGCGCGGTCCAGGAGGAGTCCGCCGAAGGGGCAAAGGCCCGGACGTGGTGGCGCGAGCCGAGATACGCCCCGACGTGGAGCTGGTACCGCTGTTCGAGCCACCGGCCCTCGCCGGCTTCGGTCTCGACGTAGGTGTATCGGACCGAGCCGTGGGCGTGTCGCCAGCTCGACACCGAGTTCGTCTGAGCGAGGTTTATCTGGGCCCCCAGCGGTTGTCTGGTCGGTCGCGTCCGGTCCCATCCGTCCTCGACGTTCTGGCCCAGAATCTCCCGCGCAGTCCTCGGGTTCTCGGTGACGATGGCGTTGATGACGAGCGTCCGGTCCTCGAATCTCTCCGAGCGGCTGGTGTAGGGCCACAGCCGGTCGCCGGACCCGTCGACCTCGATTATCGTCTGTGACCCGTCGGCCTGCTGGGCCCGGTCCTGTGCGTGGCCAGCGACGGGGACCGAGAGGGACAGGACGACGGCGATAGCGAGCACGGCGAGTACGGCGGGAACGGAACGCCCCATTTGTTAGCGGCTACTACAGGACACAGCGTTAATTACGTATCGTTCAGTTTCCACTCGGCCGCACGCTGTTTCGCTTCCTCCCTGGCCTGTTCCCGGATGGCGGCAATCTTTTCTTCGTCTTCCAGAAACGCCTCGACAGCGCCGTGGTCGCCCGCCCCGTCGGCCGCCGGGGCAGTCGGCCGCTGGGCGGGGGCGGAACGGCGGGTGCTGTCGGCCAGCGCGGGGTCACCGGCCAGCCGCTCGGCGGGCATCCCGGGCGGCACGCGGAGGTCGTCGACCTCGTGGACCGGCGCGAGGTCGGCCGCGTCGAGTTCGAAGACGGAGACGTGATACGGCCCCGGGACGGCGAGGTCGGCCAGCGCCGGCGGACCGCCCCTGCCGGTGCCGGTGTGGTAGGCGACCACCGGCACGCCGTCGGCGAAGGTGACGACGCCGCGGCCGTCGGCGTCGAGCAACAGCGAGTCCTGTGGCTCGAACACCGCGTAGCCGGTCACCCCGCGGTCGAGCACCTCCGCGAGGGGCTCGCGCGGGTCGGTGACGACCCGTGACTTTCTGAGCCGCCCCTGCGGGAGCCTCATGGTGGCTCCGGGATGACCGCGCTTCGGAACCGGTCGGCGACCTCGCCGGATTCGCCGTCCCGGACGGCGAGCGAGTCGGCGGCCTGCCGGTAGGCCGCCGCGGCCTCGCAGTCGGGGGCGTGGGCCAGCAGCGGCCGACCGGCCCGGCGGGCCTCGCGTGCGCGCTCGCTCTCCGGGACGGCCCCGAGCGTCGGTCCCTCGAAGTAGCGCTCGGTCTTCTCGGCCACGCGGTCGACGCCGTCCTCCCGGACCTTGTTGAACAGGATACCCGCGACGGCTGTGTCGTAGGAGAGCGCGTACTCCTGTACTTTCAGGCCGTCCGAGATAGCGGGGATGGTCGGCTGGAGGACGACGACCGCCCGGTCGGCCATCACCACGGGGAGCACGGCGGCCCGGCTGTCGAGCGCCGGTGGGGAGTCGAGCAGGATGACGTCCGTGTCGGCGGCCAGCCGCGCGACCACCTCCCGCAGGCGGGCCGGGTCGGCGTCGCGGAAGCCGTCGAGGCTCGTGCCACACGGGACGACCGTCATCCCGAACCGGTCGTAGGTCGCCGCCTCGACCGCCGCCGAGTCCGCGAGCACGTCGTGCAGCGTCGTCTCGGCGTCCGAGAGCCCGGCGTGAAAGAGCAGGTTCGCCATCCCGGTGTCGGCGTCGACCACGGTGACGTCGTAGCGCTCGGACAGGGCCATCCCCAGCGCGACCGTGCTGGTGGTCTTGCCCGTTCCACCCTTGCCGCTGGCGACAGCGAACACTTCGACCATTACCGGTAGTGGCCCGCCGATGGCATATAAAGTTCCGTCTTACGGGCGCGAAAACAACCCTACCAGCTCACCGGCAGCGGGTCCGGGTCGACGTGTGTCTCGACGAGCGCGGCGGCCCGGTCGTACGGGTCCGACCGCTGCCCGCTGTCCGCCGATAGCCGCTCGACGCCGGCCGCATCGAACGTACTTCTCACGAAGGCATCTACCGCTGCCCGGTTGGTGAAGAGGTCGTGGAGGTAGGTCCCGAGCACGTGAGCGGTCGCCGCGCCGGCGCCGTCGAAGGGGCGTATCACCTCGCCGGTCGGCTCCGATTCGCCCATGTGTATTTCGTATCCCGTGACGGTACCGCTGGCGCCCGCGAGGGGGCCGACACCGTCGAGCCGCCGCTCGACGTGGTCGACGGTCTTTTCGGTCGAGAAGACCGTCCGGACCGGGAGCAGACCCAGCCCTTCGACGCGCTCCCGGCTTCCGGTTCCTTCGAGGGAAGCGTTCGTTATCGCCTCGCCGAGCATCTGATACCCCCCGCAGAGCCCGACCACCGGCCCGTCGAACGCCCGGAGACGCTCGCCGAACCCGGCCTCCCGCAGCGCCAGCAGGTCGTCGACGGTGTTCTTGCTGCCTGGCAACACCACGGCGTCGGCGTCGGCCAGCGAGGCCGAGGGCGGGACGTAGGTGACGCGGACCCCGGGCTCGGCGGCGAGGGGCCGGAGGTCGGTGAAATTCGAGATGCGCGGGAGCCGCGGGACCGCGACGGTGACGCTGTGCTCGTCCGGCACGCCGTCGTCCCCGCCGCGAACGGCCCGCTCGCCGACCGGCGGCAGCGCGACGCTGTCCTCCTCGGGGAGGCCGGGGTCGTCGTAGGGGAGCACGCCGACCACCGGAACGCCCGTTCGCTCCTCGAAGGCGTCGAGACCGGGGTCGAGCAGCGACCTGTCCCCCCGGAACTTCGTGACGACGGCGCCGGCGATTCGCTCGCGGATGTCCTCGGGGACGAGTTCGAGCGTCCCGACGAGCGAGGCGAAGACGCCGCCCCGTTCGATGTCCGCTACGAGGAGGATATCGGCGTCAGCAAAGCGGGCCGTCTCGACGTTCGCGAGGTCCCGGTGGTGGAGATTTATCTCGGCGATGGAGCCGGCGCCCTCCGCGACGACGACGTCGCGGTCGGCGGCGAGCCGTCCGTGAGCGGCCTCGGCCGCGGCCAGCGCATCCGCCCAGTGATCCTCGTAGTAGCTCCCGGCGGCGTAGTTGCCGACCGCCGTCCCGTCGACGACCAGCTGTGACTCCCCGTCGCCGCGGGGCTTGAGCAGGACGGGGTTGTGGTCGGTCGAGGGAGCGACCCGGGCCGCGCGGGCCTGAACGTACTGGGAGACGCCGATTTCACCGCCCGGGGTCGCCCGGGCGTTGTTGCTCATGTTCTGGGCCTTGAACGGCGCGACCGACACGCCACGGTCGGCGAGCAGGCGACAGAGCCCGGCCGCTACCGTGCTCTTTCCCACGTGTGAAGCAGTTCCAGCGACCAGGAGAGTCGTCGCCATCTATCGGGACTGGGAGCGCCGTAGACATGAGTGGTTCGGCGGCGGTTATTTCGGGTCGGCGCGTCTGGCTGCCGTATGAACGAGACGCGTCTGCGGGACCTGTACGACCACCTAGCTGCGACTGCGGAGCGACCGGTCGAGCGCACCGCGAGTCGCTGGCTCGGCGAGGCCGAGGCCATCGCGGGCGAGGTCGCCGACGGGAACATGGACGCGCCGGTACGACGGGAGCGGCTGGAGAAAGTCGGGCACCTGCTTGCAAACGTCGAATCGACCGGCGACGAGGCCGCCGACGAACACGTCGCGGCCGCGAGGACTATTGTCGAGGAGCTGCTGCCCGACGAGGGCTAGTACTCGGTGCCCTTCCGCGCCGAGTGACCCGCGTCCAGGGGGTGTTTCACCTTCCCGACCTCGGTGACGAGGTCGGCGTGCTCGAAGACGTACTCGGGCGCGTCGTGACCGCCTGTGAGAACGAGTTCGACGTTGTCGGGTTTGGCCTCGATGAGTTCGACCACGTCCTCTGGGTCGACGAGCCCCCGGTTCGCGGCGTACAGTATCTCGTCGACGACGAGCATATTGACGCCGGCTTCGGGCGGGCCGTCGGCGTCGAGCGGGCGGGTCAGGTCCGCCTCGGCGCTGGCGGCCAGAATCTCGTGGGCCCGGTCGAGCGCCCCCTTCGCGCGGGCCGTGTGTTCGTCGTCGTCGCTGCCGTCCATGAAGCCGTGCCAGCCGTAGTGGCCGGCGTTCTCGTAGGAAAAGCCCGGCAGCGCCGCGATGGCGTTGTACTCGCCCCGGACGTCCTCGACGGTCCCGGTCCCGCCTTTCATGAACTGCAGGAGGTGGGCCCGATAGCCGTGGCCGACCGCGCGGGTCGCCATCCCCAGCGCCGCGGTCGTCTTGCCCTTCCCGTCGCCCCACCACACCTGCACGAGGCCGAACTCCTCAGGCGCGCTGGGCTGGATGGGCTCCGCTGTCGGGCCGGCGGTGTTGTCGCTCATGGGGGGAGATTAGGGGGCACGAACATCGCTCTGGCGGTCGGTGACGACGCCGTACGTCGCGTCGGCCGGCGCGGGCGGCCCGTCGTCGTATCGCGAGCGGAGACTCGCCACCACGGCGTCGCGCACACAGGCCCGCGCGGCCGACCCCACGTCGGTCGCGCTGCCAGCGAACTCGGCCCGCTCGGCGCTCGGGTCAGCACCGACCACGGCGGCGTCCGAGGTGGTCCCCGGCACGTCGGCGACGGCAAGCAGCGTCGCCGCCTTCGCCTCGACGACGGTCCCGAGCAGCGTCGCGAGCGCGCCGTCGGAGAGCGCGCGGTCGACGCCGACGAGGAGGTTGACCGTCCCGGGTCGCCACGGCCCGGTGTCGTCGCCGGCACCACCGGCGGCCGCGCTGTCCGTCCCGACCGGCAACACCGCCGGGTTCGAGAGCCCCGCGGTCGAAAGCACCGTCACCGGCCCACTCGTGGCGACGCGGGCGTGGTCCATCGCGACGCCGGTAAGCAGCGTCGGCCCGACCTCAAAGCCGACCTGGGCCAGCCGCCGCTCGCGGTAGTCGTCGAGGTCGGTCCGGTCGAAGCCGGTCGGGACGGTGACGTTGTAGGCCGCGTCCGCCTCGCGGTAGCCGCCGTCCCACGCGGTCGAGAGCCAGCGCGTCCCCGCCCGTCGGACCCGGGTGACGCCGTCCCGGCGGGTCGTCTCAAACATCCAGCGCCTCCAGCAGCCGGTCGTTTTCGTCCGGTAGGCGGACGGCCACGCGGACGTGGCCATCGAGGCGTCGGAACGTCCGCGCGTCCCGCAGCGCGATACCCCGCTCACGGGCCGTCGCGAGCAGGTCGTCGACGCCGGCCTCCCCGGCGTCGAAACAGAGGAACGGCGAGTCGGACGGGAACACGTCGAAGCGGGCGTCGAGTCGCTCATGCATACGCTCTCGTTCGCGGGCAACCCGCTCACGGGTCTCGGCGACGAACGCCTCGGCGCCGTAGCAGTGCGCGCCCACGGCGGCCGCCGGCGCGCTCATCGACCAGGCCCGCCGAGCGGTCGCGAGGCGGTCGAGCGCGTCGCCGGTCCCGACGGCATACCCCATCCGGACCCCCGGCAGGCCGAACAGCTTCGTGAGCGAGCGGGCGACGACGACGCCCGGCCGGCCCGCGAGCGACGGCTGGTCGGTGAAGCCGAGGAAGGCCTCGTCGACCAGCAGCGTCGTCCCGGCCTCGCGACAGCGGTCGGCAAAGGTCCGGAGCCTATCGGCGTCGTAGCACGCCCCGGTCGGGTTGTTAGGGTTGCAGACGACGGCCATCGCGTGGCCGGCGGGGTCGGCGTCGAGAATCGCGTCGTGGTCGACGAACGCCGGCTCGCCCCCCTGCAGGCGGACCTCGCGTGCGTACTCGCCGAAGCTCGGCGCCGGGACGAGCACCGATTCGCCCGGCCGAACCGTGGTCCCGATAGCCAGCCGGATGGCTTCGAGCCCGCCCGCAGTGGGGACGACTTCGGCCGGGTCGCAGCCGACGAACTCGGCCGCGGCCGAGCGGAACGCCGGATAGCCGTCGTCGGGATAGGAGCGTGCCGCATCGAAGGCGGCCCCGAAGACGTCGCGCGTGCCCGGCGGAACCAGCGGGTTCGTGTTCGCGCTGAAGTCCAGCAGGTCGGGGTCGTCGCTGCTGCCGTGGGGGACGCGCCCGTCCGCGCCGATGTGGGGGTCGCTCTCGCCGGCGGCGCGCAGCGCCGCGACGCTGTCGGGATTCATAGCAGCGACGAGGGACGGCGGCATGGAGAAGCTTTCCGTAGCTTATGGTCCTGAAACAGGGACCAGTCAGAGCGCGGGCGGCTTTCCGGCTCTCGAAGTCAGGACCGCCGCGAGAGAAGCAACTACAGTAACCCCTCGGCCACCCGAGCGTCAGCGAGCGTGTTCACGTTGACCGCGACCCGGAAGTCGTCGGTGAGCCAGGCGTCGTCGCCCGCGTCGCCGACCACGTTCACCCCGGTCGGTGCGACCTCGCGGCCATCGCGCTCGAAGGTGGTGTCGTCGCTGACGCCCAGCTCGCGCTTGCGGGCGGCCGGGACGAGTACCGAGAGCGAGCCGCTGTCGTGGGCGTCGAGCACGCGGTCGAGTATCGCGCCGTCGAGCAGCGGGAGGTCGGCCGCGACGGTGAGAACGGGCGTCGACACTCGCTGGTCGGCCAGCGCCGCGTCGAGGTCCGCGACGTACCCCTCGCCGGGCGTCTCGATACAGGGGCCGTCGAGGTGAGCCCGCGTCTCGGGCGCGGCGGGAGAGGTGACCGCGTAGGCGGTGTCGATTCGGCTCCGGTCGAGCGCCCCGAGCACGCGGTCGACCATCGGGACCCCGCCGACACGAAACAGGGGTTTCTCCGCGTCGGTATCGAGGCGCGTCCCGCGGCCGCCACACATCACCAGAGCGTCCACACCGACCCCCCCAGGAGGTGCCACGCGGCGACCGCGCCGTGCAGCGCGGCGACGCGGGCGAGTTCGTTCGTCGCGCCGAAGACGTCGCCGCCGACGCCGCCGAGCGTCCGCCGTGCCCACCGTCGGACCAGCAGCGCCACGGCGAGGGCGGCAACGAGGGCGGTAGCGGTGACCGGGACGACGACAGCGGCTATCGGAAGGGTCGCGGCGAGCGCGACCAGCAAATCGGCGGGCCCGTTCCCGTCGAGCATCGTCGAACCGAAGCCCTCGTGGCTCGGCTCGCCCAGACAGGCCAGCGTCGCCATCGCGAGCTTCGCGCCGACCTCGCTCGCGAGGACGACGGCGACGGCGGCGATGACCGGCAGTGTCGTCGTCGCCAGGAAGCCGAGCGCGAGCGCGACGAGGACCGTCCCGAGTGCCAGCACCGCGCCGACGCCGACAGTCGTGTCCCGCATCACATCGCGGCGTTCGGCCGGCGTACCGTGGACCGCCGCCGCGTCGCCCAGGTCCGCCAGTCCGTCGGCGTGGTTGACGCCGGTGACGGTGACCACCGCGGCGAGAGCGGCGGCGGCGACGACGGCCCCGGGCAGGCGGCCGACCGCCAGGAACGGCAGCGCCACGAGCGCGCCGACGGCGTAGCCCGCGAGCGGGAACGCCGCCGGGGTCGCGGTGAACGCCGTCCAGGCGTCCTCGTCGTGACCGACGGGGAGCCTGGAGAGGAAACCGAGGGCGCCCCGGAGCGCGCTCAGGACCACGCCGTCACCTCCCCGAGTGCGGTCAGGGCCAGGGCAGCGAGCGCGTAGCTGAGGACGCCGGCGACGACCACGGCGCGGACCCCGCGGCGGGCGGCCGCCGCGTCCGGGAGGCCGGCCTCGGGGTTGAGGACGTAGACGCCCGGTTTCTCCAGACGCACGGCCAGCCCGGCGGCGGCGACGCCCATCGGCCACCCGGAGTTCGGCGAGGGGACGCCGTCGAGCCACTCCCGCGTGCGTGCGAGCGAGCGCAGGTCCACGAGCGCGACCGCGAGGACGAGCGCGCTCAGACGGGCCGGGAGCCACATCACCGCGTCGTCGAGCAGAGCGGCCGGAGTTCCGACCCGCTTGTCGGGATAACCCAGCATCGAGTCCATGGTGTTGACGCCCTTGACCCACGTCGCGGCCGCGGCCGCGACCGGGAGCGCGGGGACCACGGCGACCGCGGCGACCGCCGCTCCGACGACGAACGCCGACAGCGGCGCGACCAGCCCGTCGGCCAGGTTCTCGGCGGCGCTCTCGACGGCCGCGCTGCGGAGCTGGCCGGGCGAGAGCGCGCTCGCGTCCCGCCCGGCGAGCGCGAGCAGTCCGTCCTGGGCCGCGTCGGGGTCGGTGTCGGAGTCGGCGACGACCGCGGCGGCCGCGGCTAACAATCCCCGGAGGCTGGTCGAGAGGAACAGGGCCGCCCCCGCGAGGGCAGCCGCGGAGAGCGCCGACCAGGTCCCCGCGAGAACGACGGCAGCCGCGACCGCGCCCGCGGCGGCGAGTGGGAGGGCGAACGCACCGAGCGCGCCCACGGCGAGCGGGCGGGCCCACTCGCGGTCCAGCGGCGCGACCAGCCGGCCGAACCAGGCGACCGGGTGATATCGCGTGGGCGGTTCGCCGACGAGCGCTTCGAGGGCGCCCGCGACGAGAACCGGAACCGGCGTCACAGCCGCCCCTCCCGGAGCCGCGACGCGACGGTCGGAAGCGGCGTGTCGGCGAGCAGTACCGACCGTGCGCCCGCCCGCCCCGCGCCCCCGTCCGTGCGGGCGTCGTCGCCGACGTGGACCAGGGCCGAGAGGGGCACGCCGAGGGCGTCGGCAGTCGCCTCGAAGATTCGGGGGTGGGGCTTGCGCCAGCCACAGGCCACGCTCGTCACGACGGCGTCGAGCGCGTCGCCGGCGAAGTCGACGCGTGCGAGCGTCCGCTCGACCAGCCCCGGGACGCTGCAGTTCGAGCAGACGGCGACCGGGCCGCGGTCGGCCGCCGCCGCGAGCGCGTCGTGAGCGCCGTCGCGTCGGGACACCGGCCCGTCGAAGGCTGCCAGGACGGCCTCGCGAGCGGTCGCTGCCGTGACCTCGACGCCGCGGCTGTCCAGAGCGAGTCGGACGTGTTCGTCGAGCGGTGCCTCCCGACCGCGGTCGTACTCGCGGTGGGCGGACCGGTAGGCCGCCTCCCAGTCTGCGGGCACGGCGACTCCGCGCCGGTCGAGACTGGCGGCCACGGCGTCCCAGGGCTCGTCGGGCCGGTCGGCCGCGACGAGCGTCCCGAAGAGGTCGAACGAAACAGCCACATCCGTGTAGTTACTGCAATCACACTTGAACTGTGTGGTCACATCAGTGCGTCACACATCCGTCTTGCACATACTATTATTCCGATATTTCCACCTGGCATTAGTGTTAGAGTTCTTATACAGATAGCAGTGTTTACAGTTAGATTCCATACATTAACCGCAAGACTGCAGTGTGGAGACATGGTAGTTACCCAATCCGGTTCCGCCGCCGGGCTCCCCCATGTGTCGGCCAGACCAATCATTTGTATACCGATACGTATGAGAATCAACGCCGGTAGGCCGTTTCGCCACCGTCGGCAGCGGCGTGAAAAATGGGCGAAGGCCCGATAGCGAAGCGGACGTGCCAGTGTGGGCGCCGACGGCTACTCGACCCACTTCGCACGGCGGATGTCGTACCCGCCACAGTCCGGGCAGGTGTGGTGCTGGAGGTCGAATGACGCCTCACACTCTAGACAGATGTACGGGCGTCCCGTTGGCTCCCCGAGGTGGGAAACGCTGCGTGCTTTGTCAAAGACTCCCATCGGCGACCACGGAGAGTAATCGGCCCATACGACCAAAAAGAGTGCTGATAGTTCACGCCATTTCACCCGGCGCAGTCTTGCGGTTTTGCCAGATAGAAGTCACAGCCGTTCGGTCGGCCGGTACTATCGAAACGAGGTCCCCCGAGTCAGCGGCCCTTCCGAGAGCGACCGACGAGCCCGCGCGCCGGCGGGGATACGTCAGACATACATAATGAATCCGAGGGACGAACACGCGAGGCAGTCGCGCCACGGGGTCGAACCCATGCTCTGCGAGGCCCGGATAAAGCCGTGTTACCGTCGATACGCTCCCCATACTGATACTGTTCGTCGAGAGAGGTTTCAGGAAGGGGGAATATGACTGCCGCGCTCATTCCGACTGGGTACGAGACACAGGGCTACACGTGTGTGCAGTCCCTCTCACGCCACGGTATCGATACCATCATCGCATCGGAGAAACCGAGGGTGCCGGCGGGCGCATCCAGGCACTGTACCGAGTCGCTATCGGTCAGTGACCCGCGAGCGGACCTGCTCGCGTACCGGGACGACCTGCTCGAACTCGCTCGACGACCGGCGGTAAAGACGGTCGTCCCCATCCGACCGGACGGCGCCTATCTCCTCTCGCGCTACCGGGACGAGTTCGAGGCCGCCACAGACCTCTTCGTCCCCTCGTTCGACCAGTTCCGCACGGTGGCCGACAGACTGCGGCTCGTCGAGGCGGCCGAGAGCGGGGGCGTCCCGGTCCCGTCGACGGCCAGGCTCGGCGAGGTCGAGGAGTGGTCGGGCGAACAGATTGTCAAGTCCCGGTACAACGTGCTCGCCGAGGGCGTCGTCCCGGACAGGGAGCCGACCGACATGACAGTCGAAAAGTCCCTGACACATCTCGCCGCGGGCGAGGCCCCCGACGCCGAGGCGTTGTCCGGGGCGATGGGTCACGAACCCATCGTCCAGGAGTATATCCCGTCGACGGCGGAGTACATGATCGGGGCGCTGTACGACCACGGCGAGCCGCTGGCGATGTTCCAGCACCGCCAGATTCGGGGCGACACGTACGCCGGCGGCGGCGGCGTCTACCGCGAGTCGGTGGCGATTCCCGAACTGGAAGCGGCCGCGCGGGCGCTGCTCGACGAACTCGACTGGCACGGGCTGGCCTGCATCGAGTACATGCGCCACGAGGAGACTGGGGAGTTCTACCTCACCGAGATCAACCCCAGAATGTGGCAGTCGCTCCCGTCGACCGTCCGGGCCGGCGCCGACTTCCCGCTGTACTACTGGCTCGCCGCGCGCGGTCGGGAAGACGAGATAGACTGTAGCTACGACCTCGGTGTCGGGACCCATTCACTCCACGGAGAGCTTCGACATCTCCTGAGTATCGTTCGGACCGACTCGTCGGTCGTGGCGAAGCCGCCCATCACACGGCGGGCGCGGGAGATACTCGTCTCCTGTCTGCGCGAGCCCAACTTCGATTATCTCACGCTCGACGACCCCGGGCCGTTCATCCGGGGAGTCAGAAACGAGCTGTCGTGGCGCCGGTGAGACTGGTGCTCACTTCGTTCGCAGGAGAAGTCCGCCCTCCCCGATTTGAACGAAGGAAGACGGTCGGCCTCGCTTCGCTCGGCCGCTGCGACTTCCATGCTCAAATCGTGTCGGTTGGACTTGTCAGTCGTCACGTCGCTCCGACAGAACAAGTCCGCCCTCCCCGATTTGAACGGGGGACAAGTCGATCTACAGTCGACTGCTCTACCAGTCTGAGCTAAGGGCGGTCTGCAGTCGAAAATAGCCCGCGGTCCGGACTTAAGGGTTGTTATTCACGGAGGGTTCGCGGTCCCGTGACATGTGTGGCTCGCACACAATATCTAAACCGGAGGTGAGCGTAGGGTGGGGCGTGCTTGGAGACTGTGACTACTGTGGTGACCCGCTCACCAGCGAGCTCCAGTCGGTGTCCTGTGACCACTGTGGGGAGGGGTTCCACGTCGAGTGCGCCCGCGAGGCGGGCGACCTCTCGGTCACGGTCGAGTCGAAGCTGCTCGGCTCGAACAACTACCGCATCGAATGCCCGTTTTGTGACCGCTCCTGGAGCGCTAGCTACGACCCGCGCTGACGCCGAGCCGACAGGCGTCAGACACAGCGGGAAGATTGAAATACCCGGGCGACGACCTGTATGACGAGTCGGATGAGCAAGATAACGTTCCGCGCCGACGACGCCCTCGTCGACCGCCTCGAGGAGTTCGACGCCTCGAAGAGCCAGGTCATGCGCGAGGCGCTCCGTGCGTATCTCGACGAGGAGTCCGAGTCGTCGTCGGACGCGGACGAACCGGTCACCGACACCGAGAGCATCGACGCGCTCATCGCCGACCGCGTCGACGCGCTCATCGCCGACCGGCTGGAACCTCCGAGGGCGAGCCGCCAGCCCCAGGACGTAAATGTAAACATCACGCTCGACGCCGATAGCGGGGCTGTACGCGAAGAATCGGCCGACAGCAGACACGCGTCAGACACGGCCGCCGAGGGTGAGACGACGGGTGTATCACACGACCGCGAGGGCCGTAAGACAGCGGCCGACGGTCGTGAAAACGCGGACACGACCCGGAAGAAGACGGGGTCGGAGACCGACTCCGCGTGTGCCCAATGTGGCGAGAACCTGGCGTCCTCCCACGTTTACTGCCCGAACTGCGGGGAGAAGGCTTCCCGGCGCGTGTTCTGTGACTGCGGCGACGAGCTCCGTTCCGACTGGGGATTCTGTCCCGGCTGCGGACGACGGACCCCCGCAGCGGACGTGCTGGAGCAGTCCAGAAGTGGCGCAAACAGGGAGTAGCATCGCCTTACCGCCGTAAACGTGGATTTGTCATACACTCGGCGGAAGTTTTATTATGCCATAGTCTGTGGTACATCGTGCGTAAGACGACCGTCTTACACAGTAGGGGTCGCGGCGGCACACCGGCCGCCATCGGGCGATTTCGCTGTGTAAACAGACACGCGCGCCGTAAACACGGGGCGTTTGGATCGTCTTACCCAAAGGGAAACAACCATGGAGCGTGTGACACTACGGATTCCGAAGCAGCAGATTGAAGAGGTCGAACAGATGGTCGAGACGGGGGAGTACCCCAACCGGAGTGAGGCGATCCGGTCGGCCGTCCGGGAGATGCTATCCGAGCAAGAGGGCTCGGAACGCACCTCCGAGAAAAACGAGAAGCGGACCTGGGCGAGGGTGTAACGATGCAGGACATCGTCAACGAAGCCCTCGAACGCGACGAGCAGGAACAGCAGAAGCTGTCCGACGAGGACATCGACGGGTTCGGCGACCCCCGAATCGTCATCGTCGGCTGCGGCGGCGCCGGCAACAACACCGTCAACCGCCTGTACAACATCGGCGTCGAGGGCGCCGACACCGTGGCCATCAACACGGACAAGCAGCACCTCAAGATGATCGAGGCCGACACGAAGATACTCGTCGGCAAATCCCTGACCAACGGGCTCGGCGCGGGCGGCGACCCCTCGATGGGCGAGCGCGCGACCGAGATGGCACAGGGGACCATCAAGGAAGTGCTGGGCGATGCCGACCTCGTCTTCGTCACCGCCGGCATGGGTGGCGGGACCGGGACCGGCGCAGCCCCCGTGGTCTCGAAAATCGCCAAGGAACAGGGCGCCATCGTCGTCGGCATGGTGTCGACGCCGTTCAACGTCGAGCGCGCCCGCACGGTGAAAGCCGAGGAGGGCCTGGAGAAGCTCCGCAACGAGGCCGACTCCATCATCGTGCTGGACAACAACCGCCTGCTGGACTACGTCCCGAACCTGCCCATCGGCAAGGCCTTCTCGGTGATGGACCAGATCATCGCCGAGACGGTAAAGGGCATCTCGGAGACGATTACCCAGCCCAGCCTCATCAACCTCGACTACGCCGACATGACATCCATCATGAACCAGGGCGGCGTCGCGGTGATGCTGGTGGGCGAGACCCAGGACAAGAACAAGACCGAGGAAGTGGTCAAGGACGCGATGAACCACCCCCTGCTGGACGTGGACTACCGCGGCGCGAGCGGCGGGCTCGTCCACATCACCGGCGGCCCGGACCTCACGCTGAAGGAGGCCGAGGGCATCGCCCAGAACATCACCGAGCGACTGGAAGCCTCGGCGAACGTCATCTGGGGCGCCCGCATCCAGGAGGAGTACAAGGGCAAGGTCCGCGTCATGGCCATCATGACCGGCGTCCAGTCCGCACAGGTGCTTGGCCCGTCCACCCAGAAGCAGGCCAACAAGTCCCGCGAGGCGATTCAGGAGGTCGGCGACGACACCTCCTTCGACGCCTCCGAGAACTTCGACGAGCCAAGCAGCGCCGGCAGCAGTGCCGGCTACGGCGAGACCGACGGCGGCCGCAGCCAGAAGGAGAAGAACAACGGTCTCGACGTCGTCCGGACGAGCGAGTAGACCTCAACAATCCGTTTTTTCCGAGCCGTTAGACAGTACCCGTCGCCACGTCGCCCCCTACCCGGCTCCCGTCCGCAGTGAGGAACTGCAGTTCCCAGTTACCCGCCGGTCGGTCCAGTTCGTCGATGTATCGCAGGTCGCCAGTGGACGCGTCGACGTACACCAGTTCGTCGAGCCCGTCGCCGTCGACGTCGGCCGCAGTCACGGGCGACTTCGCGGCCGTCGGCGTGGTCCCGCTGTCGATGTCGGTCCCCTGGATTTTCGTGTCCGACCCAGCATCGACCAGGTGGATGTTGGTGCTGCCGTCGACGTACGCCACCCGCAACTGGCCGTCGTCGTCGAAGTCACCGAACGACCCGCCCCCGACGCCGGTGTTGGAGCCGAGTGTCGTCGTGCTGAGCACGGTCGGCGTTCCGCCCGGCGTGTCGTAGTACTGGAGCGTCTGACTCCCGTCGACGAAGACGAACTCGTCGTCGCCGTCGCCGTCGATGTCACGGACGCCGGCCACCGCGTCCGAACCGTCACCGGGGTCGGCGATCTCCGCCGTGGCATTGCCGACCGACGAACAGTAGAACCGGCTGTCGTTGCCGGCGAAGAGGACGCCGGAACACCCGTCCCAGCTCCCGGTCGTCAGCCGTGTCTTGTTGTTATCGATACCGGAGCCCGACGGGATAGTCGAGGCGACCGTCTCCGTGTTGCCGGCGGCGTCAACGAGCCGAATCTCCCCGGCGCTGTTCGCATACGGCACCTCGATAGTGCCGTCGCCGTCGACATCGCTGGCCGGGCCGAGCGCCTGCGGAGCGGACGGGGTCGGGATGACGGATTTCGACCCGCCGTCGCCCGAGACGTTCAGGATTCCGCTGGTCGCGCCGGTAAACACCACGCCGTCGGGAAGCGACGCGCTGGAGGAAGACGACGACAGCGTCGTATCGAACGTCGAAAGGATGTACGACGAGGGCTGCTGCCGTTGTTCCTCCCAGATGATACGGACCGTCTCGCTGGTGGGAGTGACGCGTATCTCGCTCCCGGCGGTCAGCTCGGTGCCCGCGAGCGTATCGGGGTCCTCGATACCACGGATTCGGACGCGGCTGCCGGTAATCGAGTCGCCGGACTCGTGGACGAGTCGGTAGTCGTCGGCCGATTCTATCGGCTCCAGCGCCAGTCGGGCCTGCGGGGCCGGGTCTTGCTCCTCGGTCAGTCCGAGGAACAACGCGCCCGAGATGGCGACCAACAGCAGGACGACGGCCAGAAACAGAACGGTGCCGACGACCGGAGATATCGCTCGCTCGCTGGACGCAGTGGAGAGCTGAGGACCCATCCCGTGGGATATTTGTCTCCGAGATAATATGGCTTTCCGAGACGCGCCGGCGGTAGCGCCGCCCGAAACTCGGCTTCGGTCCGCGGGTCGCGTGTGGCGGTCTCAGACCGCTTCCAGCGCTTCAATCAGGTTGCACTTCCGACAGATGTCGCGAGCGGTGGGCGCGCCGCAGTTGTCGCACTCGCCGAAGTCTTTCGCGCTGTCTTCGCCGCCGAACGCGTCGGCCGCCAGCGCGGCGAGTTTCTCGTAGCCGGCCATGATGGAGTGGCGCGTGCCCGGATGGTTCTCCTCCAGACCGAGCATGAGTTCCTGAATCTCGCCGCGGTAGGCCTCCGAGGAGTGGGGACACTCGGTGATGTGAGCCGGGAGGTCACGGAAGCGAGCGTAGAGGGCTATCTCCTTCTCGGGTACGTCGCGCAGGGGCTTCGCTCGGGGGATGTGGTGGTCCTGGTTCGCCCGGGTCCGGTCCGTGGGGGCGTCACCGCCCTCGAAGGGGCCCAGCGAGGCGTCGAAGTGCTTGGCTATCTGGTCGACGTCGCCCTCCAGGAAGTTCATCAGCGCCGTCTCGGCCTCGTCGTCTAAGTTGTGGCCGGTCAGCAGTTTGTCCGCGCCCAGCTCCTCGGCGTACCGCGAGAGGACGTCCCGCCGGAACACGCCGCAGTAGGCACAGGCGGCCATCCCCTCGGGGTCGTCCTCGACGACGTCGTCCATCTGGACGCCGAATTCGGACTCGTAGGAGACGACCTTGTGGCGGATTCCCAGGTCGTCGGTCAGCTCCTCGCAGGCCTCCAGGCTCTTGTCGCGGTACCCCTCGATGCCCTCGTGGATGGAGAGCGCGACGAGTTCGATTCGGGGGTCCCGCTCGAAGACGTCGTGGAGGATGTGGGTGAGGACGACGCTGTCCTTGCCGCCCGAGAGCCCGATGACCCACGTCTCGGGGTCCTCGGGCGTCGCGTCGTCGGGGACGAGTCCGTCCTCGCGCACCCGCCGACGAAGCCGTTTCTCGACGGCCCGACAGAGGTGGTCCTCACAGAGATAGAGCCCCGAATAGGCCGCGTGCAACACCGCGTCGGACCCGCACTTGTCACACTCCATTAGGTTGAGGTACGTCCGGGTCGCCCTGAGGGTTTCGTCTCGCACCCGAAAGGGAGGCGCCAGCCGCTCACTCGAAGACGGCGTCGAGCAGCTTCGACTCGGCCTTCCGGAGGTGCTGGTGGAACGTAGACGAGCTCACGCCGAGCCGCTCCGCCACCGCCGGACCGGCGTTCTCGCGGGGCCAGTTGAAATAGCCCATGAAGTACGCCGCGTCCAAGGCCGCCCGCTGGCGGTCGGTCAGCGAGTCGAGAAGCCGCGAGTCGAGCGAGCGGGGCGACCGAGTCGTCTGTCGGCGCCGGAGCATCTCCATGTCGGCCTCGACGCCCGTGATGCGGTCGATGGCCCCGGAGACGTCCCCGTCGGCCGCGAGGTGGACGGTCATCGTGGTGCTGTCGCCGGTGACGGTGACGGTCGAGACGTAGCCGCCGACGCTCGCGACGGTCGAGAGGACCGGCGGGTCGACGAGCGTCATTTCGATATCGTACCCCTCGCCCCGCGCCCTGAGCACGGTGATGTCGTCGATGTAGCGGAGCGACGCCGTCTCCGTGAGCCGCTCTATCGACGACCGCTCGACGCCGGTGGCTGTCCCGTAGACGAGAAACACACCGTCGCCCAGCGACAGCATGCTGTCGAACTCGACGGTGGCCTCGAACCACTCCGGGATGCCGATTCTGCCGCGGGTGTCGGTGAGCCGGAAGGAGAGCTCGACGATTTCGTCGGAGAGCAGCGCCTGCTTGCGTTCGACCGCGGCGATGGCGTGTCCGACTATCTCGCCGATGCCTTCGAGCACCTCGCGCTCGGCCGCGCCGAAGGCGTCGACCCGCTCGGAGTAGATGCCGAGGACGCCGTACAGCGTCTCCCCGAAGACGATGGGGATGACGGCCATCGAGCGGTAGCCGTAGCGTTCGGCCAGGTCGAGCCAGGGCTCGAAGTCCGGGTCGGCGTAGACGTCGCGCGAGAGCTGCATCTCCCGTGTTCTGACCGCCCGGCCGGCGGGCCCCTGTCCGCCAGGTTCCGTCGGGTTCGAGGTCAGGCCGGCGTCGGACAGGTAGCCGTCACAGCCGTGTTCCACCCGCGGGACGAGTTCGAGGGTGACCGGGTCTATCGTCGCAATCCAGGCGAACCGATAGGAGTCGGAGGCGCTCAGTTGCTCGCAGGTCGCGGCCTCGATTTCGGGGCGGGTCGACTGGTCGATGACGGCGTCGGTGAGCTGTCGGACGACGGCGTTGAGGTTGTTCAACACCTCGAGGTTGTCGCGTTGACTCTCCAGGAGCCGCTCGCGGTGTTTCCTGGCGGTGATGTCCTGGAGGTAGCCACGGACTAACTCGTGGCCGGCCCCGGAGATGGCTTCCCCGGAGACGCGGACCCAGCGTTCCTCGTCGGCCGCCGTAATCAGGCGCAGCTCCGCGCTGTAGGGCGCGCCCGTCTCGACGCAGGTCTCGAACCGCCGCCGCATCGTCGGCCGGTCCTCGGGGTGGAAGAAGTCCAGGGCCGTCTCCAGCTCCGGTTCGTATCCGCTCTCGACGCCGTGTATCCGGCGGGCGCCGTCGGTCCAGAACAGCTCGCCGTCGTCGATGTCGTACTCCCAGGCGCCGACGTCGCCCAGCCGCTCGGCGTTGGTCAGCAGCTCCCTGAGCCGGCGCTCGTCCGGCGGGTCGACGCCGGCCGGACACCACCAGACGCGGGCGCCGGCGCCGACCTTCTTCGTTCGGAGCTCCCCTGTCTCGGCGAGATACTGGAGGCGTTTGTGGGTCGCGCGGCGACCGCAGTCCAGCTCCGCAGTGACTTCCGGTGTGGTCCGTGGCGCCGTCGGCTCGTCGCTGTCGGTGAACACCTGCAGCGTCTCGGCGTAGATGTCGTCGAGCGCCGGTCGGTACTCCATATAGTGTCAACAGTATTGAAGGAGATAATCGTTCCGCCGGTGGCCCCGGCCTACGGAGCCGGCCCGGAGCCGAGGGCCGATGGCCCCTCGCTGAGACTGTCGAGGACCGTCCCGGTGAGCGACTCCCTGGCGGGCGAGGAGAACAGCTCGTGGCCGCCGTCGTACAGCCGGATGCGGTCGGCCGGAAGCCGGTGACCGATAGCCCGCGGGTCGACGATGGCGTCGGTGAGCGTACAGAATGCGACCGCGTCCTCGCGGGCCGGCGGGAGCCGCCGCTGTGCGCGGTCGACGGTCCGGAGGAAGGCCGGCGAGGCGGCCGCGGGGCCGTCCGCGAGCTGCTGGTCGGTGGCGAGAGCGCCAAGCGCGTCGGCTCCGAGGTCGCTGAACGGAAGGACGGGCGTCGATATCGGAAGCGAGGTGACCGCCCGGAAGACGGCGTCGGGCAGCGGGTAGTCGCTGCCCCACCACGGGCTGAGATAGACGCGGTTGCCCGCGCCGTCGGCATCGAGGTGGGCCGCCGCCAGCCCGCCGGCGCTGTGACCCAGGAGGTCGAAGCGGTCGAGGTCGGCGGCGTAGGATTCGAGGGGCGCGACCCACTCGCGCTCGAAGTCGGTGATGTGTGTCGGCAGCTCGGCGACGTGGACGCGGTACCGCCGGGCCAGCCGGTCGACGAGCCACTGGACGTTGTCGTGGCGACAGCGGTTGCCCCAGCCGAGGACGAACAGGCAGTCCCGCACCGCCTCGTCAGCGCCGGCGCCGTCGTCGTAAATCCGAATCCGCATACACCGAGTTCGCCGGAGGGAGGGAAAACTCCACGGCACGTACTGGTCGCGCCACACCCGTCCCCGATGGTGGTCCCGCCCGCGGAGAGTCAGCGTTTTGCCCGCCGGCCCACTATCGGGGGGCAATGAGTATGGACCGCGCGGCCGCCGTCGCCCGCGTCGAGGATATCGTCGAGACTGTCGAGTCCGAGACTATGCCCGTCCCGGTCCGGGAGGTGTGGGTCTACGGCGACGTGGCACTGGGGCTCGACCCCGTCGAGCGGCTGGACGTCTACGTCACCAAGGACATCCTCTTCAAGGACGCCCCGGAGCGCAGCGACGAGTTCAAGCGGAGCCACGGCGTCGACGGCGTGGGCAAGACCGTCCGGGCCGAGTGGGCCGACGAACACCCCGACTACCTCCGGGCCAACGCGAACGGGCACGCCGCGCCCGAGAAGTGTCTCGCCGCCCACCTGCTGCCCGACAGCGACGAGCCGATTCATCTGGAAGTGTGCAACGCTTCCTTCGACGACAACGTCACCCAGCGGCTCAAGGGGGCGATGGCCCGCGAGGACTACGAGCAGATTCTCGACCCCCGCGGCGCGTGTCTGTGGGTAGAGGGACAGCGGTCCGAGGAGGCGTTCAGGAAGCTCCGGGACGGCGACTTCGTCCTGCCGACGCTGTCGGGGGCCCTGGAGATGCTGGGAATGGACACCGGCGAGGCCGACGAGGCCGCCGACGCCGTGCGGGCCTACCGGAATCGGCAGGAGGGGGCGACGGTTCGGGGCGACGTGGTGTAGGAGACACCGAGCAAAGCGAGAACCCGAGCGGAGCGAGGGTTCTCGAAGCGAACTCCAGCCACTGCACACTCAAACCGCCGTTTGAGCCACTACAAGAGCTTTATCTGAACCACGTCACGCCCCGGTATGGAACGCACGCGACGCGACGCCCTCCGACTCGCCGGCGTGTCGGTGGCAGCGCTGGCCGCCGGCTGTCTCGACGACGCGGACACCCCGGCCGGCACGCCCACCGACCAGCCGAGCGAGACGCCGACAGAGACCCCGACTGACCCGCCCACGAACGGACAGCTCCCCCCGGGCCTGGAGCGGGTCGACGAGCCGCCCTACGATATCGCCGTCCCCGACTGTGGCGACGGCCCCGACGGCGGGAGGGACCCGCTGTATCTCTGTGCGAACATGGCGACGGAGCCGTCGCTGTCGTTCGAACAGGCACACGCCAGGGGGAGCGTCCTGGCCGAGTCGGGGCTCGAACTGTCCGACGACGACAGCGGCGACGAGCTGTTTGCGGCGCTCCTGACCGACGCGTCCGACCTCGAGAGAGTCGACAGCGAGGCGGACAGCGAGCCCGCCCGGCTGATTCGGGAGACGAATGTCGCCACCCACGCCGTCCTCGTCGTCGAGTCCGGCTGGGGGTCGGGGTCGGTGTATCCGCACGTCAAACGCCTGGAGGCGACCGACGACGGCGTCCACGCCTTCGGCTGCCACAGCGACCCCTGTATCGTGACGGACGACTACACGTCGCGGACGACCGCCGTCCGCTTCGAGCGCCCCGAAACGGTCGAGACCGGCGTCGTCAGCCTGACCGTCGCGCCGGACGAGCGCTGGAACGTCGCCGCCGGCGAGGGCGTCGTACCGATTCCGGGGACGGAGTGAGCGCTGTCCGTCCGGGGGCGGGCGGTCAAACCCGACCGACGGTGACGAAGAAGGGGACCGTCTCCCGGCGCTCGTAGTCGTCGGTCCGCATCTGGTCGACCACGTCCCGCCCCATCTCGCGCCACTGCTCGCGCAGGGCGTCGTACTCCTCGGGCGTGGTCTCGCCGTCGAGGATGGTCTCCCGGTCGGTCGCCAGCCCCTCGCCGGTGGCCTTCCGTCGGGCGGCGCGGACGGCGCCGTCGCCGTAGGGCGGCTCGACGCGTAGCTCCTGGTCGTACCGTCGAGTCGAGACGACGTCGAGGCCGGCCGCCTCGAATACGTCGGCGGCGTCGGCACCGAGCTCCACGTCGGTGTCGACCCCGTCGAGGAAGCGCTCGCGGGCGCGCCGGGCCAGCCGCGGCTCGCTGTCGACGGTCGAGCGGACCGTGACCGCGCCGTTGTTTGGCTCGACGGCCGCGACGCGGTCGGTGGCCACCCGGGCGAACTCCCGGACGGCGGCGACCGGGTCCGGGAGGTTGATGAGCAGCGCCTGACACACCACGAGGTCGAAGCTGTCGGTGTCGAAGGGGAGCCGCGTCGCGTCGCCCCTGACGGTCTGCCCCGGAACCGACGACAGGAGTCCGGCGTCGGCGTCCAGCCCCACCACGTCGGCGTCGCTCTCCTCGCGGCAGACACGCGTCAGTTCGCCGGTGCCACAGCCGACGTCGAGGACGCGGTCACACGACGCCAGGTCGAGGTCGACGAGCGCCTCGCGGGAGTCGGCCCACATCCCCGTGCGGGTGGTTTCGAGGTAGTCGGCGGAGAAGCGTCGCACGCGAGAACGCAGTCGGGACAGCGGCAAAAAGTTCGCGGTCAGTCGGCGCGCAGCTCCCGCACCCGCTCGATGTTCCACGCGAAGCTCTTGCCGTCCTCGGTGGGCGTCTCCAGCACGAGTGGAACGTCTTCGACGGCGTCGTGGTTGACGAACGCCTCCATCCCGGCCTCGCCGATTTCGCCCTCGCCGATGTGGGCGTGTTCGTCCTTGTTGGTCCCACAGTCGTGTTTGGAGTCGTTGAGGTGGATGCAGGCCAGGTCCTCGAAGCCGACCACGTCGTCGAACTCGGCGAAGGTCTCCGCGACCCCTTCCGGCGTCGAGAGGTCGTAGCCCGCCGCGAACATGTGGGCGGTGTCGAGACAGAACTCGATGTCGAGGCTCGTCCGTTCCCGAACCGTCGCCAGGTGTTCGAACTGGCCGCCCAGCTTCGTCCCGCTGCCGGCGTCGGACTCGATGAGGACGGTGACGCCGTCGGGCACGTCCAGGTCGTCCAGCACGCTCGCCGCGTTGTCGAGCCCGCCGTCGACGCCGGCGCCGGTGTGGGCGCCCAGGTGGACGTTGACGTACTCGATACCGAGTTTGTCGGCGGCGTCGACCTCCTTTTGCATCGAGTCCAGGGACTTCTCGCGGAGGTCGTCTTTCGGCGTACAGAGGTTCACGAGGTAGGAGGAGTGGATGACCCACGGGCCGACGCCGTTTTGCTCGCTCAGCTCGCGGAACTTCGCGGCCTCGTCGTCCTCGATGTTGGGGTCCTGCCAGACCTGCGGGGAGTGGGAGAATATCTGGCCGCAGTTGCCGCCGTACTCGACTTGCTCGTCGACGGCGTTGTAGGCGCCGCCGGCGATAGAGGTGTGTGCACCGACTCGTACCATGGACAGCGGTGGGGGGCGCCGGATAAAAGGGGTTCCGACATTCGTCAGCGCGAACCGTCCGGACCGGCGATGCCCCGCTCAGGGCGTCCGGCGGACCCACTCGTCGGTCGCGTACTTCGAGTCCGCGCGCTCGCGTGCGCGAGACCGCTCGTCGTCGGTCCACCCGCCCTCGTCGGCGTCGACCCAGTCGGCCAGCGTCTCGCCGAGCGTGGCCACGGCCGTGTCCCGCTCGCAGTCGGCGTACTCGTCTATCGCGCCCACACGCTCGCGGAAGGCGTCGTGGTCCGGTTTGGCCGTGAAACAGCCACAGTGACGGTCGGGTCGGAGCGACAGCGACAGCGAGCCGTGCTGGACGACCGCGTCGTTCCGTCGGTACTGGGCGTTGCCGCCGATTTTGCGCCCGTCGGGACCGACGATGTCGTGAGCGGGATGGAGCGCTCGCAGGTAGCAGGCGGGCTGGTGGACCGCGTCCCGTTCCGCGTCGACGAAGCTGGCGTCGACGCCCATCCCTTCGAAGGCATCGAGTATCGGTTCGCAGAACAGTTTGTAACACGCCATCAGGTCGCCGGGGACGGCCTCGGCCGGCGCGACGATGCTGTAGGAGATGTCGGCGTAGCGGTCGTGGTAGATGGCGCCCCCGCCCGTCGGCCGGCGGGTGACGCCGACGCCCTCACGCTCGCAGTAGTCCCAGTCGACGGTGTCGGGGTCCTGGCTGTACCCCAGCGAGAGCACGTCGGGCCAGGTGTACACCCGGACCGTCGCCGGGCCGCCGTCGGCGGCCGTCTCGGCGGCAATCTCCTCCAGTGCCATCGTCATCGGGCCGTCGTCGGTGGCTTCGCCGACGACCCGCCAGTCCAGCTCCGCGAGTGTCATTGGCGCCGGTAGGCGGTCGCGTGGATTAGCCGTTGCGACTGCCGCCGCGAGCGTCTCACGCCGGACCGCCGCCGTCGACGAGCCGGCCCATCACCCGCTTTTCGGCCTTCCGGAGATGTTCGGCGGCGGTGCCGGGGGAGCAACCCAGCGCCTCGGCCACGTCGGCGGTCGACCCCTCGCGGGGTTCCTCGTAGTAGCCACAGTCGACGGCGGCGGCGACGGCCTCGAACTGGCGGTCGGTCAGGGCCGCCGTCGGTTCGAAGCGGTGGTTCACGTACTCGCCGACCTCGCGGACGTCGACGCCGATGCCGTCCGGGACGGCCTCGACGGCGCGCTGGACGGTCTCACCCGGCCCGACGAGCGTGAGCGCCATCGTCCCGTCGGCCCGGAACGCGACCGGCGAGACGCCCACCAGCCCCGCGGCGGTGACCGCGTCGACGATACCCCGGCCGGTCTCGGAGAACCGGTCCCGGACGTAGAGATAGAACGAGTCGTCCGGACACGTGGAGATGGCGTACTCGATGACGTACTCGGTCGCCTCCAGGGCCTCGCGATAGGGGGCGACCGGGTGGCCGTCGACGTAGAACAGCATCGTGTGGACGTCGGCGTCGATGTTGTTCCCCCGGAGCAGGTAGCTCGCCTCGTAGCCGTCGTGGTCGACGACGAACTGGTGCATCGGGTTGCGCGCGTCGGGCGGCAGCGACAGCGAGAGCCTGACGTACTTCACACCGGCTATCGAACCCCCGAATATAAATGCGCCTCGCCGCTGGGGCACCACGGCGAGGGGCGGCGGGGGCGACGCTTTGGGTATGTCAAACGCCGTCGCCAGACCGTCCGAACCGACAGCCGACCTCGCCGAGCCGATTCGGGACCACGTCGTCCGCGAGGAGCGCCACGAGAACGCGCCCGCGGTCGTGGTTCGCGCCGACGAGGTCCAGCAGGCCCTCTCGACCCTGCGGACCGAGTCGGGGCTCGACCACTGTGCCTGTGTCACCGCCCAGGAGTACGCCGACCGCTTCGAGACCATCTACCACCTGCGCAGCTACGACGACCCGACCCGAGAGCTGTCGGTCGTCGTACCCACCGCACACGACGACCCCCACAGCGAGTCGGCGGCCCCCGTCTACCGCACCGCCGAGTGGCACGAGCGGGAGGCCTACGACCTGCTCGGCATCAGCTACGACGACCACCCGGACCTCCGACGGATTCTGTTGCCCGAGACCTGGCAGGGCCACCCGCTGCGCCGGGCGTACGACCAGAGCCGGCCACAGATAGTCCCCTTCCGCGAGCACCGGCAGCTGCTGGAAGACGAGCGCGTCGGCCCCGACACGATGCACATCAACGTCGGGCCACACCACCCCTCGACCCACGGCGTGCTCCACCTGAACGTCGAGCTCGACGGCGAGCAGGTCGCGGCCGTCGACCCCGACATCGGCTATATCCACCGCTGCGAGGAGCAGATGTGCCAGAAAGGCACGTACCGCCACCAGATTATGCCCTACCCCGACCGCTGGGACTGGGGCGGCGCCGGGCTGTTGAACGAGTGGGCCTACGCGCGGACGGCGGAAGCGCTCGCCGGCATCGAGGTGCCCGACTACGCCCAGGTCATCCGGACGATGTGTGGCGAGCTCGCCCGCATCCTCTCGCATATGCTCGCCGTCGCCACCTACGCCCTGGACGTGGTCGGGGAGTTCGCCGCCGCCTTCCAGTGGGGGATTCGGGACAGGGAGATAGTCCAGGACATCCTCGAGGACCTGACGGGACAGCGGCTCATGTTCAACTACCTCCGCCTGGGCGGGGTCGCGTGGGACCTGCCCGAGCCCCGCGAGGAGTTCTTCGAGACTGTCCAGGCGTTTCTCGACGGGCTCCCACGCAAACTCGGCGAGTACCACGACATGCTGACGGGCAACGAGATACTGCAGCTGCGCACCGTCGACACGGGGTGTCTCGACCCCGAGACGGCGAAGGCCTACGGCTGTACCGGCCCGGTCGCGCGGGCTTCTGGCGTCGACTACGACCTCCGGCGCGACGACCCGTACGGCTACTACGACGAGCTCGACTGGTCGGTCGTCACCGAGGACGACGGCGACAACTTCGCCCGCGTGCTCGTACGCCTGCGCGAGGTCGAGGAGTCCGCGAGAATCGTCCAGCAGTGTGTCGACCTGCTCGAAGAGTGGCCCGAGAGCGACCGCGAGATACAGTCGAACGTTCCCCGGACGCTCCGACCGGAACCGGACACCGAGATATATCGGGCGGTCGAGGCCGCCAAGGGCGAACTCGGCATCTACATCCGGTCCGACGGCACCGAGACGCCCGCCCGGTTCAAGATTCGCGGCCCCTCCTTCTCGCACGTCCAGGCGCTCTCGGAGATGGCCGAAGGCGAGTACGTCGCCGACCTCGTGGCGACGCTGGGGAGCCTGGACACGATTATGGGCGAGGTCGACCGGTAACCTCTAGAGGTCGCCCAGGTCGACGGTGAACGCGCGGGGCGTCGGCGTGTCGTTGCCCGGCGCCGAGATAACGGTCACCGAGAGCGTGTCCGGCCGGTCGCCGGGGGGCAGTTTCCACACTCCGGTGACGAGCCCGTCCTCGCCGGTGTCGAGCGTTCCGGTCGTCGCTCCCGACCCCTCGACGGTCCGGCCCCCGCTGGTGGTGACCGCCCCGAGCCGGAGTTCGTAGCCGTCGACCGGGTCGGAGACTGTCACGGTCAGGACGAACTGCGTCGCGTTGTCGTCGTCCGTGAGCGTCGCCTCGTCGACCCGCTCGGTGGCCGGGGTCCCGGAGAGTATCTCGTCGCCGACGGTCGCACCGCCGGTCTCGGGCGCTTGGGTCGGCGTCGCCGCGGCCCCCGGCCCGCCGCCGGTCGCGTAGTGGCCGATGAGACCGCCGAAGGTCACCAGCTCGATGACGATGGGAACGGCGATGGCGAGGACGATCAGGACCCGGACCATGCTCACGTCCGGCGGGTCGGCGTCCTCGAGCATCAGACCGAAATCGGCGGGCTCCCCGGCGCGGTGATGCCGTCGGCGACCATGCTCCAGATCGGCGGCCCGTAGGCGATGACGATGAGCACCAGCGCGATGGCCGTCCAGAGCTTGTAGTTATCGAGGATGCGCGGGCTGTGGTCGGCGCCCGAGAGCGGGTCGGGAATCGTCCCGTTGACCGACAGGGTCCCGCCCCGGTGGGCGAGCCACGTCTCGGCCATCACGAGCAGGAACATCGCCGCGCCGAGGAACAGCAGCGTGCCGCCGATGGCGATCTGGATGCGCATCTCGCTCATGCTCCCGGCGACGCCGCTGAAGGCGAACTCGTCGTAGGTCGGCTCGGCGGTCCGTCGGGGGACGCCCGCCAGCCCCGCCCGATGCATCGCGTTGGACATCAGGGCCATACCGATGAACCAGACGTACGGCTGGGCGACCGCGACCGACCGGCGCTTGAGCTGCTTGCCGGTAATCTGGGGGACCAGCCAGTAGCTGATGGCCATCGCCGTCAGGGCGAAGGCCGTCCCCACGGTGAGGTGGAAGTGACCGGGCACCCACAGCGTGTTGTGGATGAGGTAGTTGATGTTCATCCCGGCGTTTATCATCCCCGAGAAGCCGCCGGCGGCGAACATCAGGCCGGCCAGCATACAGCCGGTGAAGGCCGGGTTGTCCCAGGGGAGTTCACGGATCCAGCTGACGTATCCCGTCGCGCCCCGCTGTCGGGCGGCGTGTTCGACGCTGGCGACGACGGTGAACGCCGTCAACAGCGACGGCAACAGCAGGAACATCGTGTTCGTCATCGCGATGGCCTTGAACCCTTCCGGGATGCCGGGGTCGACGTACTGGTGGTGGAAGCCGACCGGCGTCGACAGCAGCAGGAACAGGACGAAGACGACGCGGGCGAGCGGGTCACTGAACAGCCGCCCGCCGGCCAGCTTCGGCAGGATGGTGTACCACACCAGGTAGGCGGGCATCAGCCAGAAGTAGACGACCGGGTGGCCGAAGTACCAGAACAGCGTCCTGGTCAGCAGGGGGTCGACCTGACTGATGAGTCCCAGCGACCACGGGATGAGGAAGGCGACCACCTCGACGGCGACGCCGAGGGTGCTGACGTACCACATCAGCATCGTCGTCACGACCATGAACACCTGCAGCGGGATGCGCTCGTCGGGGTTCTCGGAGCGCCAGTCCCACAGCGACTTGAAGTAGGCGCCGCCGGCGATCCACGAGCCGACGATGAGCAGGGCCGCCCCGACGTAGAAGAACGGGTGAGCCCCCATCGGCGCGTAGAACGTAAAGAGCACGTCCGCGCTCAGCTCCTGGCCGAGAATCGAGGGCGCGCCCATGATTCCGCCCAGGATGGCGACGGCGGCAAGCACCGTTCCAAACAGCATCAGCCAGAACGCGCCCCAGGAGATCCGCTGTGGGAGCTCCCGGTCCAGGTTCTTTGTCACCGCCCAGCCGAACAGCCCGGCGATGAAGAAGGTCGTAAACACCAGCGCCAGCAGGACGCCGTGTCCCGTCAGGATGGTGTAGTAGTCCGCGGAGCTGATGAATCCCCGGAAGATGCCGGTGCGATGCAGCGCCTGGACGATGCCGAAGAGCGCGCCGATACCCAGCGCGACAAAGGAAACGATGAACTGGCTCCGAACGAGTTTCGACGTCTTTGGATAGCTATCGACGAAAACCATCAGTTTTGCACCTCCGTTTCGTTGTACGTGTACTCTGACTGGGGCACCACTTCGACGGACCCGCCCATCTCGTGGTGTGCGGCCCCGCAGTACTCGTGACAAACGAGGCCGTACGTACCGGGGTTGTCAAACCGGGCGGTGACCTCCGAGACCTGCCCGGGGATGACCATCGTGTTGATGTTCGTCTCGACGATGGAGAACCCGTGGGTCACGTCCGCGCTGGTCACGCGGAAGGTGACCCGCGTGTCCGCGGGGATGCGAATCGGGTTGTCGCCGGTCCCCGGGGAGAACTGGAACTGCTGGGCCACCACGTAAACCACGTAGTGGCTGTCGTTCTGTTTGACGACGCCGGGGTCGTCGAACCCGGTCCCGGTGTTGCTCTGTTGGACCGCCTGCGGGTCTATTTCGCCGCCCGAGTCGTCGACCATCTGGACGCCGGCACCGACGGTGCCGTAGGCGATGGTGGCGATGAAGCCGACGATGAGCAGGAGCGCTGCGCCGAGCCAGACTTTCTCGAAGTTGTGAACCTGCATTGTATCACCCGATCACCGAGACGCGGCCGAGGAACTCCACGAAGTACATGAACACCCACAGCAGGACGATGAGGACGAAGTAGAACGCGATGAGCGAGGCCGTCCCCGTCGGGTCGAACTCGTCGTGGCCGACCTCGACGTCCGGCTCCGTCGCCGGCGCCTCCTCGACCGGGGTGGGACCGCTCGCGAGTTCGAGGTCCGAGTCGGACGGCTCCGGGGGCCGCTCGCGGTAACGCCGACGCATCACCGCGGCCAGCAGTAGCGGCGAGAAGAAGGCCGCGAGCACCGACCCCGCGAGCAGCCAGCCCGGCCCCGACATCGAGATGTCGGCGCCGCCCTCGCCGCCGCTGCCGCCCTCGGAAAGCGGGCCGCCGACGACGACGGCGCCTTTCATCCCGACCCCCTTGTGGGGGGAACAGACGTACTTGTAGATGCCGTACTCCTCGAAGGTGTGGCTGTAGGTCGTCCCCTCCTCGGCGACAGCGTCTCCCGAGTCAAGCGGGCCGTCGCCGTCCGAGACGACGTTGTGGCCGCCGCCGTTGCCCGTCCACGTCCAGGTGACTTCGGTCCCGGGCGTGACACGGACTGCCGGCGGGTCGAAGGCGAAGGCACCGTTGTTCCCATCCGCGCCGACGGATATATCGACGCTGTCGGAACCGGTCTGGTCGACGGTGTTCCCGTCGTAGTTCGAGACGTCGTCGAACCAGCCCTCGTAGTCGGGGTTGGCCGGCGGCCCCTCCGGACCGGGCGTGCCGGGCCTGACGACGACGGCGCCTTTCATCCCGAGCCCCTCGTGGGGGACACAGACGTACTTGTAGATGCCCTCGCTCTCGAAGGTGTGGCTGTACGTGGTCCCCTCCTCGGCGACCGCCTCGCCCGAGTCGAGCGGCCCGTCGCCGTCGGAGACGACGTTGTGGGCCTGCCCCTGGCCGGTCCAGGTCCAGACGACCTCGGTGCCGGGGTTGACCCGCACCGCCGGCGGGTCGAAGGCGTAGTTCCCGTTGTTCCCCTCCGCGCCGACGGATATCTCTACCCTGTCCTGGCCGCGCTTGTCGACAGTCTCCTCGTAGTTCGAGACGTTGTCGAACCAGCCGCCGTAGTCCGGTTCGCTCTGTGCGCTCGCGGTCCCGGCCACGCCGAGCGCCGCGGCCCCGGCGGTCGCCGTGAGGAACTGCCGCCGACCGACAGTCATCGGCCACCTCCCGTCGTCCTGGTCGTCCACACGCTACCGCTACTGAACGATACCATAGTCGACCGGTTTCACCCTAATCAAAAAAAGGGGTTACGGGATTCCTGCGCAGTTGGAACACGCCAACCATTTTTATATACGGTTGGCCTAACTCTCGGCCATGTCAGCATCCAGCCCGCGACTCGTGACGCTGCTTGCACTGCTGGGACTAGCACCGATCGGCTACTACATCCTCGGTACCGGTCGGAACATCGTCGCCCTCTCGCTGGTCAGTATCTGCATCATCGCGGCGAGTCTCTTCCTGATGACCGGCGACCACGAGGGCCAGGCCGCCTGAGATGGGACTCGGGACCGCCGGGCTGTCGGCGGGCGAGACCACCGGGCTCGCGGCGATGGTCGGCCTCGGGCTCGTCGGGAGCGTCCACTGTCTCGGGATGTGCGGGCCGCTCGTGACGACCTACGCCGACCGGCTCGACGACGGCGGGCCGCTGTCGCTGACGGAGATACGCCAGCAGTCGCTGTTCAACCTCGGCCGCACCGCGAGCTACACGCTGCTCGGCGGCCTGTTCGGGGCCGCGGGCGCGCTGGTGTACGACCTGGCGGCGCTCGCTCGGGTCGGAACCCTGGTCCGGGGCGGGGCCGGCGTCCTCGTCGGCCTCGCCATCGTGGCCGTCGGGCTGGGCTACCTGACCCGGGGTCGGGCCGTCGACCTCGCCAGGGGGCTCCCCGTCGTCGGCGCCTGGTTCGACCGGGTCTCGTCGGCGCTGGTGGCGCGGCTCGACCGGCTCGTCGACGGGCCGGGGATGGTCGCGCTGGGGGCGATACACGGACTGCTCCCCTGCCCGCTGCTGTACCCGGCTTTCCTCTACGCCGCGGCTACCGGCTCGGCGGTGACCGGCGCCGTCTCGCTGGCGGCGCTGGGACTGGGCACCGTCCCGCTGGTGTTCGCCTACGGCACCGCGTTCGGCACGCTCTCGCCGGGGCGGCGCGCGTCGCTGCATCGCGTCCTCGGGGCGCTGTTCCTCGTGCTGGCGCTGGTACCGCTCGCGAACGGACTGGCGGCCTTCGGCGTCACCGTCCCGAAACCGCCGCTGCCGATGCCCTGGACATGACCGACTGCACCCTCTGTGGACTGGCGACCGACGACCCCGTCACCGACAGCGACGTGGCCGGCGCCTTCTGCTGTCGGGGGTGTCTGGAGGTCGCCCGGACGCTGGACGACCCCGCAGGGACGGACTCGGCGGCCGTCGAGACCGGCCCCGACCCCGACGAGGCCGAGGGCGAGACGGCCTTCTGCTCGGTGTCGGGGATGCACTGTGCGACCTGCGAGCTGTTCCTCGAACGGCGGGCGACTGCCCACGACGGCATCACCGGCGCGTCGGCCAGTTACGCGACGGGGACGATGAAAGTCACCTACGACCCCGACCGGGCCGACGCCGACGCCCTGCCCGACCGGCTCTCCGGGTCGGGTTACGAGGTCTCCCGCCGCGAGCCGGACGAGGCGGACGACTCGGAGCAGGTCGGGCGGCTGCTCGTCGGCGGCTTCTTCGGGATGATGACCATGCTGTGGTACGTCCTCTTTCTCTATCCCGCGTATCTCGGTCTGGACTTCGGGCTGGTCGACCTCCAGGGCCCCGCCGGCGCCTACCTGCTCTGGAACACGGCAGTCATGACCGGCGTCGTGGTCGGCTACACCGGCTGGCCGATGCTGCGGGGCGCGGTGGTGAGTCTGCGTACCCGCCGGCCCAACATGGACCTGCTGGTGGCGATGGCCGTGACGACGGCCTTCGCCTACAGCGTCGTCGCGGTAATCCTGGGCCGGACGGAGGTGTACTTCGACGTAGCGACGGTCATCGTGCTGGCCGTCTCCGTCGGCGACTACTACCGCGACCGGGTCCGCCGGGCCGCGACGGGGCGGCTGACGGAGCTGACCAGCCAGCGGGCCGAACAGGCCCGGCGGCGGACCGAGTCCGGCACCGAGACGGTCGACATCGACGCGCTCGTGCCCGACGAGGAGGTCGTGGTCAGAGCCGGCGAGCGCATCCCCGTCGACGGGACCGTCGCCGAGGGGACCGCCGGCGTCGACGAGTCGCTGGTGACCGGCGAGTCACTGCCGGTCCGGAAGACCGCGGGCGACGAGGTGGTCGGCGGGGCGATGGTGGCTGAAGGCGGACTCGTAGTCCAGGTCGGCCCGGAGGCCGAGAGCACCGTCTCCCGCCTCACGGAACTGCTCTGGAGCGTCCAGAGCGAGCGCGGCGGCGTCCAGCGCCTCGTCGACCGCATCGCGGCCGTCTTCGTCCCGCTGGTGGTCGGGCTGGCCGTCCTCGCGGGAGTCGGTCACCTGGCGGGCGGGGCGGCGCCGACGGACGCCCTGCTGACCGGGCTGGCCGTGCTCGTGGTCTCCTGCCCCTGCGCGCTCGGTCTGGCGACGCCGCTGGCGACGGCCGCCGGGGTCCGGGCGGCGCTGGACGAGGGCGTCGTCGTTACCGACGGGTCGGCCTTCGAGACCGCCACCGAAGTGGACGTGGTCGCGTTCGACAAGACCGGGACGCTCACCACCGGCGAGATGCAGCTGGTCGAGCGGCCCGACGACGACGCGCTGTGGCGGGCCGCGGCCCTCGAACAGTTCGCCGACCACCCGCTCGCCGCGGCCGTCACCGCGGCCACGGAGGCGTCCGACGCCGTCGTCGAGGACGTCGAGCACCACCCCGGCCGCGGCGTGAGCGGGACCGTCGAAGCGAGCGCGCAGGCGGCCGACGGCGAGCGCGTCGTCGTCGGGACGCCGGCGCTGCTGTCCGACGAGGGGCTGTCGGTGCCGGACGAACTGGCCGACAGGTGCGAGCGAGCGCGGTCGGACGGGCAGATTCCCGCGCTGGTCGGCTGGGACGGCCGCGCCCGGGACGTCGTGGTCGGGGGCGACCAACCCCGAGCGGGGTGGGCGGCCACCGTCGAGGCGCTCGCGCCCCGCGAGGTCGTCGTCATCACCGGCGACGGCCCGGCCGCGGCCGCGCCCTTCGAGCGCCACGATGCGGTCGACGAGGTGTTCGCCGGCGTCCCGCCGGACGCGAAGGCCGAGGTGGTAGAGCGACTCAAATCCCGGGGCACCGTCGCGATGGTCGGCGACGGCACCAACGACGCGCCGGCGCTCGGGACCGCGGACCTGGGCATCTCGCTGTCCTCGGGGACGGCGCTGGCCGCCGACGCCGCCGACGCGGTGGTGACCACGGACGACCTCGCCGCCGTCCCGCGGGTGTTCGACCTGACGACCCGGACCCGGCGGCGCATCCGCGAGAACCTCGCGTGGGCGTTCTGCTACAACGCCGTCGCGCTCCCCCTCGCGCTCGCCGGCCTGCTGAACCCGCTGTTTGCCGCCGTCGCGATGACCGCCTCCAGCCTGCTCGTGGTGGCAAACTCCGCACGCTCGCTCGGCGGCGATGACGCCGTCGCGGCCGACCAGGGGGCCACAGCGCCCGCGGCGCCAGCGGCAGGAGACTGATACTGGTGGCTACACCAAACTGAACTAATTCGCCGCCGCGAATATCTCTACGAACGTACAGCCACCAGTACGAGCGCGGCCGGCCGTTTTTGTACGTCCCACACCTACTGGGAGTGATGACCGAGCACGCGACGTTCGCGGGTGGGTGCTTCTGGTGTACCGAGTCCGTCTTCAAACAGGTCGCGGGCGTCGAGGAGGTGGTCTCGGGCTACGCCGGCGGCCACGTCGAGAACCCGAGCTACGAGGCCGTCTGCCGGGAGGAGACGGGCCACGCCGAGTGCGTCCAGCTGACCTACGACCCCGAGGTGGTGAGCTACGAGGAACTCCTGGGGGTGTTCTTCTCGACGCACACGCCGACGACACTGAACCGGGAGGGCAACGACGTGGGGACCCAGTACCGCTCGGCGGTGTTCTACCACGACGACGAGCAGCGCGAGATTGTCGAGGCCTTTATCGACGACATCGGGCCGGCCTACGACGACGACATCGTCACCGAGGTCGAGCCCCTGGAGGCGTTCTACCCCGCCGAGGAGTACCACCAGGACTACTTCGAGAAGAATCCCAACCAGTCCTACTGCCAGATGACCATCCCGCCCAAGCTCGACAAGCTTCGGGAGAAACACGCCGAGCTACTGGCATGAGCTTCGAGACCGAGGTCGACCTGCGCTTCGACGACCTCGACACCTACGGCCACGTCAACAACGTCCGCTACGGTACCTATCTGGAGGAGGCCCGCATCGACTACCTCGCCGAGGTCGTCGGCGGCGGCAGCCGGGCGTTTCTCGCGGACAGCGACGACGGCATCGTCATCAAGACGCTCGACATCGAGTTCGAGCGGCCGATTCGGACCGCCGACAGCGTCACCGTCGGCGTCCGGGTACCCCGACTGGGCACGACGAGTTTCCCCTTCGAGTACGAGGTTCGGGACGGCGACGCGGTCGCGGCGACCGGCGAGACGACCGTCGTGACCTACGACCGGGCCGCCGGCGAACCCCAGCCCATCCCCGAGCCCTGGCGGGACGCCATCAGCGAGTTCGAGTTCGGGGAGTGACGGTTCTATCGCCCCTGTTGTAGCTGAGCGGCCGAGACGGTGAGCAGCCGGAAAGCCCGTAGCTATTGGGCGAGCTACACAGGCAGAGCCGAAGGGGTCACGCTCTCGACGGCCCATGCGGTAGAACTCGGCCAGCGCAGCAGGCGAAGTCCCTTTGACAGCGACGGTTCTACACGGCGTATGGGAGACGACGCTATCGACGACGTCGACGAGGCCATCCTCCACGCCCTCCAGGAGGACGCGCGCAACCTCTCCTCGGGCGACATCGCCGAGCGGACCGGCACGTCGGGGAGTACGGTCCGGAAACGGATACAGCGACTGGAGGAAAACGACGTCATCAAGGGATACAGCGCCGAGATAGACTACCAACAGTCCGGCTACCCCCTTCGAATGCTGCTGTTCTGTACCGCGCCGATTCCCGAGCGGGGCGAACAGATTCCGGCGATTCTCGACATCGACGGCGTCGTCTCGGTCCAGGAACTGGTCACCGGCGAACAGAACCTCCTGGTGACCGCCGTCGGGGAGACGGACAGCGACATCACGCCGGTCGCCCAGGCGCTGCTCGACATGGGGCTGAAGGTCGTCGACGAGGTGCTCGTCCGGAGCCACGAGACGACGCCCTTCGGCGGGTTCGCGGGCGAGTAGGGGCAACAGCGACGGCGAGCGGCGATACGCGTCGTGCCACCGCAGAGGCCCGACGGAGCGACGCGAACGGCGGCAGTTCTGTCGGAACACTCCGGCGAACGGATTAAAAACCATAATGTTCTTTAATCACCTTATAGGCGAACAGACTGGTAATATAGAAGGACTTAATAACCAGTCTGTTCGTTCTTTTCGTAAGAGGACGGGTCGTTCGGGGTAGGCACCCCTCGAGCCGAACCGTCACCGAACACAACGATGGGAGACGAGACACAACGCACGACGGTCGGACCGCTTCCGAGCGGTATCGGGCAGCAATCACCCGCCACGCCGAAGGCACTGACCCGGGCCGTCTGGCTACTGTGGGGGCTGAGTCTGGTCGCCCTGGTCGGCCACGCCGTGACCGGCTGGGCCCCGGCGCTGGGCGACCTGGTCGCCGTCGACGGGCTGACCGTCCTGATGTGGACGGTCGTCACGTTCTTCTCGGGCATCGTCCACAGCTACTCCCGACGCTACATGGCCGGCAGTGCCCACCAGACGCGGTTTTTCGTGGCGGTGTTCGGCTTCACCGTCGTGGTGATGGCGCTGGTCGCGGCGAACCACGTCGCCCTGTTCGGGCTCCTGTGGCTGACGATGGGGCTGGTCATGGCACAGCTCATCGGCGTCATCAGCGGGTGGAAACAGGCCGGGGCGGCCGCGGCGGTCGCTCGCAAGTACTTCCTCGCGAGCAGCGCCCTGCTGGGCGTCGCGCTCGCGGCGCTGTGGTGGGCGACCGGCGAGACGACGGTATCGGGCATCGGCGCGGCGTCGGACACGCTCGGCGGGCCGGTGTGGCTCGTCGCCGCCGGCGCGCTCGTGCTCGCGGCGATGATTCAGTCGGCACTCATCCCGTTCCAGGGGTGGCTGCTCTCCTCGATGACCGCGCCGACGCCGGCGTCGGCGCTGATGCACGCCGGCTTCGTCAACGCCGGCGGCGTCCTGCTGACCCGCTTTGCCCCCGTCATCACCGTCGACTCGGGGCTCATGCTCGTGATTGTCGGCGTGGGCGCGGCCAGCGCCCTCGGCGGGAAGCTCCTGAAGATGGTCCAGACGGACGTAAAGAGCAAGCTGGGCTGCTCGACGGTCGGCCAGATGGGCTTTATGATAATGCAGGCCGGCCTCGGCTTCTTCGGGGCCGCCATCACCCACCTCATCCTGCACGGCTGTTACAAGGCCTACCAGTTCCTCTCCGCCGGCGACGGCGTCGAACACAACAGCCCGACCGGCGAAATCGGGATGCGCGAGAGCCTCGGCGGCATCGCCGTGACGCTGCTGACCGCGCTGGCCGGCGGCCTGCTGTTCGCGGCGCTGACCGGGAAGGGCGCGAAAGTCGACAGCGGCCTCCTGCTCACCTTCTTCGTCGTGTTCACCACGCTGCACGCGGCTCGCAACGCGGTCACCCACACCGAGTTGCCCCCGAGAGCCCGCTACGGGGCCGTCCCGCTGGTCTTCTTCCCGGCCCTCGTCATCTATGCGATGGTCTACGAGACTATCTCGGAGCTCCTGTCGGTGAGCACGGCGACGACCGAGCTGACCCTGCTCCACGTCGCCGTCGCCGTCTTCTTCGTCGGCGTCTACCTCGCCATCGAGACCGGTGTTCACCGGCACAGCCGACGCCTCTACGTGGCGCTGTTGAACGCCAGCCAGCCGCCGACCGACACGCTGGTGACCGACACGGGGGAGTACAATGAGTACTGAGCAAGCCATCCGCGACAGCGTCGACGACGCCGCGGCGGCCGTCGGCTCGGTCTGGCCCATCCACTCGTTCGTGACGGCCAACCCGCTCTCGGGGTTCGAGGACCAGCCCTTCGCCGAGGCGGTCGCGGAGGCCGCCGATATCCTGGGCGGCCGTGGGTATCCCAGCCCGGAGACGTTCCGCCAGGCGCTGGCGCGTGGCCAGATAGACCGCGACATCCTCGACGCCGAACTCGCCGCGGCCGGCTACGACGCCGACCCCGAGGCGCTGCTTTCCCGCATGGACACCACAGCGGGGACGGAGAGCCCGGACCGTGACGCCGCCGAGGAGCGCGTCGACCACGTGCTGACGAAGTGGCTCTCGTCGTTCCTCGACGAGGGGCGGGCCCACTGGTCGCTGCCGGACAGGGACCTCGGGTTCTACGGCGTCTTCCGCACGTTCGCCGCCCACGACGGCCAGATTCCCGACGCGGGCGTCGTCGCGGACCTGCCGGCGACACCGACCGAGACGATCGAGGCGGTGCTGGAGCCGTACCCCCAGGACCAGTGGCCGACCATCTTCGAGGAACAGCTGGCCGCGCTCCCGGGCTGGACCGGGTTCATCAAACAGCGCGCCGCGAACGGCGGCCAGTGGCAGTCGCGGTACCCGATAACGCTCACCGGCTACCTCGCGGCGCGGCTGGCGCTACTCGACGCCGTCGGCGCAGACCTCGCGCCCGCCGAGGACCCCGACGGCGAACGCGAGACCGACCAGCTCAGCGAGGCGTTCCTGACCGCGTGGGAGGCGACCTACCGCGAGGAGCTGGTCGAGAGCGTCGCGGCCGAGAGCGAGTCGCTGGCCGGCAGCGAGCCGTCGGGCCGTCCGGACGCACAGCTCGTCTTCTGTATCGACACGCGCTCGGAAGTCCTGCGTCGCCACCTCGAAGACGCCGGCGACTACGAGACCCACGGCTACGCCGGCTTCTTCGGCATCCCGATGGAGTACGAGGGGTACGACGCCGAGGTCTCGGTCACGGCGTGTCCGCCCATCGCGAACGCACAGCACCACATCACCGACGAACCGGTCGACGCGGAGCAGGAGGCCGAGTACGACTACCTGACCGGCATCCGCGAGGCCGCGGCCGAGATAGTCGAGTCCATCGAGACCAACGCCGCGACCGCCTACGGCTTCGTCGAGAGCGCCGGGAGCGGCTACGGGCTCGCGCTGGCGAGCCGCACGCTGGTGCCCGGGCGCGTCCACGACTTCCTCGACAGCGTCGACGACACGGTGCCCGACGAACACGACTTCTGTCGCCCGTCGGTCGACGACCTCACGCTCGGCGAGAAGGTCGGCTACGCCGAGACCGCCTTCGACCTGATGGGGTGGGACCGCTTCGCCCGCCTCGTCGTCTTCACCGGCCACGCGAGCCAGACCGCGAACAACCCGTTCGATTCGAGCCTGGACTGCGGGGCCTGTGCCGGCAACCCCGGCGGCCCGAGCGCCCGCGTACTGGCGGCCATCTGTAACGAGGACGCCGTCCGGGCCGAACTCCGCGACCGCGGCGTCGAGATCCCCGAGGACACCGTGTTCCTCGCCGGCCAGCACAACACCACGACCGACGAGGTCGAACTGTACGACGGCGACGTACCGGAGAGCCACCAGGCGGACCTCCAGCAGCTCCGCGAGGACCTCGGGACCGCCCGCGAGGGGGCGACCGCCGAGCGGACCGACGCGGCCGACGCCGCCCGGGAGACCGAACGCAAGGCGGCCGACTGGGCCGAGACCCGCCCCGAGTGGGGGCTGGCCGGCAACGCCGGCTTCGTCGTCGGCCCGAGCGAGCTGGCCGCCGGGCTCGACCTCGACGGTCGCGCGTTCCTCCACTCCTACGACTGGACGACCGACCCCTACGGCGACGCCCTGGAGGCTATCATGACGGCGCCGATGGTCGTCACGCAGTGGATCAACGCCCAGTACTACTTCTCGACGGTCGACACCGGCACCTACGGCAGCGGGTCGAAGATAACCCACAACCCCGTCGGCAACGTGGGCGTCTACCAGGGCAACGGCGGCGACCTGATGACCGGCCTCCCGCTGCAGTCGCTCATGGCGGCCGACGACGAGCCCTACCACCAACCGCTGCGCCTCTCGACGGTCATCCACGCCCCCGTCGATACCGTCGAGGACATCCTCGCCGACAACGAGGACGTCGCCCAGCTGCTCGACAACGGCTGGCTCTCCCTGACCGTCGTCGACCCGACCCAGGACCACGCCGCGTTCCACTACGCCGGAGCGCTGTCGTGGACGCCGGTAACGGGGGACGGGGCGACCGTCGACACGTCGGTCGAGGCGTCGCCCGCGAACGCCGACGACTGAAGCCGAACAGTGTATTTGCGGCTCGATACGCCGGTGTTGTCCGTCCAGCGTCCGTATACAGCGGTTGTGCCACAGCGACAGCCGGGCGACCGAGCCCCAGTTCTGTATAGCGCAGTGTGATTTATCGGCCGGTCGCCGCCGACGCGTCGAACTTTTACGGTGCGGGCGTCTAGGCGCCGCTAATGGTCCAGAACGTGGCCTCGGTGATGGGCGAGCTGGAGCCGGAGGATTTCCACCTGCTCTCGGGGGTCGAACAGGGGATGCGCTTCTCGGAGTACGTCAACCGCGAGAAGCTCACCGACTTCTCCCGGCTGAGCGAGGAGAACGTCGACTACCGGCTGGACCGGTGTGAGGACCGCGGGTTAGTCGAGCGAAAGACCATCCAGTACGAGGGGTTCAAGCTCACCTTCGAGGGGTACGACGCGCTCGCCTTGCACACCTTCGTCGAGCGGGACACCCTGGAAGGCTTTGGGGCCCCGCTGGGCGTCGGCAAAGAGAGCGACGTCTACGAGGTCCAGTCGTACAAACCGCTGGCGCTCAAGTACCACCGCGAGGGGTACACGAACTTCCGCGAGGTGATGAAAGAGCGGGAGTACACGTCCGACCGGGACCACGTCTCCTGGCTCTACACCGCCCGGAAAGCCGCCGAACGGGAGTACGACGCCCTCGAAACGCTGTATCCGGACGTCTCGGTCCCCCAGCCCATCGATACGAACCGCCACGCCATCGTCATGGAGAAAGTCGACGGCGTGGAACTCTCCCGGACCGGCCTCGAACCCGAGCAAGTCGTCCCCGTGCTGGACCTCGTCTTGGACGAGATGCAGACGGCCTACGACGCCGGGTTCGTCCACGCGGACATGAGCGAGTACAACGTCTTCGTCACGACCCAGGGAGTCGTCGTCTTCGACTGGCCCCAGGCCGTGCCGACCGACCACGAGAACAGCGAGGAGCTGCTGGCACGTGACGTCGAGAACATCGTGAACTACTTCGGGCGGAAATACCCCGCACACGTCGACGAGGTCGACACCGACGCCCTGACGGATGCACTGACCGACGGCAGTTTCGAGACCGTGGCGGCATACGCCGTCTGAGGCCGTTCGACGCTATTCTTCGCCGACAGCGATGGTACGTAGCGATACGGGAGGGCGTTCGCTGGCCCTCTGATAAATCATATAACGCGATAGTAAATGGTGAGTTACCGCTTCAGTCCCCATACAGCGAGACACCGCTGGAGTGGCCGTTCACGCTCCGGAGCGGGCCAGCCGAGCGAAACCGGGCGACGTAAGTGTCGAAAGCCGAAGCTCGGAGTATGGACAGACGGACCGTCCTACGGATGAGTGGCGTGGCACTGGCAGGGGGACTCGCGGGCTGTGGTGGGTCCGGCTCCGACACGCCGACCGGGGGAGACACGGACAACCTGGTCGAGATGACCGACGACCTCAACTTCGAGCCGGCGGATATCACCGTCAGCGTCGGCGACACGGTCACCTGGACGACGACCGGCTCGGTCCCACACAGCGTCACCGCGTACGAGGAACAGCTCCCCGACGGGGGGACGTACTTCGCGTCCGGCGAGTTCGATAGCGAGTCGGCCGCCAGGGAGGCCTACCCCAGCGAGGGGGCCGTCGCTTCAGAGGACAGCTACGAACACACCTTCGAGACGACGGGGGAGTTCCCGTACTTCTGTATCCCCCACGAGTCCGGGATGAAAGGCACCGTGGTCGTCGAAGACTAGCTCAGATAGTCGTGCAGGCCGTCGGCGAGCGAGATCGTGGGTTCGAAACCCAGGCGCTCCCGGGCCTTGGCGATGTCGGCGGCCGAGTGACGGATATCCCCGTCGCGGGCGTCGACGTGGGTTATCTCGGCGGTCGGGTCGACCTCGTCCCGGATTATCTCCGCGAGCTGTCGGACCGAGGTTCGCGTCCCGGTGCCGACGTTGAACGCTTCGCCGGTGGCGTCGGTGGTGGCGGCGAGGCAGTTCGCCTGCACCACGTCAGCGACGTTGACGAAGTCCCGGGTCTGCTCGCCGTCGCCGTGGACTGTCAGCGGGCCGCCGTCACGGGCCTGCTCGGTGAATGCCTTGATGACGCCGGCGTAGTCGCCGCCGGACTGGCGCGGCCCGTAGATGTTGAAATAGCGCAGCGCGACCGTCGGGAGGTCGTAGAGGTCGTCGTACAGCCGGCAGTAGTGGTCGCTCGTGAGCTTCTCCAGGCCGTACGGCGAGGCCGGCTCCTTCGATTCGCCCTCGGTTATCGGGAGCGTCTCGGGGGTGCCGTAGATGGCCGCACTGGAGGCGAAGACGACGCGGGCGTCCTGCCGGCGGGCCGCCTCCAGAACCGCAAGGGTCCCGTTCGCGTTGACCGCGCCGCTCGTCGTCGGGTCCTCGACCGAGCGGGCGACGCTGACGATGGCCGCCTGGTGGAAGACAACGTCGACGCCGTCCATGGCCTCGGAGAGGGCCGCGTCGTCGCGGATATCGCCCTCGACGAGCGTGGCGGCGTCGGGGACGTTCGCCCGCCGGCCGCTGGAGAAGTTGTCGAGAATCCGGACGTCGTTGTCGGGGAGGTGGGCGTCGGCGATGTGACTCCCGACGAAGCCAGCGCCGCCGGTGACGAGAACCGTCTTGCCGGTCACAGTAGCCGTCATACCCGGCAGTGGGCGGGGCGGGGATAAATAGGTCCGGTCGGTCGAACAATTAAGTATCTGGAGCGGTGCAACCCCGTTTCCGCTTCTCAGGCGCTGGCGTTGGAGCCGCTCGTCGCGGTGGTGTCGCGGGCGGACTCGGCTTCGAGGAGTTCGCGGTAGCGGTCGCGGATGGTGACCGTGCTCACGTCGGTGGCCTCGCTGACCGTCTCCTGGGTGAGTTCCTCGTTGACGAGCAGGCCGGCGGCGTAGATGGCCGCTGCGGCCAGGCCGACGGGGCTCTTGCCGCTGTGGACGTTGGCGGCCTTGCCCGTCTCGATGAGTTCGCGGGCCCGGCGTACCAGTTCGTCGCTGGCGTCGACCTGCGAGGCGAACTTCGTGAGGTAGTCGGCCGGGTCCGGCGGGCCGATTTCCAGGGCGAGCTCGCGGTTGATGTAGCGGTACGCGCGCGTGAACTCCTGTTCGTCGACGCGGCTCACGAGCACCATGTCGTCGATGGTCTGGGGGAGGTTCGCCTGCCGGATGGCGGCGTACAGCGCGGCGGTGGCGATGCCCTCGATGGAGCGGCCCGGGAGCAGGCCCTCGTCAAGCGCGCGCCGGTAGACGACGCTCGCGGTCTCGCGGGCGCTCTCGGGGACGCCCAGCGCGGAGCCCATCCGGTCGATTTCGCCCAGCGCCTGCTTGAGGTTGCGCTCGCTGTGGTCGCGGGTCCGGAAGCGCTCGTTCCAGGTCCGCAGGCGCTGCATCTTCTCGCGCTGGCTCGCCGACAGCGCGTTGCCGTTGGCGTCCTTGTCCTGCCAGCCGATGTTGGTCGAGAGCCCCTCGTCGTGCATCATCTTGGTCGTGGGAGCGCCGACGCGGGACTTCTGGTCGCGCTCTGCCGAGTCGAACGCGCGCCATTCGGGGCCGTGGTCTATCTCGTCTTCCGCGACGACGAGACCGCAGTCCCCACAGACCGTCTCGCCACGGGAGGCGTCACTGGTGAGAGAGCCGCCACAGTCCGGGCAGCGGTGCTCGTCAGCGACTGCGTCCTCCTCGTCGGTTTCGCGCTCGTGGGCGTCGTAGGTGCTGAGTGTAGTCATGGGGATAGAGTGCGAGCGTGGGTCGCGGCTCGCGTGTGTTCATACGAACACGCCCATCGGGTATCAGAACTCGGTTGGCACACGCCAAATGATGTGAGTCAGTTACACACTGGAGCGGCCGACCCGGAGCCGGCTCCCCTCGGCGACAGCCTCGTCGGCCTCGACAGGTCCCATCGAGCGGGTGACGAACGAGCGGACGATCCACGACTCGGCGCGCTGGAGGCGGTACTGCAGCGTCGACCGGGAGATGTCGAGGCGCTCCGCGAGGTCGGAAAGCGAGACGTCCCGGGGGGTGCGGTAGTAGCCGTAGTCGACGGCGGCCTCGACGGCGGCCTGCTGTTCCGGGGGGAGCTCCGCGAGCGTGACGGCCTCGTCGGCCCAGTAGGCCGGCTCGCCGAGCTGGCGGAACTCGACGGTGAGCCCGGGCCGAAGCTCCGCTTCGAGGGCAGAAAAGAGGTCGTCGATGCCCTCGTCCGAACAGAGCAGGAGCCGCCACTCACAGCGGCTCCCCCGGCGCTCGGTCTCGACGAGGACCCCCTGGCCGACGTGTTCGATGGCGAGCCTGGGGATGGAGTGGCAGTCGCCGGCCTCCGAACGGTAGCTGTACACCGTTCGGCGGCCCGACTCGCGGGAGATGACCTCGTAGTACCAGTCTGTCACGCAGTCGCGGGTACCGATACACTCCGTACACTGCACCGGGCTCTCGTAGACGTCGTCTAGCTGTTCCAGCGCCGCCTCGGGGCCGGCGACCCGTTCGAGCCGCCACATCCCCGCCTCGGTCACGTTGCAGGCGATAGACCGGGAGTGGGTCTCCGGGTAGTCGATGAACACGTCCATCAGCGGGTCCACGTTCCGGTCGTAGTCGATAGTGAAGATGAACTCGCGCACAGCGGGGGTATGCGGGGGAGTGGCTTATATCCCCGGTAGATTTCGGCATGCGCCGAACGTCCAGTGATGCCGGTGAGACCCGTTCATCGGATATGTCGTGTCAGTCGTCGAAACGCAGCGAACGCGTCACCGAAGGCGCGCCAGCCCACAACTGGCGCCCGACGGTCGTCCACGGCGCCGCTGCGTGGCTGCTGGTCGGACTTGCCGCCACGGTCGTACAGGGCGGACCGGTCGAACTCGGCGTCACCGTCGCCGGCGTGTTCGTCGCGCCGGTGCTCCCGGTCGCGCTGTACTGTGACTACCACCAGGCCAGAGCGGCCGATGCGTGCGCTCCGGGCCTCGTGGCGTACGGCAGAAACCTGGCTCGTGACCTGTTGACGACGCTCATCGCGCGGGAGCCGCTGGGGAACGGGCGGACGCGGTTCGACTGTTAGTTTTCGAGTCCCGTACCGAGACCGAGCTACGACAGCCGCCGGACACCGGCCCGTCGCGCCCCTACAGCCAGTCGGTCTCGGGGTCGATGTAGTTCGGCGGCGTCTCGCCGGCCAGTCCGGCCCGGACGTTCTCGACGACGGTGGCGTTGAGGTCGTCGCGAGCCTCCTCGGAGTACCACGCCGCGTGGGGAGTGACGATGCAGTTGTCCAGTCCCAGGAGCGGGTGGTCCGCCTCGGGGGGCTCCGTCCCGAGCACGTCGAGCCCGGCGGCGGCGATGGTCCCCTCGCGCAGCGCCGCGGCCAGCGCGTCCTCGTCGACGAGCGCGCCGCGGCCGGTGTTGACGAGGACGGCCCCGTCGTCCATCGCGTCGAGCGCGTCGGCGTCGACTATCCCGCGGGTCTCGTCGGTGACCGGCGCGTGCAGGGAGACATGGTCGGCCCGGGCGTACAGCTCGTCGAGCCCCACCTTCTCGACGTCGGCCTCGGCCATCGCGTCGGCGTCGACGTAGGGGTCGTAGGCGATAACGTCGACCGCAAAGCCCCGGAGCTGCTCGCGGACCCGGCGGGCTATCGGGCCGAAAGAGACCAGCCCGACCGTGGTTCCGCGCAGTCGGTGGCGTTCCCGACCCCGCTCCCAGCCCCAGTTCCCGGCGCGGGTGTCGCGGTCGTAGGCGGCGACACCCCGGATACAGTCGAGCAGGAGTGCGACGGTGTGGGTCGCGACCTCGTCGGTGCAGTAGTCGGGCGCGTTGGTGACGGCGACGCCGTGGTCGGCGGCCGCGGCCACGTCGATGTTGTCGATGCCGACGCCGGCTCTGGCGACGATTCGCAGGTCGTCGACGGCGTCGAGGACCTCGGCGGTGACGGGCGTGTTAACGTTGACGACGAACGCGTTGGCGTCGGTGGCCGCCAGCAACGCGGCCTCGCTGTCGTCGACGACGGCGACCTCGGCATCGAGTTCGTCGCGAAGCACGTCGACGTCTATCATCGGGTCGTCGGTTGCGACTACGCGGTCCATACGCCCCGATACGGGTACAGTCGTTATAACGTTCGAGGGGGTTCCCAGCGCGTAGGAACGCGTGTATGGGCACCACACACACGGTCGCGTGGCTTCGAACCGTTTAAGGCCGCGACTGTGGAACAGTCGACAACTCGCTGGACGACGGGCACCAGCGGGCACCTGCGTGTGCAGGTCGGGATGTGAGTCCTCGACGGGGCTTGAACCACGCAACGCCCGTGGTGAAACACAATGGCACGAAGTGCATACTCGTACATCCGAGACGCATGGCAGACCCCCAAAGAGGGGAAACTAGCTGAACTGCAGTGGCAGCGCCAGCAGGAGTGGCGCGACGAGGGGTCGGTCGTCCGCATCGAGCGGCCGACCCGACTCGACAAGGCCCGCTCGCAGGGGTACAAGGCGAAACAGGGCGTCGTCGTCGCCCGCGTCTCCGTCCGCAAGGGCAGCGCGCGCAAGCAGCGACACAAAGCCGGCCGGCGCTCGAAGCGCCAGGGTGTCACCCGCATCACCCGCCGGAAGAACCTCCAGCGCGTCGCCGAGGAGCGCGCCGCCCGCGTCTACCCGAACCTCCGCGTCCTCAACAGCTACTCCGTCGGCCAGGACGGCCGCCAGAAGTGGCACGAAATCATCCTCGTGGACCCGGAGCACCCCGCCATCCAGAACGACGACGACCTCAACTGGATCTGTGAGCCCGACCAGAACGACCGCGTCTTCCGCGGTCTGACCGGCGCCGGCCGCCGGAACCGCGGGCTGAGCGGCAAGGGCAAGGGCTCGGAGAAGACCCGTCCCTCCATCCGCTCGAACCAGGGCAAAGGCAAGTAAACCGAGGCCCGAAGCGCCTCGAAGCGAGCGAGCCGGGTACGCCGGCTGTTTTTCGCGGTTCCGTCGCGGCTATATAGCGCTTCCGTGAGCTACAGGAACAAACATGACAGACATATAATAGGTTTAATGTACGCAGGTTCCAACAGCGATGTATGACGAAAGAAAACCGCGCGACCGACAAAGCGTGCCCGGAGTGTGAGAACAATCCGATCATCGAAGCGAACGACAGCGCCTTCTGTGACATCTGTAACCGCTATATGGAGACAACGAAACTGGTCAGCTGACTGGGCCACCGGAAGAGCTTTTCTGTCGTATCTACATTTTCGGACGTGAACAGGCCAGTCGTCTACCACGGCTCGATGGCCGTGGTCGGGCTCACTATCGCTGTAAACGGTGTCGGGACGCTGCTCGAACCGGGTACCAGCGACCTGGCCGGCGTGCTCGCGATAGTCGGCGGCGGTCTGCTCTGTGCGACGAGCGGGTACACGTTAGCCGACGGCGCGACCGAAGAAGTCTCCGCCGGAGCGACGCGCCTCGTGGCACTCGCAGCGGTGCTGTCGACGGTCGGCGTCGCCCTCACGTACCTGAACTAACTCGGCAGTCGTTCCACGTACAGCCTGCCGGCTACGCCCAGACGCCTTGCTCCCTATCCATTATCGTCACCACGACCACGTGCGGGAGCGTGACGACGGCGATAAAGACCAGATAGAGCCCGACCCACTCGGGGACGGTCTCGGGGCGGTTCGGGACGACTAGGGCGAGGCCGGCGAGCAGGGCGAGCGAAACCAGCGTGAGCGGCGCGGCGTCCCTGGCAAAGCGGGCGAACGCGGCGGTCGGTTCGCTCGCCCGGAGCGCCGCCGTCGCCTCGGCGTCGACGAGCAGCAGGCGGGCGATGTGGCGCAGCGAGTGCCACAGACAGAAGTAGACGCCGATGGCGAGCACCGGCGGGACGACGGCGAAGTAGGCGGCGAGCCCGAGCGTCTCGGCGGCGTCGAGGCGCCAGGGACGGCGGTCCCGGGCGCGGGCGTAGCCGACGCCCAGGGTCACGAGGACGACGGCGCCGTAGCCGACGCCCAGCGCGAGGCGGACGTCCGGGCGGAAGGCCGGCGAGAGCGCGGCGACGGCGTCGGGGGCGAACAGACCCACGAGCGTCGTCGCGACCCGCCGGTACCACTCGGGAAAGGCGAGCAGGGGAACGAGCATCGGGAGGCCGCCGCGGACGGCGACGGTTCCGGCGCGCTGGGCGCGCGAGCGGAGGTGGTCGGCGTCGGCCAGCGCCACGAGCGCGTAGAGGTCACCCTGCCCCCAGTGGAACCACGTGACGAGGATGAACAGGGCGAAGGCGGCCGCGGGCGCGAGGAACCAGCCGACGGCGTAGGCGCCACCGACGGCGACGTAGAGGGCGACGACACGCAGGACGGCTCGCCGGTCGGGTCGCCGACCGCGAGTACGGGCGACGGCGAGGTGGTCGACGGCGCCGTGGGGCAACCCCAACAGGAGGGCGCTGGCGACCAGCGGCGCGTACTGGACGACGACCGGGAGGCGGAAGCCGGCGAGAGACGGGAGGACGGCCACGGCGAGGCCGGCCCATCCCGAGGCGAACACCAGCGGCCGGAGCGTCTCGCGGGCGGTGCGGGTCGCCACGCGTCACCGCCCTCCCGACAGCGTCGAGAGGGGGTTCAGTCCGCGGTGTCCGGCCGCCCGCACCCTGGCGACGAGCCAGACGTACAACACGAGCCCCTGGACGACGAACAGCGAGGTCAGCAGGAAGAAGACGGCTTCCTCTATCGGGAGCCCCAGCAGCGGGACGGCGACGCCCGTGGTGTAGCGCTCCGACAGCGTCCAGAGCCCGACCTCGATGGCGGCCCGGTCGACCACCCAGAGATACAGCGTCGGCACGAGCGTCCCGGCCAGGACGGTACGCCACTCCGTAACCAGAAACGGCCAGCCGAATGCCCACTGGATGCCCAGGATTGGGGCGCTCCACACCAGCAGCGAACCGAGGTACAGGCCGCTGTCCGCACCGAGGAGTGCCAGTCCCGCGGCGGCGACCGCGCCGGCGGCGGCCAGCCCCAGGGCCCGCTCGGGCAGGGGCACCGACAGCGGCCGCGCCGTCTCGACCGGAAACCGGGCGGTCCACAGCGCGACCAGCAGCGGCTGGAGGACGAAGAACAGATACTCGCCCAGCGGGACGGCGCCAAACCGCACGAGGACCGCGCCGTCGCCGTACCACCAGACGCCACGCGTGATGAGATAGCTGTCCCAGGGCGTCGTGTACACCAGCGCCAGCCCGGAGAGCACCAGCGTCCCCGCGAGCACGTCGCCCCGGGCCCCGAGGCGGTAGCGGGCCAGCAGCGCCAGCGCGGCGACGACGGGGAGGAGCGCCACGGCGTGAAAGACGAGGTAGTCGATGCCGGCGGTCATCGACGCCGGGCGGGCATCAGCCCCGCCACGTGGGCTGGCCGTGACTGGTCCGGCCGGTCTGTGTGGTCCCGGAGCCGCGCTCCGAGACGGCGCTGACGGCGTAGAACGTCGCTTCGGGGTCGCCGTTGCGCCGCCAGTGCCACCAGGTCTTCGCGAGCAGCCAGAGCCGGCGGCGCCGGGTCAGCTCCGGCGTCTCGGTGAGCACGTCGTACCCCCGCGAGCGGATGAGCCGGTGGTGTTCGGCGTACAGCACCGCCGACAGCAGGACGGCGAACTGGCAGTCGTCGGGGAGATAGCGGATGCCGGCGACGCCCTCCCGGTACAGGTCCTCGGTCCGGGCCAGCTCCTCCTGCATCACCGCGCGGAAGCCGTCGTCGACCTCGGCCGCCGCCAGTTGCTCCTCGGTGACGCCGTGGCGTTCCAGGGTCTCCTGGGGGAGGTACACCCGACCGTAGTCGCGGATGTCCTCGCGGACGTCGCGGAGAAAATTCGAGAGCTGGAACGCCTCGGCCAGGGCCTGGGCGTGGGGGAGCGCGGTCTCTGCCTCGGGGGGGTCCATCACCATCGTCATCATGTTCCCCACGGCGACGGCGGAGCCGCGCATGTACTCTCGGAGGTCCTCGAAGGTGTCGTAGCGGGCCTGGTCGATGTCCATCTCCATCGCGTCGACGAAGACGTTCACTTCTTCGTCCGGGATGTCGTGGGCCGCTCGGAGCTCCTGAAACGCCGAGAGCACCTCGCCATCCGGCATTTCGTCGGGGTCGCGGTTGCCGAGCGCGGTCTCCCGAATTCCCTCCAGGCGCTCGTGCTGGACGGTCGGCGCCGGCCCGTCGGGCTGGTCGACGACGTCGTCGGCGACCCGGAAGAAGGCGTACATCACGTACGTCGGGTGGCGAATCCGCTCGGGGAGGAGGCGGGTCGCGAGATGGAACGTCCGACCGGTCTGCTGTTGAATCGACTTGCTGGTTCGGATATTGTCAGATTGCATTATCTCGACAGGATTGGCTGGTTGTTCGGCGCTCCGCGGCTCACACGCCGCCCCGAGGCGCGGGCGGGGCGCGGAGACGAGCGTGGACGGGCCGCCGGCAGAGAGGATGACCGCGGTTCGCTCGTCGGACCCAGGTGACGCATCGTATGTTCGATAGTGGGGTAGGAGCGGTTTAAATCATCTGCCAAACTGGTCGGATAACGCCGCGACGGCCGGCTCGTCGGGTCCGGCCGATGGCGTCACCAGGTCTCGAAGATGGCTTCGAGCAGCTTCCGCTCGCCGGCCCGGAGATGCTGATGGAAAGTAGAGGGACAGATACCCATCGACTCGGCCAGCTCCTCCCCGGAGACGTCCCGCGGCCAGTCGAAGAACCCGCCGAGATACCCCTTCCGGAGCGCCGTGAGCTGTCGGTTCGTCAGGTGCTCCTCGAGGTCGCCGAGGAACGCCTGGCGGGAGACCGGCGGCTCGTCGCGCTCCCGGACCGAGAGGAGGTCGGTCCCCGGGTAGTGGTCCCGCACCCGTTCGACGATGCTTCGGGTCTCCGTGGTCGAGGGGAGCGTGACGGTAAAGCGGGCGTTTTCGGGCGTGACCACGATGTCGCGCGTCTCGGCCCCGCGGTCGGCGAGCAGCGAGACGACCGGCGGGTCCGAGACGGTAAACTCGAACAGGGCGGTCGACTCGGCGGTCGAGACGTGGGTGACGGCGCTGACCCCCGGGTGGTCGGCGGCGGCGGCACACACCGTCGAGGGGTCGTCGCTCTCGACCAGGAAGAACATCACCGTCTCCTCGTCGCCGGCGACGCTCCCGCCGTACTCCAGCCGACAGCCCAGTTCGCGGGCCAGCGAGACGAAGAAGACGTCCTCGTCCTGAATCTGGAGTTCGAGTTCGGTGACGTTGTCGGCGGTCAGCAGCCGGCTGGTCTCGGTGGCGTCGATAGCGGTGGCGACGGCCTGCCCGACGGCGCCCAGCACGGGTCGCTCCCGGGGGTCGAAGGCGTCGGTGCTGTCGGCGTACACCGTCAGGACGCCGTAGAGCGACTCGCCGGCGACCAGGGGCACCGCCGCGAGGCTCTCGACGTCGGCGCCGGCCAGCGCGGCGTGGTCCGGGCCGAAGTCGTCGGTGACCTGTATCTCCTCGGTCCGCGCCGCCAGCGCGACCGGGTCGTCGGCCTCGACCGGAACGGCCATCTCCGTCTCGCGGTCGGCCGACAACGCCGCCGGCCGCACCGTCTCGTCCCGCAGGTCGAACTCCCCGACCCAGGCGAACCGGTAGGAGTCGACGGTCGCGAGCCGGTCGACGACCGTCCCCTGGATGGCGGCCCGCGAGTCCGCGTTCATCACGTCGTCCATCACGGCGGTGATGAGCCCCTCGACGCGGTCGACGAGGTGCTGGAGGTTCGACCGCTCGGCCCTGAGCTTCTCGCTTCGGCGTTCGGCGGCCAGCTCCGCTAGCTTCCGCTGTGTGATGTCGATGTGGGCGACGACGGCGCTGCCCTCCTCCTCGGGGGGCAGCGGCGCGACGCGCATCAGGAACCACTGTTTCTCGTCGGGTGAGTGACAGGGGTATTCGAGGGTGAAAAGCTCCCGCTCGCCGGCGATGACGGCCTCGATGCCCTCGACCGCCTGGCCGGCGTACTCGTCGGCGTCGACGTCGGTGGTGCCGAAGTAGTTTATCCCCCGCATCTCGCCCTCGTCGGCGCTAGCGAACTCCCGCCAGGCGCGGTTCGTAAAGAGAATCGTCCCCTCGTCGTCGAGGACGGCGATGTTGATAGGGAGCGTGTCGAGCGTCGAGTGAACGAGCGTCTGAGGTGGTTGCATGGTCGGCTCTCTGGCCTGTAACAGCCGATGTATGGGCTAGTGCTGGCAGTTTGATAAACGTGTGGCCGCCCCGGGAACCGCTTGCCCGCTCGGAAAACGATTTATCCTGTCAGCCACATAGCATCGCCCATGTTCGGGTCCCGGCACGACGGGGAGACGGTGACCTGCATCGCCTGCGGGGAGGAGTGTGCCCGGTCGGACGCCCGCGAGTACGACAAGCACGGCGACCGCTGGGACCGACAGGACAAGTCCTTCGAGTATCTCTGCAAGGGGTGTTTCACGGAGACCTGCCGCCAGCCGCGGGACGGGCTGGAAGCGACGCTGGCGGCGGCCGATGCCGGCGAGACCGACCGCGAGACCTTCCTGCGGCAGTTCCACGAGCTCTCGGACGACCGGCAGTAACGCCGAGAGGCCGAGCCGTCCATGGACCGCGGGTCCAGTGGTTCGATAGAATTCTCGTGAACCGTAGAGCGGGTGAAGACTGGTTTGACGCCGGTAGAGCGGTTTTCATACCGATATCAGTCCGAACAGCTATTCATAAAGTAAATCAAATATCGCGATATAAAATAGGCGCTTCCGGGTACTCCCCCTTTGTGCTCCGTTGTAGAACGTAACCGCCCCAGAGCGGTTTGTCAGCGGCGCTCTCCGGTGTCAGTCGAGTCTGCAAGAGAGAAAAAGCGGCCGTCACGCTGCCCTGCTACAGCGCGTGACTCAGCTGTCGGGGTAGAACTCGTCGAAGAGGGCCGAGACGCGTTCGGCGATGTCGTCCCGAATCTCGCGGACTCGCTCCATGTCCTGCCCGTCGGGGTCGTCCAGCGCCCAGTCGCGGACGTCGACGCTGCTCGCGTCGAGTTCCAGGGTCGAACAGCCCATCGTGGCGACCACGTCACAGGATTCGAGTTCCTCGGTCGAAACCTCGCGGGGCGTCCGGTCCGAGAGGTCGATATCGAGTTCCCGCATGACGGTGATTACCTCATCGTGGACGTGGTCGGCCGGCCGTGTGCCGCCGGTGAGTATCTCGACGCTGTCTTCGAGACCGCGCCGCTCCCGTTCGCGCTCGGCGAAGGCCGTCGACATCTGGCTCCGGCCGGCGTTCTGTACACAGACGAATCCGAACGTGGTTTTCGAGTCGGCAGACATAGCTGCTCTATTCGGCGTGTCAGTGATGAGTTCTCGTATGTGGCCTATGTTGGCCGCTATATTTCTATATAACTCGCTCAGCGTCGGGAGCCGTCGAGTGCGACGAGCAGCGCGTTCGCCCGGGCGGTCGTCCGGTACTTCCGCCACTTCCCGTCCTTTCGTCGGGTCAACAACCCGGCGTCGGTGAGCTGGGAGAGCGCGTGGCTGATGGCGCTGTCGCTGACGTCCAACAGCGGCGAGAACTCACAGACACAGAGTTCCCCGTCGGCGACGTGCAGGATACGGACAATCTTGTACCGCGTCTCGTTTGCCAGCGCGGACAGCACGCCCACGTCCGCGTCAAGGTCGGGCCCGCCCGCGGCCGCGTCGAGTTCTTCCAGTTCGGCGAGCCGCTGGGCCACTTCCTCGTCCCCACAGCCGCCTCGTTCGTCGGAGAGATACCGCTGTAGCCGCTCGGTCGATGACATACGAATAGTTGAGTGAGTGGTAAAGTAAGTGTTGCGCAGCGGATTCAGTGGAACGAGCGGTGGAGCGGCCAATGATTTAGCACTTCCTCAAATATCCCCAGTTATTGAATCCCGTGTTGTAGTCCGACGGCGTTACTCGATACGACGGGAACGCTCGGTATCGATGGGAGAGCGGGCAATACTATCCTGATAGGAGCGCTCAAGCGCTCGGAGTCGCGTCTATCCCCCCGGTAACGGACGGCGTGAGTCCCGACGACGAGTCGTGGGCGACCGACAGCTTCGTCGGCTGACCGAAGCGTTGAAGTACATATGAACGAACACTGAATTGAGATTGGCAGGACGGTGGCGAAAGCGCGGAGCAGTAATCCGGACGTATCGGGCGTTCGATTGAACGGATCTACGAAACCATGACTGAACTCACCCTGTACGAAGAAGCGATGTGTTGTTCCACCGGCGTCTGCGGACCGGACCCGGACGACGAACTCGTCGAGGTCAGCGCCGCGCTGGACCAGCTCGAAGACGAGTTCGACGTGGAGGTAACGCGAGCGAACATGCAACACAACATCGACCAGTTCCTGAACACCCAGCGGATCTACGACATGGTCCAGGAGGACGGCCCGTCGGTACTCCCGATCACCGTTGTCGACGGCGACATCGTCGCGAAATCGGAGTATCTCGGCTACGACGAGCTCGCCAGCGAGCTAAGCGAGGCGCGGACGACCGCACAGGAAGCCTAATACATGAGTACGCAAACCGGAGCCAGAGAGATAGTCGAGCCGAGCTCCGAGGACACCGAGTTCGTCTTCTTCAGCGGGAAGGGCGGCGTCGGCAAGAGCACCGTCAGCTGTGCCACGGCGACGTGGCTGGCCGACAACGACTACGAGACGCTGCTGGTGACGACCGACCCCGCGCCGAACCTCTCGGACATCTTCGAGCAGGACATCGGCCACGAGGTGACCGAAATCGCCGACATCGACAACCTCTCGGCCATCGAAATCGACCCCGACCAGGCCGCCGAGGAGTACCGCCAGGAGACCATCGAGCCGATGCGGGAGCTGCTCGACGACGAACAGCTCGAGACCGTCGAGGAGCAGCTCAACAGCCCGTGCGTCGAGGAGATAGCGGCCTTCGACAACTTCGTCGACTTCATGGACAGCCCGGAGTACGACGTGGTCGTCTTCGACACCGCCCCGACCGGCCACACCATCCGGCTGATGGAGCTGCCGTCGGACTGGAACGCCGAACTGGAGAAGGGCGGGTCGACCTGTATCGGCCCCGCGGCCTCCATGGAGGACAAGAAGGCCCAGTACGAGCGGGCAATCGACACCTTACAGGACGACGCGCAGACGACCTTCGCCTTCGTCGGCAAGCCCGAGGACTCCTCGCTCGACGAAATCGAACGCAGCGCGTCGGACCTGGGCGAGCTGGGCATCGAGTCGCAGCTGCTCGTCGTCAACGGCTACCTCCCGGAATCGGTCTGTGAGGACCCCTTCTTCGAGGGGAAACGCGAGGACGAGCAGGCGGTCATCGAGCGGGCCGGAACGGAGTTCGACGCCGACGCGACGGCGACCTATCCGCTCCAGCCCGGCGAAATCGCCGGCCTCGACCTGCTGTCGGACGTCGGCGGCGTCATCTACGACGGCGAGGAGGCGACCGTCGAGGTCGGCTCGGCCACCGACGTCGACACCGACCAGTCGGTCGACGTCGAGGCGCTTGCCGACCCCGAGTCGGTCACAGAGCAGTTGACGCCCGGCGACGACACCCGATACCTGTTTTTCACCGGGAAAGGCGGCGTCGGCAAGAGCACCGTCGCCGCGACCTCGGCGACGAAACTCGCCGAGGCGGGCTACGAGACGCTCGTCGTGACGACCGACCCCGCAGCACACCTGGAGGACATCTTCGGCGAACCGGTCGGCCACGACCCCACGTCGGTGAGCCAAGAGAACCTCCACGCGGCCCGCATCGACCAGGAGCGGGCCCTCGAAGAGTACCGCGAGCAGGTCCTGGGCCACGTCCGGGAGATGTACGAGGACAAAGAGGACACCCAAATCGACGTCGAGGCCGCCATCGCCAACGTCGAGGAGGAGCTGGAGTCCCCGTGTGCCGAGGAGATGGCCGCCCTGGAGAAGTTCGTGAGCTACTTCGGGGAGGACGGCTACGACGTCGTCGTCTTCGACACGGCCCCGACGGGCCACACGCTCAGGTTGCTGGAGCTGCCCTCCGACTGGAAGGGGTTCATGGACCTCGGGTCGCTGACGAAGGGGGCCGCGCCGGCGAAGGGCGACCAGTACGACGAGGTCATCGAGACGATGCAGGACCCCGAGCGCAGTTCCTTCGCGTTCGTCATGTACCCCGAATACACGCCGATGATGGAGGCCTATCGCGCGGCCGAGGACCTCAGGGACCAGGTCGGCATCGAGACGGCCTTCGTCGTCGCGAACTACCTGCTGCCCGAGGAGTACGGCGACAACGCCTTCTTCGCCAATCGCCGAGCCCAGCAGGAGAAGTACCTCACCGAGATCAAGGACCGCTTCGAGACGCCGATGATGTGCGCGCCGCTGCGCCGGGACGAGCCGGTCGGGCTCGACGAACTCAGCGCGTTCGGCGAGGAGATAACCGGTCTCGCGGAGCTGAAGCGGGACGAGGAGGTGGTTATCTCATGAGCGGACTCCAGGCCAGCGAGGAAGACGTCGAGGAGCAGCTCCGGACGTTCATGGAGACGCTGACCGACTCGGAGATCTATCGGGAGTTCGTCGACGCCAGCGAGGCGCTCGACGAGGACTCGGAGGCGTCGGCGCTGCTCCGGGAGTTCCAGGAAAAGCAACAGCGGATGCAGCGCGACTTCGACCAGTCGCTCATGAGCGAACTCCAGGAGCTCCAGTCGGAGATGGACGACAACGAGACGATTCAGCGCCACCGCGAGGCACAGGAAGCGCTGGTCGAACTCCTCCAGGAGACGAACGACGTGATAAGCGAGCAGATCGGCCGTGAGTTCGCCCAGTCGACGGGAGGTGGGTGCTGTTGAGCGCCTCCGAGGAAGACGTGCTGGCGGCCGCGGAAGCGCTCGGCGAGGAACTGGCCGCGATGGAGTCCGACGCGTCCCCCGCCGAGTTCCAGACGGTACTGCTGCAGTGCAACGAGGCCATCAGCGAGGAGACGGGGGTTCAGTACGGCGACGTCTGCGGTGCCGGCGGCAGCTGTTGAGACCGTCGGCTTTCCGTTCGGAGAGATAGGGGCCCCATCGCCCACGTCAGTTTCTTCCCGCCGGCAGGTCGGGACGAGCGGCCAGTCGGGTCTGCTGTCCGGTCGTCGCGATTCCGGCCGACGGGGCTTCGTCCCTCGTCGGGCCATCGGGTGCGGCGCGGCGTTAGTTTGAGCGGTTCAGCTACTCCGACGCCCGCTGGGTCGCCGTGTCCGGTCGCGTCCGTCTGCTCTCGCGGTAGACGTCGCCGGCGGACTCGCTCGTGGCGACGAACGTCCCCAGCGTCGCTCCGTAGACGGCGTGGCCGACGTGAAACACCAGCGCGTCTTCGGGCTGGAGTTCCCGCCCGAGAAGGCGGACGAAGACGACCCGGGAGCCAAATACCGAGAGAGCGAGCGCGTACCCGAGCCCGCCCAGGATACCCAGCCGTTCCCGCGCGACGGGGTCGGACACGTCGACGAAACTCGCGACCAGCCCGTAGACCGCGCCGCCAACGACCCCGTAGAGGAGGTGCAAGAAGAGTCCCGGGAGGAAGTACTCCTCCGTGTCGCCGCCGCCGACGTAGCGCGCCCAGAACTCGGCCGTCGGTGGCAGGGCCTTGAACCCCGGGATGCGATAGACGGTCATGGCGACCGTGGCGGCGAACCCCCCGACACAGCCCCGTGCGACGGACCGGAGCAGCCGTGAGCGCGACGGGACGCGGAGGGTGTCCTCGGTCTGTCGGCTCGGTGACGACGTTCGGTGACGGGCAGACATTGTTCTGAATTGATATATGGGCGGCCGCCATTTCTATCTGCGGGTGGTCACCCCGACAGCCCTAACTACGGCGTGGGCGTAGCCGGGGGCATGACTACCGAGGACGCCCAGTCGGCGGCCGGCACCGCCGAGGGGCAAGGTCCCGTGGAAATCGACGAGGAGATGGCCCGCCACCTCGCGAACAAGCGCGAGGAGCTGTTCGAGAAGTTCGGCATCCGCGACGAGTTCCCGCCCGAAGTGCTCGACGAGGCCGAAGAGCGGACACAGGACGTCCGGGCCGAGATACGGGACGAGATTGACGAGCGCGAGGACCTCCGGGAGATGACGACCTGGACGACCGACCCCATCGACGCCCAGGACTTCGACGACGCCATCTCTATCGAGGAGCGCGACGACGAGTACGTCCTCTGGGTCCACATCGCCGACGTGACCCACTACGTCAACCCGGAGACGGCGATGTGGGAAGAGGCGGTCGAGCGGGGCAACACCGTCTACCTCCCGGACTACACCATCCACATGCTGCCGCCCGTCCTCGCCGAGACGGTCTGCTCGCTGGTGCCAAACGAGGAGCGGCTCGCCCACACCGTCGAGATGCACCTCGACAAGGAGAACCTCGGCTACGAGGAGATAGACATCTACAAGTCCGTCATCGAGAGCGACGCCCGGCTCACGTACACGGAGGCCGAGCGCATCCTCGACGACCCGGACAGCGCCGACGACCTGCTCGAAGACGCCAGCGTGGACCTCGCCGAGAAGACCGAGCTCGTCTGGCAGCTGGCCGACCGGATGCACGAACAGCGCAAGGAGGAGGGGTCGCTCGTCCTGAACCCGGCCCGCGACCGCGCCCACACCATCATCGAGGAGTGCATGCTGAAAGCGAACAAGGCGGTCACCCACGAACTGATGTGGAACCGTGGGGTCGAGGCGATGTACCGGGTCCACCCCCAGCCCAGCCCCGACGAGTGGGACGAGGCCCTGGTCGAGATTCAGGAGCTCGACGGCGTCTCGATTCCGGGCTCGGCCTGGGATGACCCGCGCAAGGCCGTCAACGCGACGCTGGAGGACGCCCCCGGGCGGCAGCTCGACAAAATCCAGTGGGCCGTGATGAAGGTGATGCCCCGGGCGAAGTACATGAACGACCCGTTCGGCGGCCACCACGCGCTGAACTTCGAGATATACGGCCACTTCACCTCGCCCATCCGGCGGCTCTCGGACCTCATCAACCACTGGATCGTCTACAGCAACGACGTGCCCGAGGACCTCGTCGCGCTGTGTGACCGCGCCAGCGACCGGCAGAAGGACGCCGAGCAGTGCGAACGCGAGTACAAGAAGTTCCTGGAGGAGGTCGGGCTTGACGCCTCGGCGGTGAACAACCGCGGTATCGAGGTCGTCGAGGAGGACGGATAGGGCGTCACCGGCCCGCCGCGGGATGGTTCCGGCTCCACTCTAACAGCCCCTCGATGACGGGTTCCAAGTCCCGGCCGGCGGGGGTCAGCGAGTAGTTCACCCGGACGGGCTTGTCATCGACCACGTCCCGGACGACCAGCCCGGCCTCCTGCAGGTCGTCCAGTGCGTCCGATAGGACCTTGTCCGAGATGCCGTCGATTCGGCCCTTCATGTCGCTGAACCCGAGGGGCCCGTCGGCGAGGAGGGTGTGAAGCACCACCGGGTGCCACTTCTTCCCGAGTATCGCGGTCGCCCGGCGGAGCCGCTCCCCCCGGCCGCGGGCGCCCGCCGAGTCCCCCTGCCCAGTCATGTCCCCGCGTTCCCGCCGGCGGCTAATATAGTTACGGGCCGATGGACAAACGCTTTGGCGCCTCCGGCCCCCAGCCGAGACGTGAGCCCTCCAACGCCCGCCATCCGAACGGACGGCCTGCGGAAACGGTACGGCGACGCCGTCGCGGTCGCCGACCTCGACCTCAGCGTCGACCGCGGCAGCGTCTTCGGTTTCCTGGGCCCCAACGGCGCCGGGAAGACCTCCACCATCCGCATCCTGACGACGCTGACCGAGCCGACGGCCGGCAGCGCCCACGTCGCCGGCCAGCCGGTCAGCGACCGGGGCGCAGTGGTCGAACACATCGGCTTTCTCCCCGAGGAACCGCCGCTGTACGACGAACTCACCGGTCGCGAACAGCTGGAGTACATCGCCGGGCTTCGCGGCCACGACGACTGGGACCGGGTCGAGTCGCTCCTGGAGCGGTTCGACCTCGACGAGGACGCCGACCGCCGTGTCGAGACCTACTCCAAGGGGATGAAACAGAAGCTCGGGCTGGTCCAGGCGCTCGTCCACGAGCCCGACGTGCTCTTTCTGGACGAGCCGACCAGCGGGCTCGATCCGCGGGCGGCCCGCACCGTCCGGAACACCATCGACGAGGTCGCGGCCGCCGACACCACCGTGTTCCTCTCGACGCACATCCTCCCGGTCGTCGAGGAGCTGGCTGACGCCGTCGGCGTGCTCTACGACGGCGAACTCGTGGCCGAGGGGTCCCCGGCCGAGCTGACCGAGGGCGTCGAGACCGGCTCGACGCTGGAGGACGTGTTCCTCGAAGTGACGAGCGAACAGCCAGACCGATGAGATGGCCGGACCGACAGCGGGCGGGCCGCATCGCCCGGGTCGAGCTGCGCCGGACGTGGCGCTCGCTGCGAGACAGCAACCGGGGTATCCTGCTGCTCATCGCGGGGCTGCTCGTAGTGCCGCTCTACAGCCTCGCTATCGCCGGGATGGGCTATCTCGGCGGGCGCGAGATAGCCACGGCCGGCCCCGACCGAATCAGGCTCGTGGCGACCAGTCTCGTGGCCTTCCTCCTGGGGCTGCCCGGCTTCGTCGTCCTCCAGCGGACGGTCAAGCTGAACGGGGAGCCCGACGCCGCCGACGGGTTGCTGACGACCGTTCCCTACGAGGACGTCCTCGCGGGACTGTTGGCCGCCGAGTGGGGTCGCCTGCTCGCGGTCGCCGCGATACCGCTGTGTGCGCTCACCGCCGGCCTGACTCTGGGGAGCGGGCTGCCGCTGCTCGGGCTCGCGGTGCTGGTGACGAGCCTGCTCGTGACCCTGTTCGGGCTGCTGGCGAGCTACGCCGTCGGGCTGACCGTCAAGCTCGCCGTCGCCCGGTCGGCATTTATCGCCCGTCACCGGGCGGTCCTCGGCGGCGTCACCTCGCTCGTGGTCGTGGCCGTCTGGCTGCTGGCGTGGGGGACGAGCGGGGTCCAGCTCGCCATCCTGCGGGCCGCGACGCAGTCGCCGCTGTCGTGGGTCGGCGAGCTCGTCTTGCTCGCGGTCCCGTCGGTCGACGCCGCGCCGCTGGCAGCCGCCGTCGCCGCCGTCGCCTTGCTGGGGAGCCTTCCGGTCGCCGGCCTCGCCTGCCTCTGGCTGGCCGAGCGGGTGTGGTACGGCGACGCCGTCCAGCCCGACCACGAGTTCGACGCCACCGAGCGGACGCTGTCCGACCGGCTGCTTGGGGACCGGGTCTCGACGGCCACCCGCGTCGTCGCGCAGAAGTCCTGGCGCCGGGCGAAACGCGCGCCCCTGACCGTCCAGTTCGCGGTCGCGCCGGCGTTCCTGCTCGTTATCCAGCTCCAGACGCTCCTGCTCGAACGGACCGTCCCGCCGACGCTGCCGCTGACCGCCGGGCTGGCGACCGCCGCGGCCGCCGGCGCGGCCTTCTCGCTCAACCCGCTGGGCGGCGAGGAGCGGGTGCTCCCGCTGACCCTGACGGCAGACGTCTCCGGGAAACAGTTCGTCACCGGCCTCGCGCTGGCGGGGCTGCTCCCCGGCGTCGGCCTGGTGGCGCTCCTCGTCGTCGGACTGGGGTTGGCCGCCGGCACACCGCCTGCAGTGCTCGCTGCCGGGCTGGCGACCGCGCTCGTCGCGACGCTCGCCGCGCCATGGGTTGCCGCCGCGGCCGGCGTCGTGTTCCCGAAGTTCGAGCGGTCCACGGTCCGTGGCACGTCGGTGACGGTCCCCAGCGGGTTCGCCTTCGGGCTGTATCTTCTCGTCCTCGCCGCTGTCACGGCTCCCGGCGCCGTCGCCGTCGCGCTGGCCATACTCGCGCCATCGGCGGTCCCGGTCGCGACGACGTGGCTGCTGGCCGGCGGCGTCGCCGCCACCGCCCTGCTCGCCGCTATCGCGGCGCCGATGGGGTATCTCTACGCCGCCAACCGCGTTGGCGGCTACCGGCTGGAGTGAGCGGCTCCCGCCGGTCAACAGACCGGCTTCGGGTCAAGCCCCATCGATTCGAGCGCGCTCGCGTACTCCTCGTAGGCGACGCCGACTGCCTCGACGGCCGCCTCTTGCGCTCGCTCGCGCCCGGCCTCGTCGAGCGCCGCGAGCGCGTCCCGCGCCGGCCCGAGGTCGCTCGCCCAGCTCCTGAGCTCCCGAGCCGTGTCGGCGCTGCCCTCGTCGGCCTCGTTGACGAAGAAGCTCACTACCTGCAGGTAGAACCGGTCGAACACGAGCGCCGGGGCGACGAGACCGGCGCCGACTCGCTCGGCGGTTCCGTCGACGGTATCGAGGTGCGACGAGAGCGCGTCGGGGCCGGCCGGCGCCGCGTCGATGCGGGCCGCCCGTTCGCCCGCGGCCGTCGCGGCCCGGTCGAACGCGTCGACGATGTCGTCAGAGGCGAGAGCACCGTCACCGTCGGCGGCGTCGCTCGCCCAGCCGTCTAGCGCCGCGGCGACACCGGCCTCCCGGGTCGCCGCGGTCGCCCAGACTGCATCGGCCTCTAGATTCGCACCCGTGGCGGCGATGAGGGCCTTGTCCGAGCCGATTCGAGTGCGCTCGGTCGCCGTCGCCTCCTCGACAGCCGCGATAGTATCGGCGGCGTCCATACCCGAAACAGGGCGGCTCGAGACATACATCCTCCGCCCGATTTATCGGCGTCCGGGACCTCGCTCCGGTATGGCCGAAACCCCACCGGAGCCGCCCACTGACCACCCCTCGCTCACGGCGGCGACGCTGAAAGAACGGCTCGACGCCGGCGACCCCGTCCGCCTGCTCGATGTCCGCGACCGCGACGAGTTCGAGGCGTGGCACATCGGCGGGCCGTCGGTGACGGCGACCCAGCTCCCGTTCGCGAAGTTCCTGCAGGCGAAGGTGACCGGCGACGTCGAGGGACTGCTGGACGACATCGACGGCGAGGGCCCCGTCACCGCCGTCTGTGCCCGCGGCGAGGCCAGCGCCTTCGTCGCCGGTCTGCTGGTCGACCACGGCGTCGACGCCCGCAACCTGACCGACGGGATGGAGGGGTGGGCCCGGCTCTACGAGGCCCGCGAACTCCCCGCCGACGGTGCGACCGTCCTGCAGTACGAGCGCCCCGCCACCGGCTGTCTCTCCTATCTCGTTGTCAGCGACGGCGACGCCGCCGTCGTCGACCCCCTGCGCGCCTTCACCGACCGCTACGTCGCCGACGCCGCCGACCACGACGCGACGCTCCGCTACGCCATCGACACCCACGTCCACGCCGACCACGTCAGCGGGCTCCGAGCCCTCGCCAGCGACCACGACATCGAGCCGGTCGTGTCCGCCGGCGCCGTCGACCGCGGCGTCGAGTACGCGGTCACGGAGCTCCCCGACGAGGGTTCGCTATCGGTCGGCTCTGTCAGTCTCGACGCCCTCGCGCTTCCGGGCCACACCACCGACATGACCGGCATCCGCGTCGGCGACGCGTTGCTGGCCGGCGACAGCATCTTCCTCGAAAGCGTCGCCCGCCCGGACCTCGAAGCCGGTGACAGCGGCGCCCCGGAACTCGCCCGGACACTGTACGAGACGCTCACTGACCGCCTCGATGCGCTCCCCGAGGACACCCTGGTCGCGCCGGGCCACCGCGGCGAGACGACCGACGCGAACGCCGACGGGAGCTACACCGCTCGGCTCGGCGAACTTCGGGACCGGCTCCCGGCGCTCCGGCTCGACCGCGAGACCTTCGTCGAGCGCATCTGTAGCGATATCCCTCCCCGCCCCGCCAACTTCGAGCGCATCGTCGCCATCAACCTCGGCGCCGACGCGGCCGACGACGACACCGCCTTCGAGCTGGAGCTGGGCCCGAACAACTGTGCGGCGGCGCCGCTCTAGAACGGCAACACGCCGCGGATTTTGTCGAACAACGACACCTCCCCGTCGGTCGTCTCGGGCCCCACCACGTCCTCCTCGGGCAGGATGAGCGTCCGCTCCTCGTCTTTCTCGATCACGATGAGATTGTCGTCTTTCAGCGCAGCCAACGCGTCCTCGATCTGGTCGATGGTGACGTCGGCCCGCGAGCGAATCTCGAACACCGTCATCCCCTCCTGGTGGCGGTCCGCGAGCGCGTCGAGTACCACAACCTCCGTCTCGTCCCGATTGCGGTACTCCGGCTTCGCTCTCATACACCCCTCTAAATCCGGCTGGCTCTTGGCTTTGTCCCTCATCCGGCCACTCGTTGTCACCAGCGACGGGCTATCCGTGTCGACCGAGCCATACTGGATATCGCAACGGGCGGACATCTACAGCCCGTACTTCTCCGCCAGCGTCGAGTTGTACCGCGGGTTCGTGTAGTTGTAGTACGCCTCCGGGATCTCACCGGGTGCTATCGTGTCGTCACGCTCCGAGTTGTCGCCTCCACGCCCCGGCCCGTAGCGCAGCGTCGAATAGTAATCACCCATGTAGTAGGAGAACGCCTCGTCAGTTTCACCGTCCTCCTGGTACCGTAACGCCCACTCTTTTGTGATGAACGTAGTACTCACGAGCTCGCCGCTCTCCGGATCGACAGCCTTGAAGAAGACGATTTCCGGTGCCCAGGACCTATTGGTAGGTGTATCAGTATTGTTGCCAAAATCCTCATATCGACTCAAAGCATTTGGATATTTTAGTGTAAGTGCGACATCTATCTTATTTCGTTGGGTGAAATTAAATCCCGAAGGCATCTCATAGGTGTATATAAGATAGTCTTCAGTAGCATTCGCTTTCAAACCGCTCTCGTTAGCGTTCTGGGGAAGGTGTACTGATGAGTTGTTAGATGGGAACGCTTTTGCGTAGGTCAGATTCGCTAAGATGCCGAAGTCCTGACCGAATCTGAGATATTGTTCTGTCTCATTCCACCGCTCTGGATCCCCTTCAAACAGCCCCTCATTTTGTTCGATACGTTCGATAGTGAGCGTGTAGTTGAACGTGGCATTTTGGTCAGCTGAGGTGGCCTCGAACGTGTAGCGACCACTCTGACCGAACTCTCCCTCGATGAACTGCACTTGGTTGCTCCCTTCGTTGCTGACAACTTGAGTTACGTTCCCATCGGGATTCACGACCCGAAGGCCTGGACTCCCGTTTTCTGCCTTCATCGTGATATTCACTACCTGTCCCTCGACAGCGGCAATCTGGACTGGCTCGTAGAACCTGCTACCTTTGTTCGGGTCACCGTAGTCAAGCTCGCCGGAGGCGGTAACACTACCGTTCTCCGGAATAGACATACTTCGGATATCAGTACCGTTGATACGTTTTGTCTCTCCGCCCTCAGTTAATCTCGGCGTGCCTGTGTCCACCTCATTCGTGCCGCCCTCGTCCGAGAGGAATCCGGCACAGCCAGCGGTCGCGATAAGAACTGCCAGGAAAGCGGTGAGCCCCACCTGTCGAAACGCGCTATCATTTAATATCTGCATTCTTGGTATAGTCTACAACCATTTTCGTTTATCTTACTACATAAATCTTGTAAAATACTGGTACCAATTTTTCCTGGGCCAAAATCCTTAGTGTTCGTCTCATACTGTCGGTAATACAGACAACTGGCGACCATCAGTGGGGTCAGAAAAGGCTACCGTCTATACCACTACTACCTCCGATACCACCATCGTCGTTAGACTCCCCCCTGTCGCCACCGTCGACAATATTGGCGGCATCATCGAGAACACTGTTGTCGTCATCAGAAGCGTCGCGAACTATATCAATTGGATTATTGGAACTACTGCCATCGTCAAAGCTACTATCGTCATTGTCGTCGTTAGAGCGGTTGTCGCCGATAGGGTTGGAACCAATACTATCATTGTCATCGGAATGACTGCCGTCATCGTCATCGGATCTACCTCCATCATCAGAATTGTCTTCAACGTCATCAACAGAATCACCAGTTCCAATCCCCACACTATCAGCTGGAGATTTGTGCTGGTCGCTAACGGCTTCAGGACCGCCCTCAATTTTGTATCTGTTGCTGCCGAGCTCTTTCACGTTGCTTGCTTCCAGGTCGATGTCCACGAGCTGGCTGTCTTGATAAGTTGTAATCTTGCCGTCGTTGTTAGTATCGACGAAGGTCTGCTCTCCATCGTACGAATATTGCATGTCCGCTTCGCTCCCGCACCAGATGGCGTGGCAGCTGTCCCCACCGTTGTTACCCACCAGAACCCGTCTCGTCGCACGCCCACGCTCGCCGAGCGTGTCGTACACCACCGCCGCGACGGGCACCTCACCGACGCTGTCGAAGGAGTGGGTAAACGAACTGGTGGCCCCTGTCCCGTTGAGTGAGTTACGTTCGGCTACGGTCCCGTTGACCAGCCACGTAATCGTCTGCAGCGGCGTGTCGTCGTTCGAGGCGTTCGCGACGATAGTCGTGTTAGTACCTAGCCGCGTCGAACTCTGACCCGACAGTGTGACGTTGGGCCCGGTCTCGTCGGTGACGGTGACATACAGCGTGTCCGAACGAGCGGCGCCGTCGTCGTCAGTAACAGTGAGCGTGACCGTGTACTGACCGGCGGTGGTGGCGTCGAACTCGGTCCGCCGGCAGTCGACACAGTCGGGCGTCGTCGTCGCGCCGTCGGGCGCCTCGATTGCCCATTCGACGCGCGTAATCGCGCCGTCGGGGTCGACCGAGGCGTTGCCGTCGAGATACACCGTCGAGTTGACCGAGACCGTCTGGTCGACACCGGCGTCGGCCAGCGGAGCGGTGTTGTCCGCTGCGACAGCCGTGCCGGCCGTTGCCAACAGGGCGACGGTCACGAGCAGACAGAGCGTCCCCGAGCGCATTGGTGGGCACTGGGAACGGTCTCCGTTATAAAATTACGGAAAGGTGATAGAGAAACGAACAGGCCGGGATCGGCGGAGACGGCGGTGTCCTCATCGGCGGCTGACGGGCAGGGTTTAAGTAGGTCACGGCAACATTGACTGACAATGGGTCTCAAATGCTCCGTCATCGGGCACAAGTACGGTGAGGCGGAAGTCGAACGCGAGCGGGAGGAACAGGGCAGCGAGGTCGTCATCACGATTCAGGAACGGGAGACCTGCGAGCGCTGTGGGAAGACGCGTATCGTCTCCGAGAACAAGGAAGTAACTGCCATCGAGACGCCGTCGGACATCGCGGGCGATATGATCGACGAGGGGGGCCCGGCGGCGGACGAGGACGGGGACAACAGCGGGGAACCGGCGGCCGGCAGTGCGTCGGACGAGACGACACCGGACGACGAAGCGCCGGCGGCGCCGGACGAAGCGGAGTCAGCGCCCCCGAGCGGGGAGAGCGAGACGGACGACGCTGTGGTCGACGCCGTCGACCCCGACGCCGACGATGCGGAGATTCTCGACGACGACGGGGCGGGAAGCGGCGACAGCGAACTCGACGACCCCTCGACCGAGGTGTCGGTCGGCGGGAGCGAGGAGCCCGAGCCGGCGCTGGACGCCGAGGAGTCGGCGGTCGCCACCGACCCGGAGTCCGACGACGGGATGATAATCGACGGCGACGAGGACGAGTCGCCGGTCGACGACCGCGAGCCCGGCGAGTGGCCGGAAGAGCCCAGCGACGACGGTGATGGCTGGGCGCCCGAGACCGGCGAGTCGGCCGACGATGGCACGAGCGAGGACGACGAGTCGCCGGAGGTCGAACCCTTCGGTGGCAGCGCCGTCACCGTGCCCGAGGGCCAGTTCCGCTGTCCGGAGTGTGAGTTCACCACGGACGTGGCCTCCAGCTCGCTACGGGCGGGCGATTTCTGCCCCGAGTGCCACAAGGGCGCACTCGTCAACACTGCGGAGTAACCTGCCCTGCCTTCTCGCGCTCGGGGCCGATGGCCCGCCCGCTCGTCGGGGGCTGGGCCGCCGCCTCGAAGCCGGTGAACGCAAAGGGTAAGACGGCGCCTTGCAAAACGTCGCCCATGCGAGAGTACAAGATGCGCCGCGGCGAGCACCTCGAAGACCGCGTTCCGGACATGAATGCGTTCGTCGAGGAGTATTTCGGCGAGGTAACCGACACCGAGGAACACAACGGTAGCGACCTCCTGGTCGTCGACGAGCCCGACAACCCCGTTTTCGAGCGCGTCGTGGCCGGGACGGTCTCCTACGGCAGCAAGAAGGACAAGCTGGCGCTACACATCGACGAGCGCCCGGCCGAGGAGGTCATCGCCGAGGGTCACGTCGACGCCGCCGAGGACGCCGTCAGCAAGAAGAACAACTTCCTCGAGGAGGCGACCGGCCGCGACGCGAAGGCCCGCCGTGACTCGCTGAAACGCGACGTCGAGGACGACGCCGACGCGCCCGACAACGTCTGAATCGTCGGCGCCCGGAGCGGCACTCTGCCGACATTCCTAAATATCTCCGTGACACACGTTCACACACGCCTGGCCGGAGGCGAACAGAAGTATCCGGACCGCTGACGCCCCTGCCCGAGGGCGTCCCCCTGTCATAGTTTGTCCGCCCCGCCGGAGGCGGCCCCAATCCGGCACCGGACGGCACGTCCACTTTTCAGCCGTCGGTCGGCAGCGCACAGCGCGATATCGACCGGCAGGTGGCCCTATTCGGCCAGACCGTACCCGCGCTTGAACAGCAGGAAGTCGATGGCCAGAACGACCATCGTCACGCCGGTCAGTACGGCCAGCGACGTGTTGGGGTCGATTTCCGTGACGCCGATCATCCCGTAGCGGACGCCGTTGACCATGTAGACCATCGGGTTGAGCAGCGAGACGTTCCGCCAGAGCGGGGGGAGCACGTCGAGCGAATAGAACACCGCGCCGAAGAACACCAGCGGCCGGAGGATGAACTGGTTCATGACGGTGAGGTAGTCGAAGTCGCTCGCCCAGAGGCCGCCGATGACACCGAGACCGCCAAACAGCGTGGTGATTACCAGCAGGAACGCGACCAGATACAGCGGATTGGCGAGGGGGACCGAGGTGAACACCAGTCCCACCCCGACGATGAGCAGGGACGTGACGATACCCCGGAGCGCGCTCGCCGAGACGTACGCCGTCACCATGCTCCGGTTCGACATCGGCGAGGTCAACACGGCCTGGATGTAGTCGTTCCAGCGGCCGTGGAAGATGGTGAACGACGCGTTCTCGAAGCTGTCCGAGATAGCCCCCAGCACGACCAGCCCCGGCAGCACGAACTGGAGGTAACTCACCCCTGCAATCTCACCGATTCGGCTGCCGAGTATCACGCCGAACACGGAGAAATACAGCGTGTTCGTGATGATGGGGGGCAGGAACGTGTTGTACGGCCGTCGGACGAACCGGAGTATCTCCCGCCGGACCAGCGTCGCAAACTGGACCGTGTTCGTGTTCATGCCGACACCTCCGCGTACTCGCGGTCGTCGCGGGTCAGGTCGACGAACACCTCTTCGAGCGACGCCCGGCGGATGTCGAGCGAGGTGACGGTGTGGCCCTGTCGTTCGAGGGCCCGCAGGAGCGCGGGCGCGGTCTGGCTGCCGCCGGCGGCGGTGACGCTGAGCCCGTCATCGGTGACGGCTATCTCGGCAACCCCCTCCACGTCGAGACGCGGCGCGGTCCGCGGCGGGTCCGCCAGCCCGATATCGATGGTGTCGGTGCCGCGAGCCATCAGCTCGTCGGGGGCGGCGACCTCGACCTTCCGCCCGCTGTCCATGATGGCGACGCGGTCACAGAGCCGCTCGGCCTCCTCGATGTAGTGGGTGGTCAGCAGGATGGTGGTCCCCTCGTCGTTCATCCGGTTGATGATGTCCCAGAGGTCGTGGCGCAGCTGGACGTCAACGCCGGCGGTGGGCTCGTCCAGAATCAGCAGGTCGGGGTCCGAGACGAGCGCACGCGCGAGGACGAACCGGCGTTTCATCCCCCCCGAGAGCCAGTCGAAGCGGGTGTCCCGCTTCTCCCAGATGCCGACCGTTTTGAGGGCGTCCTCGGCCCGGCGTCGGGCCTCCTCGCTGCCGATGCCGTGGTAGCCGGCCTTGTGCTCTAAGACCTCGATGATGGGGAAAAAGCGGTCGACGTTGAACTCCTGGGGCGCCAGGCCGATGCGGTCCCTGGCCTCGCGGTAGTCGTCCTCGACGTCGAAGCCGAAGACCTCGGCCGTGCCGCTGTTCTTGTGGACGAGCCCGACGAGCGTGTTGATGAACGTCGTCTTGCCCGCGCCGTTGGGGCCGAGCAGTCCGAAGAACTCGCCGCGGTCGACGGTGAGGTCCAGCCCGTCCAGGGCCTGTACGTCGCCGTAGCTCTTCCGTAAATCCCGTGTTCGAATCGCCGGGTCAGTCATTGCCGTCCCTACCGGCCCAGGACGAAAAAGGACATTGGACCGTTCCGCCGGTGACGACCGTGTTAGCCGGTGACGCGGATGTTACTGGCCGAGCCGTTCCCGCGAGACCGTGACGCCGGCCGGCGTGATGATGAGCTGGTCGTCGTCCTTCTGGACGATGTCGCCGCCGACCTCATCGGCGACCTGCTTGAGCTCGTCGCTGATGCGTTCCATCGTGGTGTCCTGCGTGGAGTGGCGGGTGATGTCGGCGACCACGATGTCGCCGTCGTAGACGGCGTCCTTGATGTCCACGACGTCCTTCGACCCGCTGATACGGGCGATTCGGACCTGCCGTTCGGACTCCACGTTCGACGTATCGAAGTTGTCGGCGTTCAGCTCGACGTAGTCGTCGGTCTGGCGAGAGGGCCCCGACTCACCGAGAATCTTGCTCATTAGTCCCATATCACGGAGAGCGGGCGCTACCGGTTTCAACTTTACGTCAGACATCACTTTGTTCTGCGTCGCCCGTCCTCGCGACGCGTCCTGGCGCTGTGGGAAGCGGGCTTCGCCCCCGAACCCTCGTATCGCCGTCTACACCGAGAACTCGAAGAGGTCGTCGCCGACGTGGTGGATGGACTTGACGACCTTCCCCGACTCGCCGACCATCTCCGACCCCGCGGCCATCGCCCGCCCGATGGCGAGGAACTTCCCGTGGGCCTCCTCGTTGACGGCGACGAGGTCGCCCTCGCTGATGTCGTCGTCGGCCTCGGTGATGCCGGGACGCATGATGTCCGCGCCGTCGGAGACGAAGGAGATGGCGCCGGTGTCGACGGTGACGACGTGTTTCTCCGGCGGGTGAGCGTTGGCGCCCTGGACCGTGAGGAACGGCTCGGCGGCGCCGTCGGCCTCGCTCTCGACGTACAGCACGTACGGCTCGCCGTCGACGAGGACGATGTCCCAGTCGCTGTCCTCGAACTCCACTTTCTCGAAGCTGTCGGCGTCGAGTTCGACACCGAGGTTGTCCGCGAGGGCGTCGGCGATGTCCGCGACCGCGTCCGAGCGGAGGTGGTGGCGCGATTTGACGTTCATACGGCCGACTCCGCGGCCACGGGGTGTAAGCGTAACGAAGGTGACCGGACGACGCGAGGCTTTAGGTCCGGGCGACCGTACCACGGCCATGCGCGTCGTCACGCTCCTGCCGTCCGCGACGGAAATCGTCTACGCGCTCGGGGTCGAGCCGGTCGGGGTGTCACACGAGTGTGATTACCCGCCGGCGGCCCGCGAGCAGCCCGCGGTCAACCGCTCACGGGTGGACCCCGAGGCCTCAAGCAGCGAGATAAACGAGCAGGTCGCCGCGGCCGAGGACGGCGACGGCGTCTATGCGGTCGACCGCGGGACGCTCTCGGCGCTCGACCCCGACGTAATCGTCACGCAGGGGGTGTGTGACGTCTGTGCCGTCGACCACGTGCTGGTGGCCGACGCCGTCGCCGAGCTGGGGCTGGACACCGAGGTGCTGACGCTCGACGTCCACAGCCTGGCGGACCTCTTCGAGAGCATCCATCGCATCGGCGCGGCTATCGACCGCGACGAGCGGGCGACCGACCTCGTGGCGACCCTCCGCGAGCGGGTGGCCGCCGTCGAGACGACGGCCGCCCGCGCCGATTCGACCCCCAGCGTCGCCGTGCTGGACTGGCTGGACCCGGTGATGGTCGCGGGCCACTGGGTTCCGGGGATGGTCGAGCGAGCGGGCGGCGAGTACGGCATGGCCGACCGCGGCGCACACTCCCGGCCCCGCGAGTGGGCCGAAGTGACGGCCTACGACCCGGACGTGCTGGTGGCCGCGCCGTGTGGCTTCGACATCGACCAGACCCGCGAGAACCTCGCCGACGTGGCCGACCGGCCGGAGTTCGACGACCTCCGGGCGGTGCGGGAGGGGCGGGCCTACGTCGTCGACGGCCACCACTACGTCAACCGGTCGGGCCCGCGGCTGGTCGACACGCTCGAATACCTGGCGGCGCTCTGTCACCCCGACCTGTTCGACGCGCCGCCGCGGGACGCGGTGGTCGAGCTGGCGCCGCTGCGGGCCTAGACCCCGGCGGCCGCGACCGCCACGTAGAGGTTGAGCGCCACGACCACAGTACCGACGCCGATGAGACCGCCGAGCCACAGCCGCCAGCGCGGGAGCCGCTCGACGGCGGCCCGGTATCTGACGAGAGTGAGCCCGACGACGAGCATCACGGCGCCTTTCAGCGCCACGACCAGGAGCGGGTCGTGGGCGAGCAGCGTCCGTATCAGCGGGTTCGCCTCGGCGCCGATGCCGGTAACGTACAGTGCGGCGAAGGTGGAAAACAGGTCGCCGGTCCCCCAGACGAACACGATACCGAAGACGAGGTCGACGTAATCGGGGCGTTGCAGCCGCGTCGTCAGCGGGGAAGGCAGGGCGGACATTGCGCGGGCTCTACCGGCCGTTGTGTGCTCCCGGCCCTAAACGTCCGCGTCCGGTTATCGGGACTGAAATCCGGCTACAGCTCACAGCGGCCGTCGTAACTCGCCCCGGCGACGGCCTCGATAGCGGGGTCGTCGCCACACACCGGGCAGTCCGGGTTCGGCGCGATGGGGACCTCGTCGACCGACATCGAGCCGGCGTCGAAGGCCAGCAGCCGGCCGTCGAGCGAGTCGCCGTAGTCCAGCGCGAGCTTGCAGACCTCCGTGGCCTGCAGACAGCCGATGGTCCCCGGGAGGACCCCGAGTACGCCGGCCGTCGAGCAGTCCGGGACCGTGCCCGCGGGCGGGGCCTTCGGGAACAGACACCGGTAGCAGGGGCCGTCGCCGGTGAATGTCGTCACCTGCCCCTCGAAGCGGAAGACGGCCCCGTGGGAGAAGGGGACGCCGGCGAGCGTGCAGGCGTCGTTGACCAGGAACCGGGTGGCGAAGTTGTCGGACGCGTCGACGACGATGTCGTAGTCGTCGACGAGGTCGGCGGCGTTGTCGGCCGAGAAGCGCAGCTCGTGGCTGTCGACGGTCACGTCGGGGTTGCGGTCGGCGATGAACTCGCGGGCGCTCTCGACTTTCGGCCGGCCCACGTCGCTGTCGCCGTGGATGACCTGGCGCTGGAGGTTCGACCGCTCGACGCGGTCGTCGTCGACGATGCCCAGCCGGCCGACGCCGGCGGCCGCGAGATACTGCAGGACGGGGGACCCGAGCCCGCCGGCGCCGACCACCAGAACGGCGGTGTCAAGCAGCGCCGCTTGCCCCGCCGGCCCCACGTCGTCCATGATGATGTGTCGGGAGTAGCGGTCGAGCTGTTCGGGGTCCAGGTCCGGTCGCATAGCGGCGTCTTGGCCATCGGGGGGTATAAACGACTGGATGGGTCGGCAGCGGCCCCGCACGACCGGCGCCGGGGTTTATTTTCCGCGACCGCCTATCCGGTGCATGGCAAGCAGCGGGACCGACGAGGGCGGCTCCGGCCGGCCCCCCGTCCGGCCGCCGAAGCCGGGGACGGCGATGAGCGTCGTCGTCCTGCTGTTCGGTCTCGCTTTCGTCGGCGTGGGGGCCTACACGTATCTGGCTGACTCCGCGAGGCTGGACGGCAACGTAGCGGTCACCGCCGAGGTCACCGACGTCGGTGTCGAACGGGTCGAAGGGTCCCGGGGCAGGGACACGTACGTCCCGACCGTACGGTTCCAGTACCGCTTTCGGGGGACCAGCTACAGCTCTGACAGGCTCTATCCGGACAGTTCCCGGCCCCAGTACTACGACAACGCGACCGCACAGGAGCGGGTGTCGGCGTACGCCGTCGGTGAGGAGGTGACCGCGTACGTCGACCCCGAGGCGCCGGGGGAGGCGTTCCTCGAAGACACCCGGTCGGGGCAGGCAACCGGGGCCTTCGTCGTCGGACTCGTCGTCTGTCTCGTCGGAGGTATCGGGCTCTACCAGGCGCGAGCGCAGGCCCGCGCTCGTGACCTGCTGTCGTGACACCGGCCGTACGTCGAAGGGCCGAGCGGGAGCGGTCGGCGTCGTGTACTCAGTTGTTGCGCTGGAGGTCCGCGACGAGGTCGTCCATCTGCTTGTTAATGTCGGCTATCTGGTCGGTCTGGCCCTCGGCCTCGTCGGCGATGTCGGCCGTCGAGTCCGCGATTTCCTCGGCGACGTCGGTCGCCTGGTCGACCATACTGGCGACTTCCTCGGTGGACGCGGCCTGCTCGTCAGTGGCGGTCGCGACCTCGTCGATGCCGTGATTTACCTCGCGGACGGCGTCGTCGATGTCCGAGAGTATCTCCGTCGACTCCTCGACGGTCTCGATGCCGTCGTCTATCTGTTCGTTGCTCGTTTCGAGGCTCTCGACGGCGTTCTCGGTGTCGTCCTGAATGCCGTCTATCATCCCCTCGATGGCGGTCGCCTGCTGCTGGGACTCCTCGGCGAGGGACTTGACCTCGTCGGCGACGACGGCAAAGCCCTCGCCGGCCTCGCCGGCGCGGGCGGCCTCGATGGAGGCGTTCAGCGCCAGCATGTTCGTCTGGTCGGCGATGTCGTTGATGACCTCGACTATCTCGTCTATCTCCCGGACGCTCTGCTGGATGGTGCGGACGTCCTGGGCGACGCTGTCGGCGGCCCCCTGGATGGCCTCCATCGCGTCGTGGACGTCGTCGGCGTTTTCCTGGCCCCGCTCGGCCAGTTCGGTCGCCTCGCGGGTCGCCGCCGACACCTCCTCGGCGGAGGAGGCGATCTCCTCGACGGAGGCCGAGAGGTTCGACACCTCGCTTGCGACCTCGGACATCCCCTCGTACTGTTCGGCCGTCTGCTCGCGGATGTCGGCCGTCTCCCGAGCGATATCGACCGAGGAGTTCTCGAGTTCGGCCAGCAGCGTCTGTATCTCGCTGGCGCTCTCGTGGTCGTAGCCGGCCTGCTTGTCGATGTTCTCGGCGATATCGTCCTGAATGTCGGCGTCGATATCGTCGTCGATGTCGGCGCTTCCTGAGACGCCCGTTGTCTCGGGGTCCGTTCTGGCCATGATATGACTGCCAATGCGGGACTACATAAAAAGCAGTGTGCCTACTGGAATCAGTTCTGAAAACCGGGCCGGGGAATCGTATCAGCAGTCGTAGAGGTCGCGGTACTTCGCGTCGGCGTAGTCGAAGAAGTGGTCGGCGGTGAACGGCTCGCCGGTGGCCTCCCGGACGAGGTCGTCGGTCTCGTAGCGGGCGCCGTGGCGGTGGACGTTCTCGGTGAGCCAGTCGTGAATCGGGTCGAAGTCGCCCTCGCGGACGAGCGCGTCCACGTCGCCCACGTCGGCCCGGAGGTGGTGGTCCAGCTGGGCGGCCAGCACCGAGCCGAGCGTGTAGGTGGGGAAGTAGCCGATGGCGCCGTTGGTCCAGTGGATGTCCTGCAGACAGCCCGCCGCGTCGGTCTCCGGGCGGACGCCGAGGTACTCCTCCATCTTCTCGTTCCAGACCGCGGGCACGTCCTCGACGGCCAGGTCGCCCCGAATCAGGTCGCGCTCGATTTCGAAGCGCAACACGATGTGCATGTGGTAGGTGAGTTCGTCCGCCTCGACGCGAATCAGGTTGTCCGGGTGGACGGTGTTGGCGGCCTCGTAGAACTCCCGCGGCGTCGCGTCGGTACCGAGGTGGCCGTTGGCCGTGTCGGCGAAGTGGTCCCAGAACGCCTCGGTTCGGCCGATGTGGTTCTCCCAGAAGCGGGACTGGGACTCGTGGACCGAGAGGTCCCGGTTGTCGCCAAGCGGGGTGCCGTACGCCTCGCGGGGGAGCCCGAGCGTGTAGGTGGCGTGGCCGAACTCGTGGACGGTCGAGCCGACGGCGTCAATCGGGTCGTCGGGCTTGAACCGGGTGGTGACGCGGGCGTCGAACTGCGTCCCCGTCGAGAACGGGTGTGGCGCGGTGTCCAGCCGGCCGTGGTCCCAGTCGTATCCCAGCGTGTCCAGCGCGTCCTCGACGAGGGCCTGCTGGGTGTCGTCGTCGTAGGTCCCCTCGAAGGGGTCGGCCAGCGTCGCGTCGCTGTCGGCGATGTCGTCGACGAGCGGAACGAGCGCGTCCCGCAGCGTGGTGAGGACCTGCTCGGCGGTGTCGACACCGAGATAGGGTTCGTACTCCTCGAAGAGGACCTCGTAGGGGTCCCGGTCGGGGTCGATGGCGGCGGCGTACTCCCGCCGGAGCTCGACCATCTCTTCGAGCGTGTCGGCGAACATCTCGAAGTCGTCCTCGGCCTTGGCCTCCTCCCACACGGGAAGGGCGTTCGAGGAGGCCTCCGAGATGCGCTCGACGAGGTCAGAGGGGACTCGCACGGCCCGCTCGTGGTCCCGGCGGACCTCGCGGACGACGGCCGCCTGCTCGGCGTCGAGGTCGGCCCCGTCGAGTTCGTCCAGCCACTCGCCCAACTGGTCGTCGGTCAACAGGTCGTGGTGCAGCGTCGAGAGGGCGGAGGACTGTTTGGCGCGGGCGGGCGTCCCGCCGCTCGGCATCATCACCTGCTGGTCCCACTGGAGGACGCTGCCGGCGTCGGAGACGTAGTGGAGCTGTCGGACGTGCTCCAGGAACTGCTCGTAGGTCTCGGTCGTCGTTGCCATGGCGGGGCGTTAGACTGGCACGCCTATAGACGCGTTGCCGCCGGAAAGACTTCCGACAGCCGGCTCCCTACGGAGTCCAGGACACAGCTCGGCCGGAGACGAACTGCCCCGGTCTGTAGACCGATACTGGAGAAGTTGTTTTCCATATGGATAAAGAATTGTTTGGAACTGAGAACAATATCATTCGCGTTTGAATAACTTTAATAGTCTAAAGCGATGGATTCCTCGCGTGACCAGGTCCAACCACGAGTGGTGGCCGAACCAGCTGAGCCTCGACATCCTCGACCAGAACGCCCGCGACGCCGGGCCGATGGACGACTTCGACTACGCCGAGGAGTTCCAGAAACTCGACCTCGACGAGGTGAAAGCGGACCTCGAAGAGCTGATGACGGACTCCAAGGACTGGTGGCCGGCCGACTACGGCCACTACGGGCCGCTTTTCATCCGGATGGCGTGGCACAGCGCCGGCACGTATCGCACCGCCGACGGCCGCGGCGGCGCGGCCGGCGGCCAACAGCGCTTCGCGCCGCTGAACAGCTGGCCCGACAACGCGAACCTCGACAAGGCGCGCCGACTGCTCCTGCCCATCAAACAGAAGTACGGCCGCAAGCTCTCCTGGGCCGACCTGATGATTCTTGCGGGGAACGTCGCCATCGAGTCGATGGGGTTCAAGACGTTCGGCTACGCCGGCGGCCGCGAGGACGACTTCGAGCCCGACGAGTCGGTCTACTGGGGGCCCGAGACCGAGATGGACACCCAGGAGCGATTCGACGAGCCCGGTGAGATAGAGAAGGGGCTCGGCGCCTCCGTGATGGGGCTCATCTACGTGAACCCGGAGGGTCCCGACGGGAACCCCGACCCGGAGCTGTCGGCGAAGAACATCCGCGAGACGTTCTCCCGGATGGCGATGAACGACAAGGAGACGGCCGCGCTCATCGCCGGCGGCCACACCTTCGGGAAAGTCCACGGCGCGGACGATCCCGACGAGCACCTCGGTCCCGAGCCGGAGGCGGCGCCCATCGAGGCCCAGGGGCTGGGCTGGGAGAACGACCACGGCTCCGGGAAGGGTGGCGACACCATCACCAGCGGCATCGAGGGCCCCTGGACGTCCTCGCCGACCGACTGGGACATGGGCTACATCGACAACCTGCTGGAGTACGAGTGGGCGGCCCAGAAGGGCCCCGGCGGCGCCTGGCAGTGGATACCGGTCGACGAGGAGCTGAAAGGCGCCGCGCCGGACGCCCACGACGACGAGGAGTCGGTCACGCCGATGATGCTCACGACCGACGTGGCGCTGAAGCGCGACCCGGACTACCGCGAGATAATCGAGGAGTTCCAGGAGAACCCGATGGAGTTCGGGATGAACTTCGCGAAGGCCTGGTACAAGCTGACCCACCGCGACATGGGCCCGCCCTCCCGGTTCCTCGGTCCCGAGGTCCCGGAGGAGGAGATGCTGTGGCAGGACCCGCTGCCCGACGCCGACTACGACCTCATCGGGGAAGCGGAGGCCGAGCGCCTCAAGTCCGATATCCTCGACTCGGACCTGACCGGTCCACAGCTCGTCAAGACCGCCTGGGCGGCCGCCTCGACGTACCGCGACAGCGACAAGCGCGGCGGCGCGAACGGCGCCCGCATCCGTCTCGAACCACAGCGGAACTGGGAGGTCAACGAGCCCGAGCAGCTCCGTACCGTCCTGGAGACCCTGGAGGGTATTCAGGCCGAGTTCAACGGCTCGCGGGACGACGAGACGAAGGTCTCGCTCGCGGACCTCATCGTGCTGGGCGGTAACGCGGCCGTCGAGGAGGCGGCGGCCGAGGCCGGCTACGACGTGTCGATACCCTTCGACCCGGGACGCACGGACGCCACGAGCGAACAGACCGACGCCGACTCCTTCGAGGCGCTCAAGCCGGCGGTCGACGGGTTCCGGAACTACATCCGGGACGACGTCGACCAGCCGCCCGAGGAGCTGCTGGTCGACAAGGCCGACCTGCTGGACCTGACGCCCTCCGAGATGACGGTGCTCGTCGGCGGGATGCGCGCCCTGGACGCGAACTACCAGGGCTCGGACTTCGGCGTCTTCACCGACAGCCCGGGGACGCTGACCAACGACTTCTTCGTGAACCTGCTGGACATGGACACGGAGTGGGAGCAGGTCTCGGAGAACGTCTACGAGGGTCGGGACCGCGCCACGGGTGAAGTCGAGTGGGAGGCCACCCGCATCGACCTCATCTTCGGCTCTCACTCCCGGCTTCGAGCTATCGCGGAGACGTACAGCGCCGACGACGCGGAGGAGAAGTTCGTCCGCGACTTCGCGGAGACGTGGGCCAAAGTGATGCGCCTCGACCGCTTCGACCTCGAGTAAGCGTCGTCTCGGCTCCGTGCTGTCTTCCGGCTCCGAGCGTCCGTCGCGGCGGAGCCGGCGGCGTTGGTAAGCGTGGGCCCGTAGACGCTGTCGGGCAGTTCATGACCACCTGTCCGCGATGACGGCGCGGCGGATACACGAAGCAAGACCGCGGCACGAAACTGCTGTCTCACTTTTCGGATGGCCCGGAGTCAGTACGTGGCGAGTCGGGGGCGCTACACGCCCGGCGGCGCGTCCCGACCGACCCGAATCTCGTAGGCCTCGATGTCCTCGTAGGCGGCGACCTGCCCGCCCACGTCGACCGGCCCGTCCTCGGTCTCGACGACCAGCGTCGCCACCGACCGATTGGGACCGAACGAGACCGTTCCGACCCGCCCTTCGACGACCCAGTCGTCGCCGGTCGCGACGTTTCGCCCCTCGATGGTCGCGTGGAACTCCCCCTCCAGCGCGGCCAGGTCGGAGATACACCGACGGATGGTGCCGTAGCGCCGCGGAAACGGGAGTTCGGACCCGTCGCTTGCGATGGTCTCCGCCGTCGTCCAGAGGACGGTGTTGAGGAAGGCCGAGACGAGAAAGCCGAGCTCCGTCCGGTTGAAGACGACGCCGTACCGGTCGTTGTCGCCCCGAACCGACTCACGGGTGGCGTACATCGAGTAGTCCCCGTCGGCGACGGCCACCACCGGCGTCGTGATGCCCCGGCGCCCCTTCACCGTGGTCGCCACGGCATCGTAATCGAACGTGTCGGGGTCGGGCGCGTCGGCGGCCGGCGACAGCAGGATTTCCGTGGCGATGCCGTCGTCCTCCCGACGCCGTAGCGCGCCCTCGAAGCGGGCGAGCAGAGCGGGCGTCAGCGACAGCTGGAGTTCGTACTCGGCGGCGTCGACGATGTCCTCCAGATAGCGGAGGATGGTGGGACGGGACTTGACGAGCGAGACGGCTTCGGGTTCCCTGGCGGGGGCGGTGTAGCGCGCCGAGAGGCCCTCGACCAGCTCGTCCAGCGACGCCTGAAAGTCGGCAAACGCCTCCCGCGGGTCGATAGCGAGGACCTTCATCGGCCGGGCCTCCTTGAGTTCGACCAGGCCGACATCGCCCAGGCTCCGGACGGTGTCGTACACCCGCGGCTGGGGAATGTCTGTCCGCTCGGCTATCTCCGACGCGGTCAGCTCCCCGTGCTGGAGGACCGCCAGATACGCCGTTATCTCGTACTCGCCGAGGTCGAACCGCGCGATGACCCCGTCCAGCGCCGCCTCCAGGTCGTCAGCTGCCATGGGGGGCGGGCGGTCGGAGCACGACGCCGGTCATTCTCGCCGGACGAACACTACCGGACAGGGCGCTTCGAGGAGGACGTCCTGGGTCGACGACCCGAAGACGGCTTTCCCCGCCGGCGACCGCTTCGCGCCGCCGATGATGACGAGGTCCGCGTCGGCCGCCATGTCGACGATGCTGTTTGCGTGTTGGCCGACGGCCGTTCGCAGTTCGTAGTCGACGCCCGCCTCGTCGAGCTCGGCGGTCATCGAGCTGAATATCCCGTGTTCGCGCGCTATCTCCGCGGACAGGTCCCCGACTTCGTCCGTGAGACCCAGGCTGGCGAGCGCGTTCTCGTACTCGTCGTCGGTGAATATCTGGCCGACGATGACGCGAGCGTTCGCCGGCTTCGCGATGTCAGTTGCCGCCTCTGCGAGCTTCGTGCCGTGCCCCTCGTCACCGGGCCGACCGACGAGGAGTACCGTTTCGAGCGCCATGTATCATTGATACACACCTCCGATTGTAAACGTACCGGTATCTCCGCTCGCTGGCCCGCAGAGCGGGGAATTCCGCGCGCATCCGGACCGCCGTTCGTGACTACCGGCGCGACAGTCTCCGGGGCGGAGCTATTCGTCGCTGTCCCGCTGTTGCGCGTCGGCGACGGCGACGCCGGCGAGGTTGACGATGTCCTTGACCTCGTCGCCGCGCTGGAGGACGTGGGCCGGCTTGTCCATCCCGACGAGCATCGGGCCGATGGCCTCCGCGCCGCCGAGCCGCTGAAGCAGCTTGTAGCCGATGTTGCCGGCTTCGAGGTTCGGGAAGATGAGGACGTTCGCGGGCCCGTCGAGGTCGGCAAAGCCGTAGGTGCCGGCGAGCATCTCCTCGACGACGGCGGTGTCGGCCTGCATCTCGCCGTCGACGTCGAAGTCGGCCTGCGGGTCCTCGCGGAGCATCGAGACGGCGTTTCGCGGTTTCGCGACGCCGTCGTTGTCGACGCTGCCGAAGTCCGAGTACGAGAGCAGCGCCGCGCGCGGTTCGACGTTGAACCGGCGGGCCAGCTCCGCGGTGTGTTTGGTCACCTCCGCGAGCACCTCGGCGGAGGGGTCGAGGTTCACGGTCGTGTCCGCACAGAAGATGACCCGGTTCCTGAAGGTGAGCATGTAGACGCCGGCGGCGTAGTCGGCGTCGTCGGCGGTGCCGATGACCTCCAGGGGCGGCCGCAGTGCGGACGGGTACTGATGGGTCAGCCCGCTGAGCATCGCGTCCGCGTCGTCCATCTCGACCATCATACTGGCGAAGTAGTCCGGGTCGCTGCTGACGAGTTCGGCCGCCTCCCCCTGCGTGAGTCCCTTCCGCCGACGGCGCCGGTGGAGCTCCTCGGCGTAGTGGTCCCACTCGGCGTCGCTCGGGTCGGCGACGGCCGCGTCGAAGTCCAGGCCGAGCTCGTCGACAGTCCGCTGAATCTCCGACTCGTCGCCGACGAGGACGGGGTCGGCGATGCCCTCGTCGGTCATCTGGCTCGCCGCCCGGATTATCCGCTCGTTTTCCCCCTCGGCGAGGGCGACGCGTTTCGGGTCCGACTTCGCCTTGTTCAGGACGACCCGCATCATCTCCCGGGACTTCCCGAGCCGGGCCTCCAGCTGCTCGCGGTAGTCGTCGAGGTCGAGCTCGCGGCGCGCGACGCCGCTCTCCATCGCCGCCTCCGCGACGGCCGGCGTCACCTCGTAGAGGACCCGCTGGTCGAGCGGTTTCGGGATGAGGTAGTCGGGGCCGAACTGCAACACGTCGTCGTCGTAGGCCTTGACCACCGCGTCGGGGACGTCCTGCTGGGCGAGGTCCGCGAGCGCCTCCGCCGCCGCTCGTTTCATCGGCTCGTTGATTTCGGTGGCACGGGCGTCGAGCGCGCCGCGGAAGATGAACGGGAAGCCGAGGACGTTGTTGACCTGGTTGGGGTAGTCCGAGCGCCCCGTCGCCATGATGACGGTGTCGTCGCGGGCCGATTTCGCCGTCTCGTACTCGATTTCGGGGTCCGGGTTAGCCATGGCGAAGATGACTGGGTCTCCGGCCATCGACCGGACCATCTCGGGGCTGACGATGCCGCCCACCGAGAGCCCGACGAAGACGTCCGCGCCGGCCATCGCGTCCGCGAGCGCCCCGTCGTCGACGCCCTGTGCGAACGGCTCGGTGTACTCGCTGAGCTCGTCGGCGCGGGCGCGTCGCTCGGAGAGAATCCCGTGTTCGTCACACATCGTGATGTTCTCGCGCGGAATCCCGAGCGAGACGTAGAACCGGGCCGTCGCCGTCGCGGCCGCGCCTGCTCCGGCGAACGTGACCTGCAGGTCCGACAGCTCTTTCCCGGTGATTTCGACCGCGTTGAGCAGCGCCGCGCCCGAGATTATTGCGGTCCCGTGCTGGTCGTCGTGGAAGACGGGGATGTCCATCTGCTCGCGCAAGCGCTGTTCTATCTCGAAGCAGTCGGGCGCGCTGATGTCTTCGAGGTTGATGCCGCCGAAGGTCGACCCCATGCCCGCCACCGCCTGGACGAACGCGTCGGGGTCGTCTAGCTCCAGTTCGATGTCGAAGACGTCGATGTCGGCGAACCGTTTGAACAGGACGCCCTTGCCCTCCATCACCGGCTTCGACGCCTGCGCGCCGATGTCGCCGAGCCCCAGGACGGCAGACCCGTTCGAGACGACGCCGACGAGGTTCCCCTTCGCCGTGTAGTCGTACGCCCGGGTCCCGTCCTCGTCTATTTCCCGGCAGGGCGCCGCGACGCCCGGCGAGTACGCCAGCGAGAGGTCCCGCTGCGTGCTCGTCGATTTGGTCGTCGAGATCTCTACCTTGCCCGACGGCGGCCGCCGGTGATAGTCGAGTGCGTCTTCTTCGAGTGTCATTGTGTTTGTCTCCGTTGTGAATCGGGTCCACAAATCGGTTGCCGTAGTTTCGTTCCGCTATCGTCGTTTCCAGCCGGCGGTTACCACGCCGAGCCGTATCAGTCATCGGACGAACTGCTGCAGGAGGGCGTGTCGCCGCACTCAGCGGCGTTCGGTTCGGGTGTGCGAACGACTCGGACGACGAAAACAGAGGAGAGAGCCGTCATGCCGGCGAGCAACAGCCAGCTCGCTCGGTAGCCGATAGACTCCCCGAGAAAGCCAAAGGCCGGCGGTGCGAGCAGCGCCCCGGACGTGAGTGCCAACTGGCCGCCGGCCGTCGCACCGCCCATCTTCTCGTTGGGGACGATCGTCGCCATACAGGAGTAGTAGACGCCGGTAAAGCCCAGAATGAAGAATCCCAGGGTGACGAACGCCACGATAGCCGCGAGCCGCTGGTCGACGAATGCGACGGTCACGAACAGCACGGCGCTCCCGAGCGCCTGGGCGAGGAGAATCCCCCCGATACGTCGGCGCGGGTCGCCGGGCAGCGCGTCGCTCAGCCAGCCGGTGACGATGCGGCCCGCGCTCCCGGACACCTGTAGCCCGGCGAGGACGAGCCCGCTGAGTGCGACCGACAGGCCGATGGACTCCTCGAGGTAGATTATCGTGTAGCCCACGGTGGTAAACAGCGCGGCGCCGAGGAACCACCCGGCGAGACAGAGCGACCGGTACGCCCGGTTTCGAAACAGGACGCGGAAGTCGGGGAACTCCGTCGCTCGGTCCGTCGTCGCGGGAGTGTAGACGAGCGCAAAGAGCAGCGCGACCGCGACGGCGAGCACCGCGGCGGCGTGGAACCCGGCCTCCCAGGACAGAACCGCGGCCACGTTCGTCAGCAGCACCGCGCTGACGCCGCTGCCCGCCGTGACGCCGACCTGCTTGATTCCGGTCGCGAGGTTCTGCCGACCGACGGGGACGTTGCCGAATATCGCCTTGTTCGTGCCCGGTATCGCCGTCCCGTACAGAGCGCCGAGGACGAAGACGCTCCCCAGGAGCACCGCGTACGTACCCGCGAGCGGGACGAGCAACGCGCCCCCAGCGAGGCCGAGAAGCCCGACCGTGAGGACCTTGTGTTCGCCGTAGCGGTCCGTGACCGCGCCCAGCGGGAGGAGAAACACCGCGTACCCGAGCGTGAGCACCGTGACGACGAGACCGACCGTCGTCCCGGTGAGCCCGAACTCGTCGCGGAGAAACGGCGTGGCGGCGAAGACAGCGTAGTAACAGATACTCGCGGCGAGTTGCCACAGGAAGACGAGCGAAATCGTTCGGTACTGGTTCATATCGGATAGCTATCGTCGTATCACCAGAGGAACATCGGCCAGACGAAGGTAAACAGGAGCCAGATAAGCCCCGTCAGCACCGCCGTCATGAGGATGTTGAGGATGATGCCGGTTCGCAACATGTGGCTTTGCTTGATGTACCCGCTCCCGAAGACGATAGCGTTCGGCGGGGTCGCCACGGGGAGCGCGAACGCGAAGCTGGCCGCAATCGTGCCGGCGACCGAGAGGAAGATGGCCGTCTTGAACTCCGTCAGGCCGACGGTGGCCGCGAAGACGCTTCCGAGGCCGATGAGTATCGGCGCGAGGATGGTCGCCGTCGCGGTGTTCGAGGTCATCTCGGTCAGGAACACGACCAGGAGCACGACGGCGGCGATGATGAGCACGATCGGCATCCCGGTGAGCCCGCTGAACACCGTGTTGGCGATCCACTCCGTCGTGCCGGTGTTCGCCAGCGCATCGGCCAGCGCGATACCACCGCCGAACAGCAGGAGCGTCCCCCAGTCGATGTCGACGAGTTCGTCCCACTCCATGGTGTCGGCCAGCACGAGCGCGGGGATGGCCATCACACCGACCATCACGTAGTAGAGGATGCCCTGATGGCCTTCGAGTCCGAACACCGTCATCCCGCTACCGCCGAAGAGCGTGGTCATCCACGCACTCGGCAGATACGGCTCCAGGAACGTCCCGAGACCGCCCAGCACCCAGAGACCGGCCGTGACGCCGAAGATGACCGCGACGCGGCGACCTCGCGGGTCGAGATCGTCCTCCTCGTCGAGGTACGCCTGGGCCTGTGCCTGTGCCTCGTCGACGTTGTCGATCTGTGGCGGGTACAGGACGAAGGTGAGGAGATACCAGACGATGGGCAAGGTGACGAAGACCACTGGCAGCCCGATGAGCAGCCAGTCGGCAAAGCCGATCTCGTAGTTCAGGATCGCATTGAGTTGCCCGACGAGCACGGCGTTGGGCGGGGTGCCGATTATCGTCCCGACGCCGCCGATACTGGCGGCGTAGGCCGTCCCGAGCAACATCCCGATCTGCATGTTGGTGAAGTCGTCCGCGGTTTCGATGCCGGCGGTTCCGAACCCGCCGTCCGTCATCGCCCCCGAGGCGGCGTCGTCCGGGGACTCGTCCCCGACGGCTGCGACACTCTCACTGCCGAGCACCTGTGTGAGGACGCCGACGGCGATGGGCGTCATCATGGCGGTGGTCGCCGTGTTCGAGACCCACATCGACAGCCCCGCAGTGGAGATCATGACGGCACCGATCAGGCGACGCGGTGAACTCCCCATCTTCGCCATGGTGTACAGCGCAATCCGGCGGTCGATGTCGTACTTCTGGAGGGCGTTTGCCAGCATAAAGCCGGCCATGAACAGGAAGATGAGATGGTCGGCAAACCCCGTAAGGGCCGCGTCCATGTCGTCGTAGACGCCGGTGGCGGTGAGCAACACCGGGATAGACAGCGCCGTCACGGCCAGCGGCAGCGCCCCCGTCACCCACAGGAACCCGGCGAAGAACATCGTCGACAGCGTGTACTGTCCGGCCAGCGAGAGCCCGGACGGAGACGGGGCGGCCGCGATGAGTATCGCCCCGAGAGAAGCGATGGCGAATTTCACTAATCGTTGCTGTGCCTCGCTCAGATTGCGGTGTATCATTGATACAGCCGTAATCTCCAGTCGCGGCTATTAAGCTTTGTGGAGGAACATGAATTATGAATGGTTATGTTACTAGAAGTTGGTAACTAACGCCTCGACCTGGGCCCTGCTGAGGTCAGCGGTGTACAGCTCGAACAGGACCTGGCGGCGGGACTGTGACAGGCCGCGCGTTCCGTTTTCGAGCATCGAGAGGTGCGCCTGCATGAGGTCGTCGACCTCCCGTTCGACGCCCCGCTGCTCGTAGCCGGCAGCGACCCGGAGCAGTCGCCACGCCGCCGGCGAGATGTCATCTATGTCCGCGTAGTCGACGGGGTTGGAGTCATCTGTCGCCACAGTACCACCACCGAGGTGTTACAGGCCACAAACCGCCTGTCAGCCAGGGATCCAGACGCATGTGCGAGATACCCAATCAACCTGCAGTAAGTGAAGCCACGATTTAAATGGTGTTGCTTGGAGTGGCGGGCGGCGAGGGCCCCCTTGGCGGCGTCGGTCGTGCAGTCTCGCGGGTATCGACCACGGCATGGGCAGACAGAGAGGGAAGGTAAAAGCCGCTCTCGACGCGACTGTGGGTATGCCGTTGTTACAGTTCGACATCGCACGGTCGCTATCGGCGGCGGAGAAAACCTCGTTCGCCGAACGGGTGACGGAGCTCTACACGACGGAGATGCGGACGACCAGCGGCCACGTCGCGGTCACTATCCGAGAACGTGACTCGGCGGAGATGCATCTCGGGCGGGCCGTCGACGGGCCCTTGCTCTTTCTCGACGCCGAAATCCGGCAGGGCCGGTCCGTCGACCGGAAACGCGCGTTCGCGCTCGCCACGATGGAGTACGCGGCCGACGAGTTCGACATCCCGGACGAGAACATGAAAGTCGTGTTCACCGAACACCCCGGGGACGCGATGATGGGCGTCGACCGGGTCGGCGGCGAGTGGACCCCGGATAGCTGAAACTGTCGGCTGTACTGGTAATGTTCTCGCCCGCCGGTGGTACAGCCGACAGCATGTACCGCCCGGGAGTGGTGCTGTGCCCGAATAGCCGCCTCTGAGCCACCGGCGCGACCGGAGCGAAGGCCGCTGTCGTCCGTATCCGCCCTGTTCAATCGTAGAATTTTCCCGGCCGTTCCGGCCGCATATTGAATTTTCTTTCGTTATATTCCGAGTCGCTGTAGATGTTTACTACTATCACAGTCCTATCAATCTTATTAGTATAGGGAGCGGCCCCTCTCGTACGGATGCAACAGCCATCGGTGCCAGCCTCGGACTACGTGGCTGCATTGCCAGACCCGGAGACGGCCGATAACGTGGCGTACAATCCGTCGTTGGAGCAACTACGGGAGTTCTCGCGGCATCACGAGACGACGACCGAATTCGGCTCGCCGTCGTACGTGAGCCGGGAGCGGTCACGGAACGCCGAGCGGACGAAAAACACCGTCGACCACGAGTTCGACGCGGCGGACTACGAGCTCGTCGACGGCGCCCTCTCGGACCTCGACGACAGGGAGCTCGTCTGCCTGGACCGACAGATGGGTCGCCATCCCGACCACACGTACGTCTGCCGCTACTACGTGCCCAAAGCGCACAGCCGCATCGCGCTGGGGTGGGCGAAGCTCTTCGAACCCGTCGAGGGCGAGCGCGAGCCGGACTTCCACACCGTCCAGCTCCCGGACCGGGAGGAAGTCGGCGTCCGCGTCTTCCCGGACGAGGGGTTCACCGCCGTCGTCGGTAGCGACTACACCGGCGAAGCCAAGAAGTCGTTTCTCAGGCTGTTCATGTACTACGCGAAGCGACAGGGCGGGCTCGGCCTCCACGCGGGGAGCAAGCGGGTCGAGCTGGAGACCGACGACGGGCTCGAAACCGTCGGCCAGCTGTTTCTCGGGCTCTCGGGGACCGGCAAGTCCACGCTGACCGCCCACGGGCTGTGGCTCGACGAGCCCGAGGGCGCGACGATGCTGCAGGATGACGTCTGTGCGCTGGGCCCCGACGGGACCGTGGCCGGCAGCGAAGGGCAGGGGCTGTTCGTCAAGACCCACGGCCTCGACAGCGAGACCGAACCCGCGATGTACGACGCGGTGACCGACGAGTCGGCGGTGCTGGAAAACGTCGACGTCGACGGGGACGGAGCGGTCGATTTCGACAGCGACCGGTACACGACGAACGGGCGGGCCATCATCCAGCGCGAGCGGCTCTCCTCCGCCGGAGCGGACATCGACCTGCCCGAGGTCGACCAGATATTCTTCATCACGCGCAACCCGGCGATGCCGCCGATTGCCAAGCTCACGCCGGAGGAGGCCGCGGTGGCGTTCATGCTCGGCGAGTCGGTCCAGACGAGCGCCGGCGACCCGAGCGCTGCCGGGGAGTCGATTCGTGTCGTCGGGACGAACCCGTTCATCATCGGGTCGGAAGGCGAGGAGGGCAACCGGTTCCGCGAGCTGATAACCGACCTCGACGTCGACTGTTTCGTGTTGAACACCGGCAGCGTCGGCCCCCTCGACGTCGGGGTCGAAGAGACGGTGACGCTGTTGCGCACCGTCGCACGGGAGTCACTCGACTGGGAGCGCGACGGGACGACGGGGCTCACCGTCCCGAGCGACGTCCCCGGAATGGACATCGACGAGTTCGACGTCGCCACCGCGCTCTCCGATCCACAGTCGACGCTGGACGCGCTGCGGGACGAGCGCGATAGCTATCTCGCCCGGTTCGACGACCTCGACCCGGCTATCAGGGACGCCCGGTACTGAGGTCGGCCGGGGTTTTCTGCTTCAGAAGGATTACTACAGTTTGAGTTAAAAAATATTGTCGAAATACGAAACAAATATGCCACATCCCCGAGAACACACGTCCATGCTCCACGTGGGCATCAACGGCTTCGGAACCATCGGCAAGCGGGTCGCCGATGCGGTTCGACTACAGCCGGATATGACGGTCGCCGGCGTCACGAAACGCTCCCCGAACTTCGAAGCGGTCGTGGCAGACGACCGCGGATACGACCTCTACGCGGCCGACGAGGACAGTCGGACGCAGTTCGAGGCCATCGACGTGCCGACACAGGGCGTGGTCGCCGACCTCGTCGAGGAAAGCGACGTCGTCGTCGATGCGACGCCCAGCGGCGTCGGCGCGACGTACGCCGACCTCTACAGCGAGTACGAGACGCCGGCGCTCTTCCAGGGCGGCGAGGACGCCGACGTGGCCGAGGTGAGCTTCAACGCCCGGGCCAACTACGAGCGGGCGGTCGGCGCGGACTCCGCCCGCGTGGTCTCCTGTAACACGACGGGGCTCTCGCGGCTGTTCGCCCCGATTCGCGAGCAGTTCGGCATCGAGAAGGCCCGCGTCACGCTCGTCCGCCGCGGCGGCGACCCCGGCGACACGGGGCGGGGGCCGATAAACGACACGCTGCCCGACCCGGTCGAGATTCCGTCCCACCACGGGCCGGACGTGGAGACGGTGTTCCCCGACATCGATATCGACACGATGGGGATGAAAGTGCCGACGACGCAGATGCACACCCACAGCGTCAACGTCACGCTCGACGCCGACCCCACCGCCGACGAAGTCCGGGACGTTCTGGCCCGGGAGTCGCGGCTGTTCTTGCTCCCGGAGCATCTGGATATCGACGGGGCGGGGAAGCTCAAGGAGTACACTCGCGACACGGGCCGCGCGCGCGGTGACATCTGGGAGAACTGCATCTGGGCCGAGTCGGTCACGGTCGAGGACGGGGACCTCTACTGTTTCCAGGCGATTCACCAGGAAGCCGACGTCGTCCCCGAGAACGTCGACGCGATTCGGGCGGTCTGTGGACGGACGACGAGCGCTGAGACGAGCGTCCAGCGGACCAACCAGGCGCTCGGAATCGGCCAGGACCTGGTCGAGCACAACACCGAGCCCCGCCGGCCCGGCAGTCTCGCCGACGACTGATACGGTTTGCTGTAGCTTATTTCCGGATACCGCCGGCTCGGGGTCGGCGGCTACCGGTAATCGCTACGCTACTCCGTATGAGCCGACCGGGCGGCGACAGCGACCTCCGTCACCGGCGCCGCAGCCACGCACCGGCGCCCAGTACCAGACCGAGAAGCGCCGAGCCGGTGCTGAATCCGGGGCCCGACGCGCCCGCCGCGGGCGACGCGGTCCCATCGGTCGCCGTCGTCGCCGTGGAGTCCCTCGCCGTCGGTGACGGGGTGGCCGAAGTTGCCGGGGGCCCCGACAGGTCGAAGGTCCCGACGACGCCAGCGTGGTCCGACGGCCACGCCCGGACCGTCTCGCCGTCGACCTCGACCGCGGTGCGGTCGCCGGGCCGGTCGCCGACGCGGTCGATGGCCGTCGGCGTGACCGGCCCGCGGTACAGCACGGCGTCGATGCGGCGGTCGAGCAGCGACTCGTCGTTCTGCAGGTCCTTGGCCTGACAGCAGGTAGCGCCGCCCGCCTCGGATTGGAGCCCGTCGTAGGGGTCGCGCAGCGAGTCGGTCAGCAGGTCGTACGTCGTCTCGCCGGGAGCGCTGTTGAAGTCCCCGCCGACGACCACCGGGCCCTCTGCCGGGAGCGCGTCGAGCAGTTCCCGGGCCTGTCGGCGTCGGTACTGGGACAGGGCCGACTCCAGATGCGTCGAGACGGCCCGTACCTCGACGCCGCCGACGGTCACGTCGACCGCGCTGTAGCCGCGGGTGATAGTCAGCGTCCGGTCGCTGTCCGGAATCGGGAGCGCCAGCGCGGCGTCGTAGGTCCCCGACACGGGGTCGGCGGTGTCGAGGTCGCTCCGGACGAGGAGGGCGTCCCGGTCGGTGATACGGAGGTCAGCGGGACCGCCGTCGGTCTCGGCGGGCAGCTCGAAGTCGTTGGCCACCGACTCGGCGGCGACGGTGTAGTCGAGCCCCCGCTCGGCCAGCGCCGTCCGTATCAAATCGAGGAGGTCGACGACCACGTCGGTGGCCGCTGAACTGGACTCCGTCCCGTAATCGCCCGGTCGCTGGCGTCGAAGCAACACCGCCTCCTGCAGCGCGACCACGTCCGCGTCGGCGGTCTCGACGGCCGCGGCGATACGCTCGGCGCGGGCCGCGTACAGTTCGGGCTCGATATCGGCGAGGAACCCGCCGGTCACCTCGCGGACCTCGGACAGCGACTCCGCCCCCAACAGCTCCGCGACGTCGAAGCCGAGATACGCGTTCTGTGTCATGACCGTCGCGGTCGCCGACTGGTCGGCGCTCGCAGTCCCGGCCACGCCGGTGATTCCGGCAGCGGCCCCGGCCACGCTACCGAGCAGGGCCCGGCGAGTGACTGGCGACCGTGTGGCGTCCGACAAGCGCATACAGCAACGGTTGCGAGCGGCCGCGGAAATAATGTCGGGTGGTGTACAGTTCGGCGCGGCGTGTCGCCGCGACCGGCCGGTCAGCCCAGCCACTCGGTGACGGCGCCGTCGTAGATGCGCCGACAGCGCTCCAGAACCTCGATGTCGGCGCTCTCGTCGGCGGTGTGTGCCTCGCCGGGCTCGGCGGCGCCGACGACGACGCAGTCGGTGCCCGCGGCGCCGAGCCAGCCGGCGTCGGTGGCGTGGGGCTTGACGACGTGGGCGGGGGTTCCGTCCTGGGCCCTGGCGGCGGCCTCCAGCACCGCGTCGGCGAAGTCGGCGTCGCCACAGGCCATCGGCGGGAGGTCCTGGTCGACCCGCCAGGTGACCCCGTCGATAGTCTCGACCCGGGAGAGCGGCGCGCGTTCGCCCGGCACCGTGCGCTCGTCGACGGTCGCCTCACAGCGTTCGGGGACGACGTTCCAGGCCGAGCCGCCGTCGATTTCCGTGACGGCGACGCTCCCCCGTAGCTCGTGGCCCAGCACCTCGGTCGTCGGGAAGTCGAGGTCCCGGACGATATCGACCGCGTCGGTCGCCCGGTAGATGGCGTTCTCGCCGGCCTCGACCTCGCTCGCGTGGGCCGCTTCGCCCTCGGCGACGACGGTCGAGCCCCGGCGGCCCTTGTGGGCGACGGCCACGTCGGTCACGCCCGGCGCGGAGTAGCCCGTCGACCCCTCCCCGACGACGGCGTAGTCGACTTCGAAGCCGTCCTCGATGGCGGCCTGACAGCCGACCCCGCCCTGCTCCTCCCCGGCGAAGGAGGCGAAGACGAGTTCGCCGTCGGTCGGCTCCGCGTCGGCGAACGCGAGCATCGCCGCCGCGAGCGACCCCTTCATGTCCGCGGTGCCCCGGCCGTGGAGGCGCCCGCGTGTCGTTTCGCTCCCGTTCGCGCGTTCCGTGGTCTCGCGGTGCTCGACCACGTACTCGCCGCCGTCGACCTGGGACTCGTCGGGGGGCACCACGTCGTGGTGGCCGACCAGGGCGAGCGACCGCTCGCCCGACCCCTTGCGAGCGATGACGTTCCCGTGGTCGTCGCGGGTGACGGCGGCGTCGGTGTGGTCCCGGAGCCACGTCGTGACGAAGTCGCCGGCGGCCGTCTCGTCGTCGTGGCTCGGAATCGCGACGAGCTCCTCGGTGAGTGAGACGACGTCCATACCGGGCGGTGGAGCCGGCGGGGCAAGAGTCCCCGCGTTTCTGTGTGAGAGGGGGCCGGCGGAGACACAGGGGGTGACTGAACGAGGTGTGAACCAGCCGCTGTCCGGCGGGAACGGAAAGTTTCAGGTCAATCACCGCAGATATTCGGGCAATGAGTCTCACCGTCGCCGGCGCACTGACCACCGCGGGAGTACTGGGCGTCACCCACGCCATCGAACCGGACCACGTCGCCGGCATCTCCTCGCTGACCAGCGAGTACGGCGATTCGCGGCTCTCGGCGCTGGTCGGCGCGTGTTTCAGCCTCGGCCACGTCGCCCTGGTCGTGGCGTGGCTCGCCGTCGCCTACGCGGTGCTGGGGCAGACCGAGTTCCCACCGGTGTTCGACGCCGTCGGCACCGTCGGGGTCGGCGTCGTCCTCGGCCTGCTGGGCGCCACGATGGCGCTTGGCGGCCTGCGCAGCGTCGTCCGGACCGACGAACACGACCACGGCGACCGGAGCCACAGCCACCCCCACATCAGTCTCCCGGGCCTGGACCCGGCGAACCACGCCCACGACACCCGCGCCTACCTCAAGACCGGGCTGGTCGGCGCGCTGTTTACCCTCTCGCCGCCGGTGTCGATGATGGTGTTCGCGGCGACCCTGTTCCCCGAGTACGGGGTCGGCGTCGTCGGGCTGGCCGTCCTCACGTACGGCGTGGCCATCACCGCGACGATGAGCGCCATCGGCGCCGGGGCCGGGGCGGTGTTCGGGACCGCGCGGCAGTGGAGCGGCCGGGTCCACGCCGGCGCGAAGCTCGTCGCCGGCGTCGCCATCGCGGCCCTGGCCGGCTCGCTGCTCGTCGACGGGGTCGCCCTGCTGGCGTAGCCGGCCCCGGGCGGCGGCCACCGCAGCCGTACGACTCCACACCCTTTTCACCGCCTGCGACAAAGCCCCGGTATGGAAATCGTCCCGGACACGAGCGTGGTCATCGACGGCCGCGTGTCCACACAGGTTGCCGCCGACGCCGACCCCGACAGCGAGGTCGACGGCATGGGCTTTGCGGGCGCGACGGTCGTCGTCCCCGAGGCCGTCGTCGGCGAGCTCGAAGCACAGGCCAACGACGGCCGCGAGACCGGCTGGGAGGGGCTCGAAGAGCTCCAGGCGTTGGTCGAACTGGCCGACGGGGGCACCATCGACGTCGAGTACGTCGGCCGCCGCCCCGACGCCGTCGAGAAGCGCGACGCCGGCGAGGGCGAAATCGACGCGCTCATCCGCGACATCGCCGGCGACCGCGGAGCGACGCTGGTGACCAGCGACGACGTACAGGCCGAGGTCGCCCGCGCGAAGGGACTGGACGTGGAGTTCATCGAACCGCGCGGGCGCACCGTCGACCGCCTGGAGATAGAGAACTTCTTCGACGAGGGGACGATGAGCGTCCACCTCAAGGTCGGCGTCAAGCCCTACGCCAAGAAGGGCTCCATCGGTGACATGCACTACCAGCCCATCCGCGACGATATCGCCACGGAGGCCGAGCTCCGGGGGTACGCCGAGGACATCATGGAAGCCGCCGAGGCCTCGCCGGAGGGGTTCCTCGAACTCGACGAGCCGGGGATGAGCATCGTCCAGTTCCGGGACATGCGTATCGCCATCGCCCGGCCGCCGTTCTCGGACGCCCGGGAGATAACCGCAGTCCGGCCCATCGTTAAGACCGAGCTCGACGACTACGACCACGCCGACGAGCTGCGCCAGCGCTTTACCGAGCAACAGCGCGGCGTCCTCATCTCCGGCTCGCCCGGCGCCGGGAAGTCCACGTTCGCACAGGCGGTCGGGGAGTTCCTCGTCGACTCCGACTACTCCGTCAAGACGATGGAGAAACCGCGGGACCTCCAGGTCGGCCCCGACATCACCCAGTACACCGCGCTGGGCGGGTCGATGGAGAAGACGGCCGACTCCCTGCTGATGGTCCGGCCCGACTACACCATCTACGACGAGGTCCGCAAGACCGACGACTTCGAGGTCTTCGCCGACATGCGCCTGGCCGGCGTCGGGATGGTCGGCGTCGTCCACGCGACGCGGGCCGTCGACGCCCTCCAGCGGCTCATCGGCCGCGTCGAGCTCGGGCTCATCCCGCAGATAGTCGACACCGTCGTCTACATCGAGGCCGGGGAGGTCCACACCGTCTACGACGTGAAGACCGAGGTCAAGGTCCCCCACGGCCTGATGGAGGAGGACCTCGCCCGCCCGGTCATCGTGGTCCGGGACTTCGAGACCGGCCAGCCCGAGTACGAGATATACACGTTCAACCGCCAGGTCGTCACGGTGCCGCTCAACGAGGACGAGGACCAGCAGGACAGCGGCGTCGACCGCCTCGCCAAACAGGAGGTCGAACGCGAGATTCGGTCCATCGCTCGGGGCCACGTCGACGTGGAACTGCGCGGTCCGGACACCGCTGTCGTCTGGGTCGAGGAGGACGACATCCCGCAGGTCATCGGCAAGGGCGGCGGCCGCATCACCGACGTGGAGAACCGCCTGGGTATCGACATCGACGTGCGCACGCTCGACGAGAAACCCACGGGGCCGTCGGGCGGCCCACAGAAAGACAGCGGCGGCGGCCAGGGCGAAATCGTCAACCCGGAGGTCACCTCACGACACGTGATGATTCCGCTCAACGGCCACGCGGGCGACACCGTCGAGGTGCAGGCCGACGGCGAGTACCTCTTTACCGCGACCGTCTCCCGGGGCGGGGAGATTCAGGTCTCCCGTGGGTCGGGCATCGCCGAAGAGCTGGAGCGGGCCATCGACCGCGGGAGCACGATTACGGTCGTTCCGTCGTGAGCGGGCAGTAGTTTCGTTTGTGCCGAATCGGGGCTAGTATCGACACGTTCGTCCCGCATCGGAGCTAGCATCAATAGAGAGGGGTAGTGTTTAAGGAGATTACCAGACGTATGTCCACAGTACTTTTGTACCGGTCTGTGTTGGGTAGTGACATGGCAGTGCACGAATCACACGCTGTCGAATCGACCGTACCATCGGTCGCCTCCGGGACCGCGGAGATGACCGGTGACCGCTACTGCCGACACTGTAGCGAAATCGCGCTGGCGTACGACCCGTCGGCGGACCGGGCGCGCTGTCGGTCCTGCGGGGAGCTGGCATGAGCGTCCGCCGGAGCATCCGCGCGTCGCTCAGGAACCGTTCGAGACGGGGCTGTGGGTTCTGTCACACGGGCACGGATGGCCGGCGCCGGACCTGCCCGGCCTGTGCGGACGAGACACGGTAGAAAGTTCAGTCCGAGATAGCGGGGTCGGCCTGTTCCGCCGGCAGCTCGCTCAGCTCGTAGAGGTTCTGTCTGGCGTCGGCGAAGTAGACGTCCTCCTCGATGACGCCGATTTCGTCGAGCCGTTCGAGCGCGTAGCGGACCGTTCGGGCCGAGAGCATCGACTCCTCGACAATCCCCTTCTGCGTCAGCGGCCCGTCGTACTCCAGTACCTTGTAGACGAGCTTCGCGCTGGGTGGCAGGTCTGTGATGCCCTCGCCATCGGTTTCCGTCATTACCTCCTACGAATGTCGCCGGATGCATAAAGATTGAGGAGTGGGTCGGCAGACGGGCGTTCGCGCAGGTTCTGTCCCGGAACCGCGCCCCTTTTGGTGGCGGGTCGTCCAACTGTGGATATGGCAACGGAATCGGCGGACGGAATGAGTTCCCACATGCGGGGGCTCACTGTCACGACGATAACGGCGATCGCCGGTATCGGCGCGGCGTTCGTGTCGAACGCCGTCGCGAGCGGCGCGACCGACACGCTCGCGCTGCTCGTCGTCCTGGCCGCCATCTTCGCGCAGCTCCCGCTGTTGCGGGGTATCGGTATCCTGGACGACGATTTCTCGGGAAAGGACTATCTCTATGTCTCCTTCATGACCTTCGCCCTCTGGTTCGTGTCGTGGGGTATCCTGCTGACTTCGGGGGCCTGACATGGCCGACGACAGCATCGCAGTGGTCGACCTGGAGCGGTGCCAGCCCGACCGCTGTAACTACGAGTGTGTGAACTACTGCCCGCCCAACCGGAGCGGGAAGGAGTGCATCGTCAAACGCGGCGACACCTACGAGGACGACGAGGAGTTCGAGGGCAAGCCCGAGCAGGTCCGCATCAGCGAGGAGATCTGTCTGGGCGAGAGCTGTGGCATCTGTGTCAACAAGTGCCCGTTCGACGCCATCGAGATTATCAACCTCCCCCAGGAGCTCGACGACGACCCGGTACACCGCTACGGGGAGAACGCCTTCTCGCTGTACGGGCTCCCGTCGCCCGCGGAGGGGCAGGTCACCGGCATCCTGGGCCCGAACGGCATCGGGAAGACCACCGCGGTCCGCATCCTCGCCGACGAGATGGCGCCGAATCTGGGCCAGTACGGCACCGAGCCGAGCTGGGACGAGATTCTCGACGAGTACCGCGGGACGGCCCTGCAGGACTACCTCGAACAGATGCGCGACGGCGACGTGACCGTCGCCCGGAAGCCCCAGTACGTCGACCGTATCCCCGACCAGTTCGACGGGCCGGCCCGCGAGTTGCTGGAACAGACCGACGAGCGGGGCGCCCTGGACGAGCTCATCGACCGCACCGGCATCCGTCCGGTCGTCGACAACCACATCGACGACCTCTCGGGTGGGGAGCTACAGCGGGTCGCGCTGGTCGCGACGCTGGCGCGGGACGCCGACTTCTACTTCCTCGACGAGATCACGCCCTACCTCGACATCGGCCAGCGGATGACCGCCGCCCGGCTCATCCGGGAGCTCGCCGAGGACGGCGACCGGTCGATGCTCGTCGTCGAGCACGACCTCGCCATCCTGGACCTGCTGGCGGACAACATCAACGTCGCCTACGGGTCGCCCGGCGCCTTCGGTATCATCACGCCGCCCAAGTCGACGAAGAAGGGTATCAACCAGTACCTCTCGGGCTACCTCGAAAACGAGAACATGCGCATCCGGCAGACGGAGATACAGTTCGAGGAACACGCCCCGCGGCCCGGCTCGACGGGCGACGTGGTCATCGAGTACCCCGAGCTCACGAAGTCCTACGGCGAGGGCGAGTTCAGCCTCGACGTCGAGGCCGGCACCATCCGCGAGAGCGAGGTGCTTGGCGTCGTCGGCCCGAACGGCATCGGGAAGTCGACGTTCGCGAAGATGCTCGCCGGCCGGCTCGAACCCACCAGCGGCGAGGTCGACAGCGAGCTCGACATCGCCTACAAGCCCCAGTACATCGAGATAGACCAGCCGATGCGGGTCGACGCCTTCCTCTCCTCCATCACGGACGACTTCGGCAGCTCCTACTGGACCACCGAAATCGCCGACCCGCTCCAGCTCGACGCGGTGATGGAACAGCAACTGACGGACCTCTCCGGCGGGGAGCGCCAGCGCGTCGCCATCGCCGCCTGTCTCTCGAAGGACGCCGACCTCTACCTGCTGGACGAGCCCTCGGCCCACCTCGACGTGGAGCAGCGAGTGATGGCCACGTCGGCGATTCGGCGCTACGCCGAGAACCACGACGCGACGGCGCTGGTCATCGACCACGACATCTACATGATAGACCTGCTCGCCGACCGCCTGCTCGTCTTCGACGGCGAGCCCGCCAAGTCCGGCCACGCCGCTCCGCCACAGGGGATGCGCGAGGGGATGAACGAGTTCCTCGCGAACCTCGACATCACCTTCCGCCGGGACGAGCGCACCTCCCGGCCCCGCATCAACAAACCGGGGTCCCAGCTCGACCGGCAACAGAAGAACGCCGGCGAGTACTACTACGCCCCCGACGAGAACTGACCGACCGCCGGCCTCCCACCAACAACATGGCACACAGCAGACGCACCGTCGTCGCCCGGGACCTGTTCGTCGGGACGTCGAGTGTCGTGACGAGCGGACTGATAGCGTACTCGCTCGACGGCCCGACGGCGTGGTCGCTCGGGGCCGTCGCCGTCGCGTTCGGTGTCGTCGTCTTTGCGGTCGTCGACCGGAGCACCGCCGGGGCCTACGGCCTCACAGCCGGGCTGGTGGGGAGCATCCTCGCGTTGACCGCGGTACTGTGGTGGCTCGTACCCGGCACACCGCTGGCAGTGTTTCCGCCGCTGCTGTTCGGACTGGGCGTCGGGACGGCCGCGAACCGGCTGGTGTTCGGCGTCGTCTACCCGCTGCCCGAGGCGCGCCTGCGGCGGGAGAACCTGGCTTAGCCACTCGTGGCGGTTCGAACGGGTGGAGAACACGTGGGGCCGCGTCGGTGCGCGATGGCCGGCCTACGCGGCGGGGTCGCTCGTGTCGCCGGTTTCGGAGCCGGCGACGGCGTCGTCGAGCCCGTCAGCGACCTCGTCCGGGTCGAACTCCTCGTCGGGCCGGAGCTCCCGGTCGGGGGAGTCCCCGGCCTGCGTTTCTGTGACCGATTCGTCGCCCGTGACCGCGACGAAGATGTCACCGAGCTCTGCGATTCGGTCGCGTGACTGACTCGTGCTCATTGCGATTAGTCATACAGACTAAGGGAACATACCAGCACGGCCTAACTCGTTAGGCACGCCGCCGTCCGGCGGTTACAGCACCGAGCGCTGGCAGGAGCCACACAGCGAGGACTCCTTGACGTCGACCTGTCGCACCGTCGGGGAGAAGTTCATCACACAGCGCTTGTTGTCGCAGTGTTCCAGCCCGAGCGTGTGACCGATTTCGTGGACGACCTCCTTGCGGACGCGAGCGGAGAAGATATCGCCGGCGGACTGGTCCGAGAAACCCCCGTCGGAGGAGGTCTGGAGCCGGTACGTGGAGATGACGCTCCCGGAGCCGCTGAGATACGCGAGTCCGAAGACGTAGTTCCGTCGGCGGTAGAAGAGGTCCTTCGGCGTGATGGCGATGTTCTTCTCGCCCGAGCCGACCCGCTGTGCGAGGTCGATGAACTCCTCGGCACGGTACTGCTCGCGGTCGCTGTGGTACGCACCGGCGGGGACCGACTGCGGTTCGTGCATGGAGACCTCGCAGTCGTACGTCTGCCGGAGGCCCTCGGAGGCCTCCCGTTTCACGAGGCTGGAGACCTCGCCGACCGGTACGATGTCGACGTGCATGCCAACCCCTAAACGCCACCGGGGCATAAGTTTCCCGCCATGGCTGACCCCGAGACCGCGCTGGTCACCCGGCTGTCCGCTGTCGGTTCTGTCGTCGAAATCGGCGTCGGAAACCGGCCCGGCGTCGCCGGCGAGCTGGCCGACCGAGGCGTCGACGTGACCGCGACGGACATCCGCGACCGGCCGGTCCCAGACGGGGTGGCGTTCGTCCGCGACGACGTGACCGAGCCGACGCTGTCGGTCTACCGGGGGGCCGACATCGTCTTCGCCCGAAACCTCCCGCCGGAGCTACAGCGGCCGGCGGCCCGGGTCGCCCGGCGGGTCGACGCCGACTGCTGGTTCACCACGCTGGGCGGGGACCCGCCGATGCTGTCGGTCGAGCGCGAGCAGCTTCCGGGCGGGGTGACGCTGTACCGGGTGACCGACGGCCCGGGGCGGAGATAGCAAGGCGCTTCAACGAGCGCGCGGAGGTCCGGGTATGCAAGTGGACGCTGTCGTGCTGGACATCGACGGGGTGCTCGTGGACGTCGCCGACTCCTACCGGCGGGCCATCGTCGAGTCCGTCGAACAGGTGTACGGCGACACCATCGAGAAGGGGGCGATTCAGCGGTTCAAGAACGCCGGCGGGTTCAACAACGACTGGGAACTCACCGACGCGGCGGCGCTGTACGTGCTCACGGCCCGCGAGACCGACGTGGACGTGGCGGCCTTTACCGACGCTATCGGCCAGCGGGGCGGCGGCCTCGACGCGGCGAAAGCCGTCGTCCGGGAGTCCCTCGGGGACGACGCCGACGGGGTCTTCGCGGCGTGGGACCCCAGCGGCCTCCGGGAAGTGTTCCAGACGCTGTATCTGGGCGACGAGCTGTACCGGCAGTTGGAGGGCGGGGAACCGGCCTTCGACGCGCCGGGCTACATCAACGACGAGCCGGTGCTCGTCAGCGAGGCGACCCTGGCGGAGCTACAGGAGCGCTACGCGGTCGGCGTCGTCACCGGCCGCCCCGCCGCTGAGGCCGACATCGCCATGGACCGCGTGGGACTGGATATCCCCGAGGAACACCGGTTCACGATGGACGACTGGGAGGAGGGGAAGCCACACCCGGGCGCGCTCCTGACCCTGGCCGAGCGCTTCGACGCCCGGCGGCTCGCCTTCGTCGGCGACACGCTGGACGACATCGGGACCGCCGTCAACGCCGACGACGAGGACGACGACCGGGTGTACTACGGCGTCGGCGTCCTGACCGGCGGGCTGACCGGCGACGACGGCCGGGCGACTTACGCGGAGGCGGGAGCCAGCGCCGTCGTCGAGAGCGTCGAGGACCTGCCCGAGTTGCTGGAGTGAGAGGGCAGGCCGCCGGAACGTCTCAGTCGACAGTGACGGCAATCGACTCGGTGCCGCCGGGCCAGACCAGGTCGTAGGTCAGCGTGTCCCCGCGGCCGCTTCCGGGCGTGGGCGCCTCGGCGGCGTCGCCGGTCGGCTCCAGCGTGGCTGTCGCTCCGGCCGTGATGGAGCGGGAGACGAGCTGTCCGGTCATGAGCGCCCCGTATCGCCGACGAAGGAGGCCCAGAAACCGACCGTCTGTCTCGCTCTCGTTGCTGACGGTGACGGTAAAGGACGGCGGTGACCCGTTCGACACGGACGACGGCCCCTCGAAGCCGACCTGCAGCGACGGGAGCGGACCGGCGAGTCGCGCCCGCAAGGCGTCGTCCGGTCGCCACTCGCCGTCGGGCGTGACCAGCGCCGCGTCGCTCGCGTCGCCGGTCGCGGGCAGTTCGAACACCGCGGCGTCGCCGCCCTCGGCGGCGGGACCGAACGTCGACGGGGCCCGGGCGAGTTCGTTGGACGCGGCGTCCCCCGGGTCGTGTTCGGTCCCGTCGAAGCGAAAGCGGCGGGCCGGTCCAGCCGCGTCGGTACCCGTCAGAAAGAGGTACTGCGAACCGTCGCTGCCGTCGAGTTCGTAGGCGTCGACGAACAGGTCGAAGACGGCCGGCTGGAGCGCGTCGAACTCGACAGCAAGCGAACCGGACTGGGTGCCGCCGGCGGGCGACGGGGCGTCGCCGCTCCGTCGTGAGGAACAGCCGGCGAGTCCGGCGAGGGCGGTTCCGCTGGCGGCGAGGAGGGTCCGGCGGCGCATACCTCCGCGTGTCAACGCTGTGTGAAGTGCTTTCTGGATACGCCAGTGCGGTGTCGGACCGGACGCCGCTGTGTCGTCGACGGCGAACCCCGTCCGGCCTCCGACGGTGGCAAGCACGTCCGGTCGCACAACGCTTATTCGCGGTTCGCCCTACCCCAGCATATGGACATCGCGCTACTCGGCGGCACCGGCGACATCGGCGAAGGGCTCGCCCTGCGCTGGGCGGACGACACCAACCACACGGTCATCGTCGGCTCGCGCGACGCCGAGAAGGCCGAGGCGAAAGCCGAGGAGTACGAGGCCGAACTGTCGAGTCGCGGCCGCGAGGTCGAGGTCGCCGGACTGGCGAACGAAGCCGCGGCCGCCAGGGCGGACGTGGTCGTCACTGCGGTCCCGGCCTACCACCTCACGGACACCGTCGAGGCCGTCGCCGACGAACTGGACGACGCCATCCTCGTCTCCCCCGCCGTCGGGATGAAACGCGACGAGGACGGCTTCCACTACAACCGCCCCGGCGTCGGCAGCGTCACCCAGTTGGCCGCCAAAGCCGCCCCAGACGGGGTCCCGGTCGTCGGCGCCTTCCACAACCTCGCGGCCGGCCGGCTGGCCGACCTCGAAGCCGACCTCGACTGGGACACCATCGTCGTCGGCGACGACAGGGACGCGAAGGCCACCGTCTCGGAACTCGCCGAGGGCATCGAAGGGCTCCGGGCGCTGGACGGCGGCCCGCTCGCCAACGCCGCCGAAATCGAGGGGCTGACTCCCCTGCTCATCAACGTCGCCCGCCACAACGACGGCCTGCACGACCTGGGCGTGCAGTTCCGGTAGCTGACGTAGACGCTTTTGTTTCGGGAAACGGCTCGGTTGCTCACAGCCAGAAAGCCCCGACTGGCTGAACTCGGGGGGCTCGCTGCGCGCCTCACTCGCTGCGCTCGTTTCGGTGCTTGCGTCGCCCGCCTTCGTTCAGCCAGCCGCCCCTTTCAGTCCCACCCAGCGCTGATTGGCCAACCGGCCACGGTCGGGGGCTTTCTGGCGGTACTAAGTCGCGTTAGCAGCCCTGATAGTAGCTAGCACAAATATTCCCAGCCGCAATTCCGGGGGGATTGCACACCGTTTTTGCCGGCAGGGTCCTACGGGCGGGTGTGGCGTCCCCATACGAGATTCTCGGCGTCGACCCGGACGCCGACGAGGCCGAGATAGTCGACGCCTACCGGGAGCGCGTCAAGGAGACCCATCCGGACCAGGGCGGGTCGACGGAGGCGTTCCGCGCGGTGAAGACGGCCTTCGAGCGCATCGAGAACGGGTGGGAGCCGGGCAACGCGGTCCCCGAGCGCGACGCGCCCGGAGAGCGGGCGGACCCGACGGACGCCGCGGAGCCGGCCGAGCCCGAGCGACCGCCGGAGCCCGAGGGCGTCAAGGTGGAGTACCTGAACTACGAGGTGATGGCCGACAAGCTCTGGGAGCTGACAGACGACGACCTCTTCGAGAAGGCGGCCGACGGCGGTCTCGACCCCGAGGACTACGGGGAGTTCTACGTCAGGGACAGCGAGTCGTTGCTGGAGGCCGCGGAGCGCCAGGGGTACGCCTGGCCCTTCGCCTGCCGCGGCGGCGCCTGCACGAACTGCGCCGTCGCCGTCGTCGAGGGGGAGATGCCCTCGCCGTCGAGCCACGTCCTCCCGAGCGAACTCCACGACCGCGGCATCCGCCTCTCGTGTATCGTCGCGCCGGAGACGGACGCGAAAATCGTCTACAACGTCAAACACCTGCCCGCCGTGCAGGACCTCCTCCTGCCGGCGAGCCGGTTCGAGGCGTCGTCGACGGACTGAGCGGTCGCTGGCGGGGGTAACGCCGATAGAACTGTGGGGTCGTTACGCCGAGGCCTGCGTCAGCGCGTCCTCGATGTCGTCGGCCTGCGTGACGCCGACGAAGCGCTCGACGATGCCGTCGTCGTTCTCGACGATGAGCGTCGGGAGCGACCGGACCTGGTACTCGTTGGCCACGTCCTGTTCCTCGTCGACGTCGATCTTCTCGAACTCGACGTCGGTCCACTCCTCTTCGAGGTCTTCGAGAATCGGGTCCTGTGTCTTGCAGGGGCCACACCAATCGGCGTAGAAGTCCTTGAGCGTGACAGCCATGGTTCCTCTCAGCCTAAACTGTGAGGTCGGATAAGGATTGTCCATGCGGGTACGACCCGAACAAAGCCGAAAGGCTTACTCCGGGTGAGGGTGGAGTTGCGGACATGAGCAGCGACAGCGGCGGACTGATGTCCAGTGCCGGCCTGGTCCGGTACTTCGACGCCGAAGACAGCAACACAATCCGCATCGACCCGCGAACCATCGTCGCCTTCGGCGTCCTCTTTGGCGCGCTCGTCCTCGTGCTGAACGCGATGATTCAGTCCGGCGGCCTGTAGAAAACCGTAGTTTTCCTTCTCTGGAATCGTGTTCCGACAGCAGTCGAGCAGCGACCGCTGAGAGCCGGAAAGCCCCGGCCCGTTCAGTTCCACCCGTGGACGGTTGGTCGAACAGTGCTGGGCAGGACTGAAAGGGGCGACTGGCTGTTTGCACTCTCACACGCGGTGATTGCTAGCCGGGCGCTGGCCGTAGTCGCCCCGTTTAACTAAATCCGAGTCCTTGAGCGCGTATGCACTTCACACAGCGCGAACAGGCCGCGCTCCGGGACGCCGGACTGGCCCAGGACGCCATCGAGGCCGCCTCGGACGCCGTGGTCGAGGCCACGAAGGAAGCCGCCGACGACCTCGAAGCGTTCTTCGCCGGGAGAGAGACCGTCTACTCCGATATGGACATCGCCCACAGCAGTAGCGAGATTCAGGAGCACACCCTCGACTACGTCGACCTCTACACCCACGCCGACGACATCCGCGGGTACGTCCGCTTCGACTCGTGGGGCGTTCCCGTCGAGGGCGGGCGCGTCCTCACCGACGCGAAAGTCGAGTTGACGCTCGGCCCGACCGTGGACGGTCGGGTCCGGTTTGCCGCCGACAGGGACGCCCTATGAGCGTCCGGGTCAGGGGCATCTACGCGACGGCGCTGACCCGGCTGCTGACCGAGGCCGGCGTCGACGTGGTCCAGGCGTCGGGCCCCATCGAGGAGCGCTTCGACGCCGACTTTCCCGTCGAGCGGGCCGGCGCCGCCGTCGGGACGACCGACGACCGGCAGGGCGTGGGCGTCAGCGGCGACCGCGGGACGGTCGAACGGGTGGTCGCGGAACTGCGGGACCTCGGCCGGGACACGCTGGCGTGGGCCGACCCGCTCCCGGTCCGCGCGGTCTACGCCGGCGAGGTGACCGAGACGCGTTCCAGCGGCGCCGTCGTCGACTGCGGCGACGGCGAGGGGTTTCTCCCCTACTCGAACAGCGACGAACGCGTCGAGACCGGCGACCGGCTTCGGGTCCAGGTCGTCGAGGGGGCGGCGCCGTGGGCCGACGGCCGCCCCGTGCTGGAAACGACCATCGCGGTCCGGGGCGAACTGCTCACCCTGTCCCGGGGCGGCTCGAACAGCGCGACGGCGGCGGGACCGGCGATGCTCGACGTCGTCGCGGCCGACCCGCGGGAGGGATGGGGCGTCTCCTGGGAGAGAGCCAGCGACGACGCCGGCTTCGACGCCATCGCCGACGCGCTGGAGGCGGCAAACGAGCGGGCGGCGGCCATCGACGACGCGCTCGCGGGCGCCGACGACCCGGCCGAGGCCGCACCGGCCCGGCAGTACGACGGGGGGCAGACGACGTGGGTGTGGTTCGGCCGGGAGAGCCGTTTCGAACTGGACGAGCGCCGCAGCGCGGTGACGACGACGATGGCGGGCCACCACCGCGTGAAGGCGGGCTCGCGGAGCGCGAGCGTGGCGGTCGACTACGTCGAGGCGCTGTGTGAGGCCCCCGGCGGCGACGGCGGGACGGACTTCCCCTTCGCCGTCACGGCCCGGCAGTTCGGCCCGCGGGCCGGCGGGTCGCTGACGCTGGGCCACGGGAAGCCCGACGGCCGGCTCATCACGCTGGGCCGGGCGACCGTGCAGTCGGTCGAGGCCGACGGTACCGTCACCGTCGAGCGGGAGATGTCCGCCGGCGGCGAGTACGACGGGCTGGGCGTGCCGAAGGAGGCCGGCGATATCGCGGAGACGAAACTGAAGGAGGGGCGGTGGTGGTATCCGACGGTGTACCGCGACAGCGAGGGCGAGCGGAAGGGGACCTACGTCAACGTCTGCACGCCAGTCGAGATATTCCCGGACACCGCCCGCTACGTCGACCTTCACGTCGACGTGCTCAAACACGCCGACGGGACGGTCGAGCGGGTCGACGACGACGAACTCGACGCCGCCGTCGCGGCGGGGCAGGTCCCCGAGGCCCTGGCCGATCGGGCCCGGAGCGTGGCCGCCGCGGTCGCGAGCGCGCTGTCGTAGCCGCCGCTGTGCGGTTCCCTTCGCTTCGCGGGCGTGAGTGGCCTCGCTACCGCTCGCGCCGCCGGCCCAGCCGCCACGCCCCCAGCCCAACAGCCGCCAGCGCCGCCGCGACGCCGAAGCCGTCGCCGGCCGCCCCGAGAAGGCCGCCGTCGGTCGGTGGCGGCGTCCGGGCCGGGGCGTCCACAGCGGGGTCGGGGAAAGTGTAGACGCCGGGGGAGACGCTGTCGTCCAGCGCGGCGGTGTTCGACGCCACGAAACAGCCGGCGCCCCGCTGGGCGGTCCAGAACGAGGTCGTCGCCGAATCGCGCCACCGGTATATCTGTCTGGGCTCGCTCGGCTCGCGCAGGTCGTGGACCCGGACGCCGCCCTGGTACCAGGAGGAGTAACACCGCCCGCCGGTGAGCTGGATGTTGTGCGCGGTCGTCAACACGCCGCCGCGCGTCGGGTCGCTCGTCGGCGGCGGGTCGATGGTAGCCAGCGACGCCGGGGCGCGGGGGTCGCTGATGTCGAACAGTTCGATGCCGCTGGGGCCGCCGCTGCCGTCGTCGCCGGCGTCCCAGGACTCCCCGGTGACGGCCAGCAGTTCAGCGTCCTCGTCAACCGTGACGAAGTGGTCGTTGCCCGGGGGTTCGGTGCGCTCGGTGCCCGGGTCGTCGATGGCGGAGAGGGCCTCGCGACTGCGCCCTCGGACCCGGGAGACGAGCGAGATGTCGGCGGGGTCGCTCACGTCGAGTATCCACGTGCCGGCGTCCCAGTAGGCGAGATAGGCGCGGTCGTCCTGTACCCACACGTCGTGGAGCGGGCGCAGTGTGGGGCTGACCTCGGCCCACCGCTCGTCGGCGTCGAGCAGGGACCACGAGCCGACCTCCTCGCCGCGCTCGGTGTCGACGACGGCGAGCGGGTTCTCCGCGCGGCTGTTGGCGGTGACGTAGGCGTAGCGGCCGTCGAAGTCGCAGTTGTGTATCCGCGTGTCCAGTTCGACGGCGGCGGTCCGTTCGGGCTCGCGCCGGTCGCTCACGTCGAAGACGACGACGCCGTGGGCGCCCTCGGCGGGGTTTGCGGGACCTGCCACGAGCAGCCGGTCACCGACGAGAGCGAGGTCCTGCACCACCCGCATCGGCCCGTCGGCGCTGTCGGCGAGCAGGTCGGTCCGCGCCGCGAGGAGGCGGGGCTCCGCCGGCGAGACGAGGTCGACGACGGCGATGCCGTCGCCGGTCGCGACGTAGGCCGTGTGGCCGTCGGGGCTGGTGACGAGTTCGCGGGCACCCGACAGGGCGAGGGTCCCCAGGGGCTCGCCGCCCGTCGGCGTGGCGGCCGGGGTCGCCCCGTTGTCGGTGGGAAGCGGGTGGGCGGCGGCGGAGCCGACGGTCCCGGCCGCGCTCGCAGCCGCGAGCGACTGCAGGAGGGTGCGGCGGCGCATACCGGTCGATAGGGGGCGACGGCAAGAAGGGTTGCGGTGGGGCCTAGTTCCCCTGGATGGCGTCGATGACCATCGCCGCGGCGATTATGGCCTCCTTGGGAACCGAACTTGCGTCGTCGATGGTTATCTCGTAGCGGTCCTTCAGCGAGAACTGGCCGTCGATGTTGCCGACGTGGTTGCCGTCGACGTCGGTTATCTCGTACTTGTGGGGAATCCAGCCGCCGAAGGGGACGACGTTGCGGGCGATGGTGACGAGCGCGCCCTGGGAGTTTATCTCCGCGAGTTTGGCCTCGGTGCGGGCGTCGCGAATCTTCCAAGTGTCCTGGAAGAGGGAGTAGTCGTTGTCGAGGATGACGAGGTCCTCGCCCGTCTGGGCGTCCGACAGCACGTAGTTGCCGGCCACGTCGAGCATGCTGCCGGCCTTGACGGTGAAGACCTCGTTGCCCGCGTCGTCGACGAAGGGGAACTCCTCTTTGAGCTTGAACATCTTCTGTTTCCCCCGGATGACGACGTTGCCGGCCTTGTCCATCGCCTTGTACTTGTTCCGGACGAGGCTCTGTTCGACGACGTAGCTGTCGTCCGTGAGTTCGATGCCCTGGATGTCGTAGGACCCCTGCTGTCTCATGGGCGCGTATCGTTCGGAAAATGCCTTGAAAGTTTGCACTGCGAGAGCGGCGATATAAACCGTCCCACCGCAGCCAACCGACAGGGTTTCACGCCTTCATTCCTTGGGGAACCTATAGATGAGCAAGGACGTCATCGAGGTCACCGGCGCAGAGGAACACAACCTCAAGGACGTCGACGTGGAGATTCCCCGGGAGGAACTCACCGTCGTCACGGGGCTGTCGGGGTCGGGCAAGTCGTCGCTCGCCTTCGAGACGGTCTACGCGGAGGGCCAGCGGCGCTACATCGAGTCGCTGTCGGCCTACGCCCGGAACTTCCTGGGCCAGATGGACAAACCGCAGGTCGAGAACGTCGAGGGGCTCTCGCCGGCCATCAGTATCGACCAGAAAAACGCCGCGAACAACCCCCGCTCGACGGTGGGCACCGTCACGGAGCTGCACGACTACCTCCGCTTGCTGTACGCCCGCGTCGGCGTGCCCCACTGCCCGGAGTGTGGCCGCGAGGTCGGCGAGCAGTCGGCCCAGAACATGGTCACGCGCTTGCTCGAACTGCCGGAGGGCACCCGAGCGAAGCTGTGTGCCCCCGTCGTCAGGGACCAGAAGGGCGCCTTCGAGGACCTCTTCGACGACCTCGTGGGCGAGGGGTACTCCCGCGTGGAGGTCGACGGCGAGGAGTACGACCTCACGATGGACCGGCCCGACCTCGACGAGAACTACGACCACACTATCGACGTGGTGGTCGACCGCGTGAAGATATCGACCGACGCGCGCTCGCGCATCAACGACTCCGTCGAGACCGCGCTCGGCGAGGCCGACGGCACCCTCAAAGTCGTCCTGCCGGACCCGCCGGCGGGCGCCGCCGACGCGCTGGGCGGGGCGACCGCTCGCGCGACCGGCGACCTGGCCGAGACGGACGAATCGACGGCGGACCGCCTCGTCGTCGAACTCTCCGAGGACCTGGCCTGTACCCACTGTGGCATCGACATCTCCGAGGTCGAGACCCGTTCGTTCTCCTTCAACTCGCCACACGGCGCCTGTCCCGACTGCGAGGGGCTGGGCGAGACCAAGGAGGTGAGCGAGGAGCTCGTCGTCACGGACCCCGGGAAGCCGCTCAAGCACGTCTTCGAGCCCTGGAGCTACGACCGGACCTACTACTCACGCCAGCTGGACAACGTCGCCGACCACTTCGGCGTCTCGCTCGATACGCCGTTCGAGGAGCTCGACGAGTCGATTCGTCGCCAGTTCCTCTACGGCACCGACGACCTTGTCCACTTCGAGTGGACTACGAAGAACGGCACCCGCGAGAAGACCGAGCGCTTCGAGGGCGTGATTCCGAACCTCGAACGGCGCCACGTCGAGACGGACTCGGACCGCGCCCGCGAGCACATCGAGGAGTTCATGGCGACGACGACGTGCCCGACCTGCGAGGGGACCCGGCTGAAAGCCGAGTCCCGCGCCGTGCTGGTCGACGGCACCTCGATAACCGAGGTCAACGAGCTGTCCATCGGCGACGCCCTGGCTCACTTCGAGGGGCTGGAGGCGAACCTCTCGGCCCGCGACAAGAAGATAGCCGAGGAGATTCTGAAGGAGATACGCGCCCGCCTGGGGTTCATGGAGGAGGTCGGCCTCGACTACCTCACGCTCGACCGCGAGGCCGCCACGCTCTCGGGCGGGGAGAGCCAGCGCATCCGGCTGGCCACGCAGATCGGCTCCGGGCTCGTTGGCGTGCTGTACGTCCTCGACGAGCCCTCCATCGGGCTCCACCAGCGGGACAACGACAAGCTACTGAACACCCTGGCGGAGCTTCGGGACCTCGGGAACACGCTCATCGTCGTCGAACACGACACCGAGACGATGCGGCGGGCCGACCAGATTATCGACATGGGGCCGGGGCCGGGCAAGCGCGGCGGCGAAGTCGTCGTCAACGGGCCACAGGAGGAGCTGATGGCGACCGACGAGTCGGTGACGGGCAAGTACCTCTCGGGCGAGCGGTCGATTCCGGTCCCCGAGACGCGCCGCGAGGGCGACGGCGACCACCTCACCGTGCGGGGCGCCCGCCAGCACAACCTCCGTGACCTGGACGTCGAGTTCCCGCTGGGGACGTTCACGGCGATTACGGGCGTCTCCGGGTCCGGGAAGTCGACGCTGATGCACGACATCCTCTATAAGGGCCTGGTCCGGCGGATGAACGACACCGACGTCAACCCTGGCGAGCACGACGACATCGACGGGATAGAGAACATCGAGACCGTGCGGCTCATCGACCAGTCGCCAATCGGCCGGACGCCCCGCTCGAACCCGGCGACCTACACCAACGTCTTCGACCACGTCCGCGAGCTGTTCGCGGAGACGAACCTCGCCAAGCAGCGGGGCTACGAGAAGGGGCGGTTCTCGTTCAACGTCAAGGGCGGCCGGTGTGAGGCCTGTGGCGGCCAGGGGACAGTGACGATAGACATGAACTTCCTCTCGGACGTGCAGGTCCCCTGCGAGGAGTGTGGCGGGGCCCGCTACAACGACGAGACCCTGGACGTGACTTACAAGGGCGCGACCATCGCCGACGTCCTCGATATGAGCGTCGAGGAGGCCTACGACTTCTTCGAGAGCCACAGCGGCCTCCGCCGGCGCCTGCAGCTGCTGAAGGACGTGGGGCTGGGGTACATGACGCTCGGGCAGCCCTCGACGACGCTCTCGGGCGGGGAGGCCCAGCGGGTGAAACTCGCCGAGGAGCTGGGCAAGAAAGACTCCGGCGAGACGCTGTACCTGCTCGACGAGCCGACCACCGGGCTCCACCCGGAGGACGAGCGCAAGCTCATCGACGTGTTGCATCGGCTCACCGAGGACGGCAACACCGTGGTCGTCATCGAGCACGAACTCGACCTCGTGAAGAACGCCGACCACGTCGTCGACCTCGGCCCCGAGGGCGGCGAGGGCGGCGGCGACCTCGTCGCCGAGGGCACGCCCGAGGAGGTCGCCCGGACCGACGAGTCGTACACGGGACAGTATCTGCGTGACCACCTGCCAGCGGTCGAGCTGGAGGGACCCCGTTCCGAGCGGGACGCGCCGAAGCCCGCCGCGGACGACGACTGAGACGGACGACACGCTTCTGTCCGGCGAGCCCGTACCGGGTGGTATGCCCACGTACTACGCCGCACTCTCGGACCGCCTGCTCGTCGGCGACAGAGAGTTGACCGAGCGGCTGGCGGACCACACGCTCGAATGCGTCGCGGCCGACGGGCGTGCGCCCGACCGCGCGTTCGCCGGGACCGCCGACGCGGGGCTCCAGCGGACGACCGACGGCGGGGAGACGTGGGAGCGGGTTCTCGGCGACGGCGACCGTACAACCAGCGTCACCGTCAGTCCCCACGACCCCGACATCGTCTGGGCCGGCACCGAACCGAGCGCCGTCTACCGCTCGACGGACGGCGGCAAATCCTGGCGGGAACGCGAGGGACTGACCGGCCTCGACTCGGCCTCGCGGTGGTCGTTCCCGCCCCGACCACACACCCATCACGTCCGCTGGCTCGCCCTCGCGCCCGACGACCCCGAACGGCTGTACGTCGCCGTCGAGGCCGGCGCCTTCGTCCGGAGCGAGGACGGCGGCGACACGTGGCTGGACCACCCCGACGGCGGCCGCCGGGACACCCACACCATCGCCACGCACCCGAAGGCCCCCGACCGCGTCTACGCCGCCGCCGGCGACGGCTACGCGCTGTCGACCGACCGCGGCGGGACGTGGACGTACCCGCAGGACGGGCTGGAGCACCGCTACGTCTGGAGCGTGGCGGTCCACCCCGACGACCCGGACACGGTCGTCGTCTCGGCGGCCCGGGGCGCGCGAGCCGCCCACTCGACGCGCGGCGAGAGCTACGTCTACCGGACGACGGGCGAGGGCTGGGAACCGGCGATGGACGGGCTACCAGACCCGGACGGGCTGGCGCGGGCGGTGCTCTCGGCCGACGGCGACGGCTTCGCCGCGCTGACGAACCGCGGGCTCTTCCGGTCGCCCGACGGCGCCTCGTGGTCGCGGGTGGGGACGTGGGCCGACGCCTACGACCAGGTGCCCCGCGGGCTCGCGGTCGTCTAGACCGCCCCGCCGAGCAGGACGATGGGCGCGGTCGTTACGGCCGTCAGGACCGCGGCGACAGCCAGAATCGTCACCGCCCGCCTGCGGTCGGCGGCGACCGCCTCGGCCTCGGCCACCGACCCCGTCGCCCCGCCCGACCCCGAGAGGTCGTAGCGGGCCAGCGCGCCGAAGGCCACGCAGAACCCGTAGTAGTCCTGGACGAGACCGACCCAGCCGCCGAAGACGAAGGGGGCGGTCGCCCACAGCGTCGTCGCCGGGACCACGTCGAGTACGACCGCGAGGACGACCCCGAGAGCGAGACCGAACGAGCCGATACCCGACAGCCGCCGGGCGCGGCGCTGCTCGGCGCCGATGTTGCAGACGCCGGGTTGGTACTCCGCCATGCCACACCGTTGGCGGGCCCCCCTCTTAGCGTCTGTCCGGTGCTGTCAACCAATGGAAATATGTCGGGCACGGTCCAACGGGCGACCATGTCGCCCCTCCTCCAGCGACTGCGGTCCCCGACGTGGCAGTACGCCATCCTCGGTGGGCTCGCATCGGTCCCGCTCACGCTCGTCCTCCACCTGCGGGCGCCCGGCACCACCTGGGACGCCTCGGGAATCGCGCTCTGTGCGCTCGCGGTCGGCTATCTGGCGAAACGCCGCGGCCTAGAGAGCACCCCGGTCGGCCTCCGAGCCGGTGCCGTCGGCGCGTTCCCGGTCCTGCTGTCGGTCGCCGAACTGGTCCCGGTTGTCCTCTCGTTCACCCAGCCCGCCTGGTTCACCGCGCTACAGCTCGCGCTGGTGGCGCTCATGCTCCCCGTTTTCGTCGGCGTCACCGCCGTCGTCGGTGCGCTGAGCGGGCGGTTGGGCGGCTGGCTGGCGGAGCGGGGCGGACATCCGCGTGCCGTCCCGAGCGCTGACCCATGAGCCCGATACTCCCGACGCGCAGCGCCGACCCGCCCCGGACCGCGCGTAGCTGGCCCGCCAGAATCGGGAAGGTATTTGCCTCCTGACACCCTCCCCGTCGGTATGCACGATGTCGTCGTCGTCGGCGCCGGCCCCGCCGGTTCGCGGTACGCCCGCCGGGCCGCCGAGCGCGGGCAGAGTGTGCTCGTCTTCGAGCAGGGCGAAGTCGGCGAGCCGCTGGCCTGCTCGGGGCACGTCAGCACGGATATCTGGGAGTACACCGAGGGCGCCCGCGAGACGCTGCTCCAGAACGAGATATCGGGGGCGCGCTTCCACACCGGCGGCCCCGACAGCGACGCTCACCCCTTCTACAAGGACGAAGTCATCTCGAACGTCATCGACCGCGTGGGGCTGGACAGGCATCTCGCGGAGCTGGCCCGCGAGGCCGGGGCCGACCTCCGGGAACACCACACCGTCGTTGCCGTCGCGGAACACCGGGACCACGTCACCGTCGACGCCCGCGGTCCCGACGGCGATGTCGAGACCTACCGCGCGAAGCTCGTGGCCGGCTGTGACGGCCCCAAGAGCCGCGTGCGTCGGGAACTGGGTCTGCCCGAACCCGACGAACTGCTCCACGGGGTGCTGGGGTTCGACGAGACCCCCGACCACCAGGAGTTCGTGGACGTTCACCTCACCGTCCCGACGTTCTTCGCCTGGCGCATTCCCCGCGGCGAGGCCGGCGTCGAGTACGGGCTGGCGGTGCCGCCGGGCGACGACGCCAGCGGGCGGTTCGAGGCGTTCTGTGCGGGCTACGACGCCGACGTGAGCCGGCGCTGTTCGGGGCTCATTCCCATCGGGCCGCCCAAACGCGTCACGGGCAGCCGGTCGTTCCTCGTCGGGGACGCCGCCGCCCAGACCAAACCGTTCACCGGCGGCGGCATCCTCTATGGCATGACCGCGGCGGACCACGCGGCCCGCGAAATCGACCCCGACGACCCCGCGACGCTGGGGGACTACGAGCGGGCCTGGCGCGACGACCTCCGGGGCGACATCCGACTGGGTCACGCCGTTCGGGCGGGCTACTCGGTACCGGAAGCGGTGCAGAAAGCCGGCATGACGGCCTTCGAGGGGGAAATCGGCGTCCACATGGACCGCCCCTCGACGCTCTTCTCGCGCGAGCAGCTGAAGGCGCTGCTGTCGCGGTCCTAGGCGGCGTCCGTCCGGGCACCACGCAGCCCGAGCCACACCTGCTTGTACCCGAGCATGTAGATACCGGTGTACAGCAGGAGCAGCCCCATTCCGACCTCCCAGACCGCAAAGGCGGACGGCTCCACCAGCATGTCCGCGACCCCGGCGTTCTCCGTGAGCGCACCGACGGCCGTCAGCAGACCGGCCGCCAAAGCGCTCAGCACTAGCGATAGCAGTTCCGACAGTGAGCCCAGACCGTTCATCGGCGGCCCTATGCCAACGAACGGTATAATCCTTCCGCCCGAAACGTAACCGGTTTGTTCGGTTGTCGTCTGGGCACTCGTATGGGCCAGTATCGAAGTATGGACCACGCGACGCTTGCCAAACGCGGCTTCCTGCTCGGCGTCGGACTGTTCGCGCTGGGCGCGCTCGGCGAACTCGCCGCGCACACACTGCTCGGCCCGCTGCCGGGCTGGGGGAACATGCTGTTGACCGACATGGAGGCGCTGGGTATTCTGCTGGGGCTTTTCTCCCCGCTCGTGTTCGGCATCGTGCTCCCGCTCGTGGAGTGAGCGGCGCCAAACGTGTTTACCGTGTGCGGTGTTACCGTCAGGTATGGATGCGAGTCGCTTCACCGTCGCCTCGGCCGTCGTCGCACTGCTCGGTTGTCTGGTCGCGTTCGTCGCGCCGCTGGCGCTGGGCGCCCAACCCGGCATCCGCGGGAGCGTGACGCTCTCGGCGGTCGTCGGCGCCGTCTTCGCCGGGAAGAACTTCCAGACCATCCGCGAGCGCGGCGTCCCGAGCCTCGCGGCGGGCACCATGGCCACCGTCCTCGGGCTGTGGCTCATCGTCGCGCCGCTGCAGTACGAGACCGTCGGCGCGCCCCTGACCGCGGTCACCCAGTTCGGCGGGATGTGTCTGGCGGCCTTCTCGGCGTACTCGGCACTGGTCGCCGTCGAGAGGGTTTTCGGCGCGAGCGGCGGGGCCGACCACCTGGAGACCTCCGACTGAGCGAACGGAGACAGACGGGTGCCGCGAGCGACGGCACAGACGGAGACAGAGACGCTATCGGTTACTCGTAGGTGGGCAGGCGCGCCGACACCGCCGACCCCTCGACGAACGGGAGTTCGCGGCGCTCGGCGGGAACCGCTTCGCCGTCGATGCGAACCGTGAGGGCGCCGTCGGGGTAGTCCCAGTCCAGCGCCGCCATGGCGATGGGACCGGCGACGTCCGGGCTGTCGACGGCCCGCGTGACTTCCCCGACGTGTTCGTCGCCGACCGAGACGGCCGCTCCGGGGTCGGGCACGGCGTCGACGGTCAGCCCGACGAGACGGGAGCCGGGGTAGCCCTGGTTCTCGACGCGGGAGACGACCTCCTGGCCGACGTAACACCCCTTCTCGAAGTCCAGCCCGTTGCGAAGCCCGATGTCGTTGGGCAGCGCCCCGTCGATTTCGGTGTCGAAGAGGGGCGACCCGGCCTCCAGCGTGAGCGCCTCCCACGTGCGGTAGCCGAAGGGGACGGCGTTTAGCCCCCGGTTGACCAGGGTGTCGAAGACCCGTTCGGCGTCGTCGGCGCCACAGACCACGTCGTAGCTCTCCTCGCCGGCGAGGTTGTCGGTCCGGATGACGGAGACGCCGGCGTCGCCCAGCTCGCCGCGGTTAAAGCAGAGGGGCGCTTCGGGCGAAGCCGCCTGGTGGAGGACGCTCGCTATCTTCTCGGTCGCCTTCGGGCCGTGGACGCCGAAGACGGCGAACTCCTCGGTCGCGAGGCGGATATCGACGTCCTGGATGAACGTCTTTTCCCGCCAGTCCTCGGCCAGGTCCGCGGCCTCCTGGGGCGGAGTGAACACGAGCAGCCGCTCGCCGGCGTTGTAGACGTACATGTCCGTCTCGACGCGGCCCTGCGGGTCCAGTAGAAGGGCGTACGTGCCCTCGCCGTCGGCGTCGGGGACGCGGTTCGAGACGGCGTTGTCGACGTACTCGACCCGGTCCTCGCCGGTGACGACGAGGACGCCGTAGCCGAACTCACAGACGCCAACGACGTTTCGGACGGCCCGGTGGGTCCGCTCGGGCCGGCCGTAGTGGTCGACGACGCGGCGGCCGCCGACCTCGCGGAAGGCCGCGCCGTGGTCGGCGTGGACGCCCTCGATAACAGTCATGCGAACGGCTGGGAGCCTCGCGGCAAAAAGCGTCCCGCTCTCGTCCGTTACCGGCGTCGGGCGGCGACCAGCGAGAGCAGGGCGAGCGCGGCGGCGACCGTCACGGGCGTGAAGCCGGGACCGCTCCCGCCCGAGGTCCCGGTCGGTTCGGCGTCGGTGCCGGTCGAGTCGGGAATCTGCGTCCCCGTCAGCTCCTCGGGAGCGTCGACGACCCTGACGGTGACCTCTTCCTGGACGGTGCCGTCGTCGACGGTGAAGCTCACCGACCCGGCCGACTCGGTATCGACCTCCAACTGGCCGTCAGCGTCGGTCGTGCCGACCTCCTGGCCGTCCTGTGACACCGTCGCGCCCTCGACGGGGTCGTCGTACTCGTCGGTGACTTCCAGGGTTATCGAGTTGCCGAGCAGCACCCGGTCCTGCGTCGATATCGAGAGGCTGTCGGTGCGGTTGATGCTGATGGTCTCGGTGAGGTCGCGCTGTTTGACGGTGACAGTCTGTGTGGCCTGGTCGTAGCCGTCCTTGGTCACGTCGACGTTGTACTTCGTGTTGACCGGGACCGTCGTCGCCGCGTCGCCGTCAGTGGTCTGGAGCGTCCCGACCGACGGGATACGGACGGAGGCGTTGAGCGGCTCGGCGGGGTCGAAGTAGTCGTCGACCACTTCGACTGTGAGCAACACCTCGTCCTGCTGGATGGTCCGGTTGATGTCGGTCTGGCTACCGACGGTGATTTGCGTCCGGTTGTCGAGGTAGCCGGCCTTGTAGATGTCGAGGCGGTAGTTGCCCTGTTCGACGGCCGGCGTCGTGACGGTCCCGTCGGCGTCGGTGCGCTGGTCCGTGACGAACTGCCCGCCGCGGTACAGCAACACGCGGGCGTCTTCGACCGTCTCGTTCTGGGCGTTCCGGACGGTCACCGTCGCCGTGCCGGCGTCGGTGACGGGTACGTCGACCGACTGTGTACTGGCGTCACTGACCTCGTAGGGGATGTTCCTGACGTACCGGTCGTCGTCGACCTGTATCGAGACGTTCGCACCCCTGGGGACGTCGAGAAGCACCTGACCGCTCGACGCCGTCGTCCCGTTGACCGAGCCGCCCTGCCAGGAGGCAGTCACGTCGACGCCGCCACCGACGGAGCGACCGTCCTGGTCGACGACGGTCGCGGTGATGGTGACCTGGTCTTGCTGTGCCGAGACGGCCGCCGGGAGCGCGCCGACCATCCCGACGAGCATCACGAGACAGAGACCGATTGAAAGTCGTGTCGAACCCATATCCGAGTGGTAACAACGGACACCCTTAACAGTATGGCTATTCTAGCCCTGCGGTTAGCGACCGCCTGACTCCGCGGCGATGAGCCGCTCGACGTCGGCCGGTTCGATGGGGGGCAGCGGGCCGTTCATCGTCCGTGCCAGCGCCGCTGCCGCCGCGCCGTGGGCCAGGGCCTCGTCGGTCGAAGCGCCGGCGGTGAGCTGCTGGAGGACGGCCCCGACCAAGGCGGCGTGCTGTCCGGCGCTGTCGATTTCCGGCGTCTCGAAGGCGTCCTGTTCGTGGAGGACGCCGTCGTGGTAGCCGACGGCGCCGTACTCGTTGCGGGTGAGGACGACGTGGGAGAAGTCGTAGTCACTGGCGATAGTGTGGACCAGTTCTCGGGGCGAGCCCGTCCGGTCGAACACCGCCGTGGCCTGTGCCTCGCTGGCAAACAGCAGCTCGACCGGGTCGAAGAGGTCTGACAGGGTGTCGTGGGCCGTCTCCGCGCTCCAGATTCCGGGGTGGAAATCGAGGTCCATCGCCCGGAGCCCGGGGGCCGAACGGAGCAGGGCCCCGGCGGTCTCGGCCGCCTCGTCGGACAGGGCCGCCATCGACCCCGTTGTAAAGACCGCGTCGGCCTCCTGGATGCGACCCACCGGGAAGTCCCCCGGCGACACCGCCGCCATCGCCGTATCGCCCCGGTCCTGGAGCAGTCGGGGCTCGCGGGGCGGGGCCCCGCTCTCGTGGAACGTCAGCCCCTGGCGCCCGGCCCCGGGGTCGGCCCAGTCTATCTCGGTCTCCAGCCCGTGTTCGTGGAGTTCGGCGACGGCCCGCCGGCCGAGCGGCGTGTCGGCGAGCTTCGAGAGCCAGACCGCGTCGGCGCCCAGCCGGCCGGCCACGGCCGCGGCGTTGCTGGATATCCCGTCGACGTGGAGCCCGACCTCGCGGGCCGTCTCGAACCGCTCGCCATCGCGTGTCGCGAAGCGAAGCGCCGTGTCACCGAAGGAAACAATCGACATGTGCCTCCCATGGACCGACGGGGGTTTAGTTCAACCGGCTGTTTCGGGCGTCGTTAGCCCACCTTCTCGGTGACGCGGAACTCAGTCGGCGGCGCGAGGATGCCGGCGACGGTGCCCATCGAGTGGACGACGGTGACGAGCGGCGCCAGCGGCACCGCGGCGGCCCAGACGAGCTTGTCCCGGCCGTAGTAGCGCACGCCGCGGAGATACCAGAACAGCGTCAGCGCACCGAGCAGCAGTGAGACGGTGGCGAACAGACCGCCGGCGCCGACGCCGACGCCCAGCAGCGACAGCGGGACGACGACCAGCGTCACGACCGGCGAGAGCGCCCACGCGTAGTTGCGCACGCGGGTGAGCAGCTGGTACCCGAGCGGGAGCGCAGTCGAGGCCTCGACGTTGCCCGCGGCCCACCGGCGGCGCTGTTGGGCGATTTCGGTCAGCGACGGCGGCGCCTCGTTCCGGCAGGTCGCCGTCGCCAGCTCGAAGTCGATATCGAACCGCTGGGCGGCCGTCCAGACGAACGCGGTGTCCTCGACGATGGTCTCGCGGTCCCAGGTCACCGCGTCTTCGAGGTCGCTGCGGACGGCGATGCCGCCGCCCCACGCGAACAGCGGGATGGAGAGACGGGCGAAGGCGCGCTGTTCGACCTGGACACCCATCCGGTAGACGTCGGCCAGATAGGTCCAGACCGACCCCGTGCGGCGGGGCTGTTCGCGCAGCTGGACGATGTCGGCGTCGGGCAGCCCCCCGAAGGAGTCGACGACGCTGTCCTCGTCGAGATACAGCACGTACTCCCGCTCGCAGTCGAGGGCCCGGCGGGCCCACTCGATGGCCCGGCCCTTCCGGACCGCGTCGCAGTCGAACTCCTCGGGGACGACGTGGACGGCCGCGCCGGCCACGTCGATGTCCGCCTCCGCGACGACGTGGACATCGTCGAGTTCGTCCGGCAGCGAGTCGACGGTCCGCTGGACGACCGCGGCGGCGTCGACGGTCAGGACGCGGACCTGGATGTCGTCGCCGCCGTGGACGGGGTCGGGCGCCTCGTACCCCCGTCCGACCACGTAGGTCAAGACGACCCAGACGAGGGCGGTCCCGGTGAACAGCAGCGTGGTCCCCCACAGCAGATAGTTGAACAGCTGTCCCCAGTCGACGACGTTCGGGGCGAGCGACGGGAGTAGCGTCGCGACGGCGGCGACGAGGAAGAGCCCGCCGACCCCGGTCAGTGTGATTCGCTCGGTCTTCATCGTGCCCGGTACCGGGGCGTCCACCCACTTCATGCGGGCCGGCGCTCAGCCCGCATTGGGCCCGTTTTCCGCCCATTTAACGCCGCTTGAGCCGAATAAACCGGGCTAAAGGGAAGGAGACGCGGTTCCGGGAGCGCGACAGGAGAGGCCGGTCAAACGCCGGCCTCGCGCGACGCGGCCTCGCGAACGCTCCGCGTTCGCTCACTTCCGGGAGATGCCGAGCGTCTCCCGGCTTTCGCGGAGCCACAGGCTCCGCTCACTGCCGGCGGCCGGCGTGCACGGCCGCGGCGTCACTTCCGGAAGACGCTTCGCGACTTCCGACCTTCGCGGAGCCACAGGCTCCGCTCACTGCCGACGGCCGGCGTGCCCCGGATAGTCCCGTTCGAAGCGGTCCTCCAGTTCGTTGAAGTCGACCTCGATGACCGTCGGCCGGCCGTGGGGACAGGCGTAGGGGTTGTCGCAGTCGTCCAGCGCCGCGAGCAGGTCCCGCACCGACCCCTCCGTCAGCGAGGTGTTGCCCGTGACCGACGGGTAACAGGCCAGGTCGCCCAGCAGTTCGTCGGCGGCCGCCTCGACGGTGGTCGCGGCCTCGCTCTCCCCGCCGACGAAGGCGCTCAGCACGTCGCGGACGATGTCGGGGCCGGCGGCGTCGGCGATGACGCCGGGCAGCGTGCGCACCTCGACGATGCGCTCGCCGGTCCGGGCGGTGTGAAAGCCCAGACTCGCCAAGGCGTCGCTTCGCTCGTCGAAGACGGCGGCCTCGCGGGCGGTGAGTTCGAGTTCGACCGGCTCGGCCAGGGCCTGTGTCGTCGTCTCGCCGGCGAACTGCCGCTTGAGCCGTTCGTAGTTGACCCGCTCGTCGGCGGCGTGCTGGTCGATAAGCACGAGTCCATCGTCGGTCTCCGCGACGACGTAGGTGTCGTGGAGCTGCCCGAGTATCCGCATCGACGGCAGCGTGTCGTGGGCCGTCTCGGGCGCGTCGCCCAGATGTGCCTGGTCGTGGCCGCCCGAGAACTTCCGGTCGGGGTCGGTCGGTGTCGACTCGGGTGTGCCGTCCGTAGCGCCGCTTTGTGCCGGCTCGGCTGTTCCGTCCGTGGCGCCGCTCTGTGCCGGCTCGACTGTCCCGTCCGTGCCGTCGGTCACCGACCGGGCCGGCTCGTCGGCGGCCGCGTCCGACGCGGGCCGACTGTCGGCGCTCGTCTCCGTGGGCGGCTCGTCGGCGGTTCGACCCGAAACGGCGGTGTCGGGGGTCGAGTCGGTCCCCGTGGATTTCGTGGGGCGGTCCCCCGACGGGGACTCGGTCGACGGCTCCCCCGCCGACGCTTCCCGTTCATCCCTGTGGCTGGTCGGCGCCGAGTCGTCCGTCGGCGAGTCGCTTCCCGACCGCTCGGGGGTAATCTCGGTCTGTTCGGGCTGGGAGCGGCCCCGCGGTGCCGTCGAGCGGAGCAGTCCCTCCTCCAACAGTGCATCTTCGACAGCGGTCCGAACCTGCTTGCGGACGCCCTCGTCGTCGACGAAACGGACCTCCATCTTCCGAGGGTGGACGTTGACGTCGACGTCACCTGCGGGAACGTCGAGAAAGAGGACGGCGAAGGGGTAGCGGTCCGGCGCTATCTGGGTGCCGTAGGCGTCGACGACGGCGTCGTGGGCGGTCTTCGCGCGGACGTAGCGGCCGTTGACGTACGTCGAGAGATACTCCCGGCCGGCGCGGGTCGTCTCGGGGTGGGAGACCAGCCCGGTGACGCCGGAGAGCGGGCCATCGGGGAGGTCCTTGCCGTCGACCGCTATCATTGATTCGGCCACCTCGCGGCCGTACACCGACATCACCGTCTCCCGGAGGTCGCCCTGCCCGGTCGTGGCGAACGTCTCGCGGCCGTCGTGTTCGAGGGTGACGGCCACGTCGGGGTTGGCCAGCGCGTAGCTCGTGACGATGGTGTTGACGTGGGCGAACTCCGTCGCGGCCTGCTTGAGGTACTTCCGGCGGGCGGGGACGTTGTAGAACAGGTCCTCGATTTCGATGCTCGTCCCTTCGGGACAGCCCGCCGGGCCGGCCGACGTGACCTCGCCGCCTTCGACGACGAGTTCGGTGCCCGCTGAGCCCTCTCGCGGGCGCGTAGTGATGGTCATTCTGGACACCGCGCCGATGGCGTGCAGCGCCTCCCCGCGGAAGCCGAGCGTCCCGACGCCGCCCTCCAGGTCCTCGATGTCCCGGATTTTGGAGGTCGTGTGTTGCTCGACGGCGCGCTCGACGGCGTCGCGGGCCATGCCGACGCCGTCGTCGGTGACACGAATCCCCGCGCGGCCGCCGTCCGCGACGCTCACCGTGACCCGGTCGGCGTCGGCGTCGACGGCGTTCTCGACCAGCTCTTTCACCACCGAGGCCGGCCGCTCGACGACCTCGCCGGCGGCGATGCGCTCGACGGTCCGCTCGTCGAGTTGCCGGATGTCTTCTGGCGTCTCCCCCATGCTCTTGTCCCCGGTAACGGGTCGGTCGACTTGAGACTGTCCCAGGGGGAGCCAGTAGTGTCAATAATTAACATAGTAGAGCCCATAGGGACGACCGGTGAGCCCACATGTGTCACCACAGAGGCGACATCCCCGAGGAAATGCCCGACTGGACGATGGAGCGGGCGGACGAAGCCGAGGAAGCGCTCGACGACGAGGAACTGCCGGAGTTCCTCAACGAGGACGGCGATGAGATGTCGGTGTTGACCGACGGCGGGGAATAGCGATATATCGACCAGCGTGTCACCCCGCAGGTATCAAGTACGCGCGCAGCGAGCGGGCCAGTACCGATGGAGCAGTACGACCGCCTCTACGAGCTCTACGAGACGGTGGACACGGAGACGGTGCGGGCCTACCAGGAGGTCGTCGACCTCTTCCCGCCGCTGCGCTCGACCGTCGGGCTGAGCCAGTGGGAGAGCGCCCGGCGGGAACTGGACGAGCGGAAGTCGGCCATCGCCGAGCGGTACCCCGAACCCTACGCCGAGCTCGCCGCCCATCTGTCCCGTGATGAGGCCTTCACCGCGCTGGACCTGTACTCGAAGTACGGCCGGACGGTGAACGTCCTCGTGCTGGACGTCGACGAGACGCTCCGGTCGGCCGGCGACACCGACAACGAGATTCCGCGCTCGACGCTGCACCTGCTGACGGAGTTCCACGAGCGCGGCGTCCCTATCGTCGTCTGTACCGGCCAGACCCTGGAGAACGTCAAGGGGTTCATGATACAGGGGCTTGGCAACGACATCGTCGAGTCGGGCTCGATGAGCATCGTCTACGAGACGGGCAACGCCGTGTTCACGCCGGACCACGGCCCCGACACGAAACGGCTGCTGTACGAGGGGCTCGACCCGGTCATCGTCGAGACGTTCGACGACGTGCGCGGGCGGGTCCTCTCCGACGCCCCCGACCGGGTCCGTCGGGGCTGTCACCTGCAGGGCAACGAGTTCAACGTCACCCTCAAGCCCAACGCCGAGGTGGGCAGCGAGGCCGCCGTCGCGGTCATCGACGAGGCCATCCGCTACTTCTGTGGGCTCGTCGGCGAGGCACTGGCCGACGCGGTCGACGCGGACGTGACCGACCCCGCGCTGCTCGCGCGGACCTACTTCGCGAACGACCCGGAGATAGCACGGGTCCTCGACGAGGGCGACGTGGCCCGCGACGGCGACCTCGACGGGGCGCCCGAGCCGTTCACGGCTACCCTGGAACGCCTCGACGTGGGGTACTACGAGGGCGACGCCGCCGAACTCGTCAGCCTCGAACTAGACAAGCCCACGGGCGTGCGCGAGGCGTTGGACGTGCTCGGTATCGAGGACCCCTTCGCCCTGGCGATGGGCGACTCCAAGAGCGACCTGCGGGTGATGGAGTGGCTCGCCGAGACCGACTGCGGTATCGCCGCGGCCCCGGAACACGCCTCCGAGGCCGTGCTGGACCACGTGACCGACCGGGACGGGCTGGTGTACACGGCCGGCGAGGCCAGCACCGTCCTCCGTATCGTCTACGGGATGGAGCTACTGGCGGCTATCGACGAGCGGTAGGTCGCCGCGGCGGCAGTTTGTCGTCCGTGACGGCGGACAGTCCGCTATGGGACAATCGCGAGACGTGGCGCGTGTACCGGTCGGCGACACGGCGCTTCTGACGGCCGTCCCTGTGCTATCACAGCTGTCACGGCTGTTTTCCCCCAACAGTTAGACTGCGCCGGGCCGAAGCACCGGCATGAGCCTCGACAGCATCTTCGGAGAGGTGCCGGACCCCAGCTCCTACTCCTTTCCCGACTACGCGCTGCCACAGGGCGACCCCGTGCGTCCGGTCGCGGTGACCGCCGCGGAACTGACGGCGCTGCTCGACCTCTACGAGACGTTCGCGGCCGTCGACCCGACCGGGGCCAGTTCGAACCCGTTCGTGCGGGCGACCAGCGAGTTCCTGGAGCAGACGTTCGGGACGACCCTGGAGCGACCCGACGAGCGACTGCACGACGATATCGCCGACATGCTCTCGGATTTCTCGGAGGCCCTCGGCGACGACTCGCTGGGCGTCGTCGACGTGACGCCGGCCCACTTCCGGACGCTGTATTTCTTCCTGACGAGCTGCAAGGCCTACCACGTCGCCCCGCACATCGGGTTTGCGCCCGACGAGAGGAGCGTCGAGACGCTGGTCGAGGTGTACCAGCGGGCCGTCGACCAGGACTTCTACCTGAAACGACCCCGGTCGGTGCTGGAATAAGCGGGCCAGCACTGATACCGAGAGCAGCCCTACGGCGGGTATGGACAGAAACGACGTGCGGCGCGCCTGGGACGAGGTGGCCGAGACCTACGCCGCACGCAGGAACCCCGACGGCTCCGATGCCGACCTGGTCGACGACCTGCTCGCAACGCTTCCCGACTCGCCCACCGTGCTGGACGTGGGCTGTGGCGACGGGGCGCGGACGCTGGCGAACCTCCCGGCCGGCGCCGTCGGGCTGGATTTCTCCCGGCGGGGGCTGGAACTCGCGGCCGAGACGGTGCCCGACGCACGGCTGGTCCAGGGCGATATGACCGCCCTGCCCGTGGCCGACAGCAGCGTCGACGGCATCACCGCCTACCACGCCGTCTTCCACGTTCCCCGGGCGCGCCACCCCGACGTGTACCGCGAGTTCGCCCGCGTGCTCCGGCCGGGCGGGGTCGCCCTGCTGACGCTTCCGAGCGGCGACTTCGAGACCGTCCGCCGGGGGTGGATGGGCGGCTCGATGTTCTTTTCCTCGCCCGGCCGGCGGGCCACGCTCGACCAGTTAGCCGCCGCCGGCTTCGACGAGATACGGACCGAGACGGCCGACGACCCGCTGGGCAGTGCCACGGAGTTCGCGTTCGCCCGACTGTAGCGAGGCGCCCCCGACATATTTGTCATCTGGGCTATAATATCGGGCATGGCAATCGACGTTCAGACGCCCGACCGGCCCGAGCTCACCGACGACGAGTCACGTGACAACGACGCCGACGAGGATTATCACCGGGACGACATCGAGGCTGCGCTGGCCGACGGCGCGTGGGCCGAGGGGTTTGAGGAGTGGGCGTCGGAGACCGACCTGGCCGAGAGCGAGTTCGACCTGCTGGTCCGGCACGGGCTCATCGAGCAGTTCGACTTCTACGTGGGGCCGGGCGGCGACGGGGTCGACTACCACGTGCCGACGCTCTCGGACGACGCCCGCGAGGCGCTGGGAAGCGGGGCCGACATCGAGGGAGCCGAGTCGGAGCTGGCGACACTGGGTCGCACAGTCGCGGAGCGGCTGGAGCGCGAACCGCTCGGCCGTGACGGGTAGGTCCGAGTTTTACTCGCTTTGAGGGGCTCGTTCGAGCCGGATATCCATCGCCTCGTAGTCCTCGATAACGGCGCTGACGCCGCCGACGGTGACCACCTCGCCGTCGTGTCCGACGTGGACGCTGTTCTCGATGGGGAACTCGTTGCTGAACGGGTCCATCAGCCCCTGTCGGACCTCGAGAATCGGGACCGACGCCAGTTCGACGATTTCGCCGGTCGTCATGTCCCTGGCAGTGATAGTCGCGGTCAGGTCGACGCCGGCGCGCTCGTACAGGGTCGCCTGCACGAGCGCGTTGCGAAGCGTCGGATACGACTGGGGGAGCGGGTCGCGGTCACAGCGGTACACCTCCGTAGCGAGCCGCCAGAAGTTGCCGAGATACGTGCTGAAGAGGTTCCCGGTGACGGCCGACCGGGTGAGCGAGATGGCGCTGCCGTCGCCGCCGCCGACGAGAAAGCCCGGGTCGTCCAGCGCCATCCGTTCGCGGTCCACGGTGAGCAGCGGTTGCGGTTCGTACGCCCACGTGCGCGCGAGCGTCGCACACTCCTCGAGCGCGGCCGTGTCGAACGCGTCGAGGCCCGGGTCGGTCACGAGGACGTAGACGGCGGCGCCTCGGTCGAGAGCGTCGGCCAGCGCGTCGGTGAACCGGTCGAACACCGCGGCGGGCAGACAGATGAACACCTCCGCCTCGGCCGCGTCGATATCGCGGCGCCAGCGCTTGGCGAGCGTCTGGCCGGACTTTATCAGTTCGACTTCGAGGTCAGCGACGTCCTGGTCGGCGAGCTCGCTCTCGATGTCCGCTTCGAGTTCGGCGAGGCGGGCGTCGATGCTGCTGACGGCGCTGTCGGCCCGCTGGGCCCGGACCACCGAGGGCCTGACGTGGTCGTTGAGCACGACCAGCCCGCGCTCGTCGAGCTGTTCGCACATCTGGTAGACGTGCCGCTGTGAGACGTCGGACTCGTCGACGACGCGGCTGACCGTCACCGTCCCGTGGTCGAGGATGGTGAGATAGACGGCTATCTCCTTGGCCGAGAGGCCGAGCAGCCGCAGGTTCTCGCGGAGCCGGTCCCGTGTCATCGGAGCCCGTTTCGGCTGGCCGGTTGTGGTCCCGCGGTCCGCGTCGGCGGGCGATATCGGACGGTGAATAGCGGTGCCACGGCGAATCAGGTGAGCTGTTCGGTGACCTCGGTGGTCTCCAGCGAGCGGTTGTGCAGCGCCGCCCCGGTCTCGGCGTCGAACAGGTGAACCGACTCGGGCGGGAGCGTCGCCACCACGGATTCGCCGGCCCGGATGTGGCGCAGGCCGCTGATGGTCGCGGTGAAGGTGTCGGGCTCGTCGACGTCCCGGTCGAAGGTGAGGTGGGTCGTGTTCTCGTCGCCGCGGGGTTCGACCACGTCGACGAACACGTCGTAGGCGTGGGTCCCGCTGCCCTCGACGTCGAGTTCGATGTCCTCCGGCCGGACGCCGAGCGTGACGCGGTCGGCGCCACCGACTGCGTCGCGCTGCTCGGGCGTGAGGCCGTACTCGAAGTGGTCGGAGACGAGGGTGCCGTCCCGAACGTCCATCTCGAAGAAGTTCATCGACGGGTCGCCGATGAAGCCGGCGACGAACTGGTTGTTCGGGGCGTGGTAACACTCCAGCGGCGTCCCGACCTGCTGGAGGACGCCGTCGTCGAGGATGGCGATGCGGTCGCCCATCGTCATCGCCTCGGTCTGGTCGTGGGTGACATAGACCGTCGTGACGCCGAGTTCGTCCTGCAGGCGCTGGAGCTCGGTCCGCATGGTCGCCCGGAGCTTCGCGTCCAAGTTACTGAGCGGTTCGTCCATGAGGAACGCTTCGGGGTCCCGGACGATGGCCCGCCCCAGCGCGACGCGCTGTTGCTGGCCGCCCGAGAGGTCGGCGGGCTTTCGGTCCAGCAGGTCGCCGATACCCATCATGTCGGCCGTGTCCCCGACGGTCGCCGATATCTCGTCGTCGGCCATGTCGGTCGACTCCTCCAGCCCGAAGCTCATGTTCTCCCGCACTGTCATGTGGGGGTACAGCGCGTAGGACTGGAACACCATCGCGATGTCCCGCTCAGCGGGCGGTTTCTCGTTCATCCGTCGGCCGCCGAGCGATATCTCGCCCGAGGTAATCGTTTCGAGGCCGGCGATCATCCGCAGCGTCGTGGACTTTCCACAGCCCGACGGGCCGACCAGCACGAGGAACTCCCCGTCTTCGATGTCGATGCTCACGTCGTCGACCGCGACGATCTCGTTACCGTCGTCCTCGGTGAAGACCTTCGTTACGTTGTCGAGTGTTAGTTCTGCCATTGTTGTGTGCTATGTGGTTGGTTCAGACCGGTGGCTGTGGCGTCGTGACCGTCCGACGGTCTCGGTCGCGTGCGAACGGCGGACAGTCACGCTGCGACCCCCTTGGCGAACTTCTCGCCGAACAGGACGTAGACCAGCAGCGTCGGGAGCGCGGCGACGAGGGCTCCGGCCATCCGGAGCGGGAAGTTCGTCCCCGACTGCGAGACGCCGAGTCCGACCAGGTCCTGCGTGACGACGGAGGCGTCGCCGAACTGGACGATAGTCAGCGCAAAGAGGAGGTCGTTCCATATCTGCGTGAACTGGTAGATGAACACCACCGCGAACATCGGCACCGACAGCGGGAGGATGATGCGCCGGTAGATGCGGTAGATGGAGGCCCCGTCCAGCCGGGCGGCCTCTATCATCTCGTCGGAGAGTTTCTTGTAGTGCGCGCGGAACAGCAGCGTACAGATGGGGAGCCCGTAGGCCGTGTGCGTGACGATGAGCGCGACCAGTTTCCAGTGGTAGCCCTGGACGAACGGCAACACGGTGACAGGCTGGAACGCCGTCCGTAGCGGGACGACGTTGTACCAGAACTGCGTCAGGGGCACCAGCACCGCCTGGTAGGGGATGAAGATGCCCGCGACGAAGGTGATGTAGACGGCGATCTGGCCGCGCCAGCTCACCGTCGTCAGCCCGTAGGCCGCCATGCTCCCGAGCAGCCCCGAGAGGATGGTCGCCGGGACGACGAGGATGACGCTGTTGACCAGACCCTGACCGAGCAGGTCGAACGCGCTGGTCCAGGACTGTAGCGAGAACTCCCCGGTCCCGGAGAGGAGCGGCTCCAGCGGCGGGAGGTAGGGGTACTGTCCCGTGTACGACGCCGGGTTCGTGAAGGAGGTCACGACCCCGGTCTCGATGGGGATGAGGTAGAACACCGCCATCGCCACGAGCGTGATATACAGGGCGATACGGCGAAGCGGGTAGCCGGTGTCTATCTCTGACTCCTCATCGGTCGAGGTGCCGAAGCTCATAGCGCACCTCGCTTGTACTGGGAGTAGATGTACGGCGAGACGATGGCCAGCGCCATCAGGAAGAGGACGACGGCGATAGCCGAGCCGTACGCCCAGTTCCCGTTGCTGTAGGCCTCACGGACCATCCGCGTCGCCAGGATGTCCGCCGAGGGGCCGGGCTGGTAGCCGTACATCGAGTAGAGGAAGTCGAAGGCCTTCAGCGCGAACACCGTCAACACGACGAGCGCGCTGACGGTCGCGGTGCGGAGCTGGGGGATGATGACCCGCCAGTACATCCGCACCGTCGAGGCCCCGTCGACGCGGGCGGCCTCGAAGTGGCTGTCGGGGATGGCGCGCAGCCCCGCCAGATAGACGACCATCGCGTAGCCGCTGAACTGCCACACCAGCGCGAAGGCGACGGCGGCCAGTTTCAGGTCGGGGTTCTGGACGATCTCTACCGGCCCGATGCCGACGGCGCCGAGCGCGATGTTGATGAGCCCCGTCTGTGGGTTGTACATGTACAGCCAGAACTTCGCCGTCACGACGAACGAGAGGCTCATCGGCAGCAGGTATATCGTCCGGAAGGTGTTCTCGAAGCGTATCTCCTGGTCGACCAGGATGGCGAGCAAGAGCCCGAGCGCCAGACACACCGCGGTGAACCCGACGATGAGCAGGACCGTGTTTCCGAGCGAGTTCCATATCGGGTCGACAGTCAGGTCCGACCACGACGGCGTCCCGCCCTGGAAGGCGACGACGTAGTTCTCGAAGTCGAGCGAGCTGTAGTCGGGCGACCCGAGTCCGGTGAAGTCGGTCAGCGACAGGAGGACGTTCCAGCCGATGGCGCCGTAGACGAACACGCCGATGAGCAGCGCCGGGGGGAGCCAGAACGGGGCCGAACGCACCGAGTCCCGCTGGAAGAACGACTCGCCCTCGTCGGCGCTGACCTCGCCCCCGTCGGGACGCAGGTCTGCGTCGCTTGGCTCACCCCCTTCCGTGCGAGCGTTCCGGCCGCCGACCAGGCGGTGTCGAAGTATCGTAAGTGGATTGCGCATAAATTGGGGAGTGGCGGGTCAGTTGAACGCGTCGATGAGCGCGTCGGCGGTGGCCGAGGCGTCGGACGTCTCAAGGAAGCTGCTGAACGCGTCGCTGATGTTCGTCTTCACGCCCGGGGCGACGGCCAGCCCGTGTTCGATGGACGGGGGCTGGTTGTCGGCGTTGTTGAAGTCATCGTACTGGTCCTGCTGGAACTGGTTGAGACTGGAGACGTCGGCGTCGCTCCGGGGCGGAATCGACCCCTTCTCGGCGTTGAACAGGACCTGTCCCTCGCTGCTGCCACAGTAGCTGAGGAAGGTCTTGGTCGCCTCCGGCGAGGGGTTGTTTGCGAGGAAGGGGAACGAGTCCATGTTCAGGAGGTAGCTCCCCTCCGTCCCGGGGTAGGTGACCTGCCCCCACTGCTCGCCGTAGTTGAACTCGTCGTTGCCGCTGTAGGCGCCGGCGGCCCAGTCGCCCTGGTGGATGAACGCGGCGTTGCCTTCCATCACCATCGTGTTGGCCTCCGTGAAGCTGAGCGAGGAGGCGTCGCTCGGGTAGTACTCCTCCAGTTCGACGACGGAGTCGAGCGCGGCCTTGACCTCGGAGCGGTTGCCGTTGCCGTTGATGAACGCCTCGTAGCCGTCGATGCCGCCCTCGGCGAGCAGGATGGTCTCCCAGAGCTGGGTCGTCGACCAGGTGCCGCTCGTCTGCTGGGCGAAGGGGACGGCGTCGGTGTTCTGTTCCACCTGCTCGCAGGCGTTGACGACGTCGCTCGGGCTGGACATGTTGCTGGGGTCGACACCGGCCGATTCCAGCACGTTCGCGTTGTAGAACAGGTTGTTGATGCGGTGGATGTTCAGCGGGACCGTGACGAAGGTCCCGTCCATCTGGGCCTGTGCCTGTGGGCCCTCCAGGTAGTTGTCCTTCATGTCCTGGTCCCAGACGTCGCCCTCGATGTCCTCGTAGGCGTCGCCGAACTTCTCCAGAGTCTTGCCCGGCCACGTCTGGAACGTGCTCGGGGGGTCGTTGGACTGGAGGCGGTTCTGGACGACCTGGTCGAGGTTCGAGCGGGCGGCGCCGTTGACCGGCTCCTCGGCGAACTCGATGTCGGGGTGGGCCTCCTGGAACCCCTCGATGAGTGCCCCGATAGCCGCGTTGCCGTCACCGTCGGACCACGCGTGGAGCAGTTCGATGCTGTTCGAATCGGAGCCGTCGCCACCGCCACAGCCGGCCAGTCCGGCGACCGCGGCGACGCCGGCGCCCTGGAGGACGCGACGGCGGGAGACGCCCTCTTCGTCCGTCATCGTGTCAGCCCCCGTGTGTCCGCTGTCGTGTGCATGGCCTGTCGCCCGTGCGAACGGCTGCAATCAGTGAGCATACATACACACCTTAGCCAACATGTGCATTAAAAATTGGGATAGTAGAATTTCTAAACGCCTAGAAACGGGGCTCCAGTGGAAGATTCGCGTATTCGTCCCGAATATCATCGACTATTTTATAATTACGGCCCAGAATAACTCTAATTAACTGTGTTTAATAGTGAGAGTTCGGGAGAATTGCGGCCATACTTGCTCACTCCGACCGAATAGCAGTTGTAATTTTAGTATATTTTTCTCAGAGAGGGTGGCCGTGAGTCGGCGGTCGACAAAACGATCGGCGGTCGAAATCAGCGTATTGACGGTATAGCGGCGCCTGCGTCGCTATCCGTCCAGCAGGCCACAGCGATGTCGGCGCACGGCGTTGTAATTCAATCACACCGGCGCCGAAACCGGGCCCCGCCGTCACAGCGTCCGAGTGAGCGAAGCGGAAGCGACTCTGACGAGTACCGGGCCATCGCCTGTTCATGATAGAGATACTGAGTTTATGTAGACCTATCGTCGAAAAGGTACGTACTCTCTGCAACCCGCCTAGCCGAAGCCAACGTCGAATCTCTGTTCCATATACCGACGAAAACGGCTACACAGCTGTGCTTCGCTGTGACGAAGCCACGGCGACGAGTCGGCCGCCGGTCAAACAGCGATGGAGCACGTAAACAGCCAGTATCGAGCGGTTACAGCGGTAAATCCGGACACGACCGGAGCGAACGGGGGTGAGTGACGTAGTATAAGACCGAAAAGACGGAGGCAGACCTACAGGATAAGAGACATACATTCCAGAACGATATATCAGCTGTTCCAGGTTCGACCGACAGCCCGAGAGGAGCGGCTGACGGGCCTCGTATCGCGACACGGCCGACGCGACCGAGCGACCGTCGGGAGTGCCTGGCACCCCTCGGCAGGGCGGCGTCAGTATCGGGAGTAACCGGAGCTGCGAGACGAGGGTGCCGCAGAAAATAACAACAGTATCGTTGTTATGGTGTGGCCGGTACCGGGAGGCGGTACTGACCGCGCCGCGAATTGACAGCTACCCGATAGCAGGCAACACTGTCTGGTTTCGGGCGGATACCGCCGCCACGGCGAATACACACGTATGTATCAGAAGTCGTCTGGCGGTTTTTGGAGTGTACACACGAGTGAACCCCCTTCACGAGGGCGGGAGAGCCGAGCGGGCACCACGCCGCGAGTTACGCACCGTGGGGGAGACGAGATGCCCGATATCGGCCGGTAAACTCGTATGTACCGGTCGGTACCGTCGACTGCAGCCGCTGAACGGTAGTCAGTTATAAATAATGCATGATAGAGTGTGTCGGCTATGCCAGTCGCCACGGCATTCACAGAGTTGCATCGGGCGGGAACCACAGCGGGGACAACAGACAGGGGGTGTCCGTGATGGCCACAGCGGCACAGATCATCATGGGGGTGTTACCCCTCGCGGTCATCTCGTTCCTGATGATCGGCCGGTACTGGTCCGCGACTCGCTCCATGCCCATCGCGTGGGTGGTCGCAGGGGTAGTCGGCTACGTCGGCTGGGACATGACCCCTCGGTGGATCGCCGCCGCGTCGCTGAACGGCGCAATCACCGCGGTCAACATCCTCTGGATCGTGTTCGGGGCGATACTGCTCCTGTACACGCTCAAGCAGACGGGCGCCTTCGACGCCATCAACGCCGGCTTCACGTCCATTAGCGACGACCGGCGCGTCCAGGTCGTCCTACTGGTGTTCCTGATGGGGTCGTTCATCGAGTCGGCGGCCGGCTTCGGGACGCCCGCGGCCATCGTCGGACCGCTGCTCGTCGGGCTCGGATTCCCGCCGCTCGCCGCCGTCGTGGTCGCGCTGACGGGGAACCTGATGGCGATCACGTTCGGCGCGGTCGGGACGCCGCTGATAATCGGGCTGCAGGACATCTTCGGCTCCTCGGAGTCCATCTCCGCGGCCGTCGCCGCTCAGGGGCTGTCCGTCGAAGGGTGGGTCGCCGAAATCGGCCTGTGGGCGGCCACTCATCACGTCATCGTCGGGATGGTGCTTCCGTTCATCAGCGTCGCGATGATGACGCGGTTCTTCGGCGAGGAGCGCTCTATCAAGCCCGCGCTCGAAGTGCTGCCGCTCACGCTGTTCGCGTGGCTGTCGTTCGCCGTTCCCTACTGGCTGACCGCGTACTTCCTCGGACCGACGTTCCCCGGCCTGTTCGGCGCGATGGTCGGGATGGCTATCACGGTGACCGCGCTGCGTGCCGGCTACTTCCACCCCGACGAGGAGTGGGACTTCGCGCCCAAGTCCGATTGGCCCGACCACTGGATCGGCGACATCAAACCGGGCGAGTCGACCAACCGGGGGACGGCCGTCGCGGCCGACGGCGGACAGGTGACCGCCGGTGACCAGAAGATGTCCCTGGTCCGCGCCTGGACGCCGTACGTCGTTCTGGCCGGGCTGCTCGTGGTGACCCGCGTCGTCGACCCGCTGACGAGCTTCCTCACCTCGACGCTCGTCCTCGAGTGGGCGGATATCCTCGGAACGGGGATGTCCAACGACTTCGCGCTGTTGTACCTTCCGGGGGCTATCTTCGTGTTCGTCCACCTGCTCACCATCCCGCTGCACCGGATGGACGGCGCGGAGATAAAGGCCGCGTGGCTAGAGTCCGTCGAGAAGGTGACGCCGGCGGTCATCGCGCTCGTCTTCGCCGTCGCGACCGTCCAGATAATGATTCAGTCCGGCCAGAGCGCCGGCATCGACAGCATGCTCGTCGTCCTCTCTGAGACCACGGCCGACACCGCGGGCGGCGTCTATCCGTTCTTCGCGGCGGCCGTCGGCGCCTTCGGGGCGTTCCTCGCCGGCTCGAACACCGTCAGCGACATCCTCTTTGGCACCTTCCAGTACAACATCGCGACCGAGCTCGGCGTCTCCCGGACCATCGTCGTCGGGGCCCAGGCCGTCGGCGGCGCCATCGGGAACCTCGTGGCTATCCACAACGTCGTCGCCGCGCTGGCCGTCGTCGGCCTCGTCGGCGAGGAGGGTCGGGTCATCCGCCTGGAGCTGATACCGCTGACGTACTACGCGGTGACGACGGGCATCCTGACGCTTCTGTTCGTCTACGTCCTGGCGCCGGGGGTGTTCTAGGCGGGCGATGGCGGGACCCGAACCGACCCGCTCGGCCCCCGCCGCCGAGCCGCGGACGGGATACGAGCACACGGGCGGCGAGGTGAACCGGCCCGCGCTGGTCGAGAGCCTCAGCGCCCGCGTGGACGGCGACGTCCGGTTCGACGAGTACTCCCGGCAGTCGTACGCGACCGACGCCAGCATCTACGAGGTGCCGCCGGTCGGCGTCGTCTTCCCGGCCTCGACCGCCGACGTGGCGGCCGTCGTCGAGACCTGTGCGTCCGTCGACGTGCCGGTCCTGCCGCGGGGCGGGGGGACGAGTCTCGCCGGCCAGACGGTCAACGAGGCCGTCGTGCTCGATTTCACCCGGTACATGGACGACGTGCGAACCGTCGACCCCGGCGGCCGCACCGCCCGGGCGCAGGTCGGGACGACGCTGGGCGACCTCAACGCCGACCTCGCCGACCACGGGCTGAAGTTCGCCCCCGACCCCGCGTGGGGCGATAAGTCCGCGCTCGGGGGCGCTATCGGCAACAACTCCACCGGCGCCCACTCGCTGCAGTACGGCAAGACCGACCACTACGTCGAGTCCTGCGAGGTCGTCCTCTCGGACGGCACCGTCACCGAGTTCGGCGAGCTATCGGTCGCGGAGCTGCGCGAGCGCGCCGGGGACGACGACCTGGAGAGCCGGATATACGCCGCCGTCGTCGACGTGCTCGACGACCACGGCGACGAGATAGCGGCGGCCTACCCCGACCTGAAGCGCAACGTCTCGGGGTACAACCTCGACCGGCTCGTCGCCGAGGCCGACGGCGAGTTCGGGGAGGCCGGCACCGTGAACCTCGCGCGGCTGCTGGCCGGCAGCGAGGGGACCCTGGCGATAGTCACGGAAGCGACCGTCTCGCTGGAACCCGTCCCCGAGACGAAGGCGATGGCCCTGCTCACGTACGGGGACCTCATAGACGCGATGGCCGACGTGGCGCCGATACTCGAACACGACCCCGCGGCCGTCGAAATCCTCGACGACGTGATGATAGACCTCGCTCGGGACACCGCCGAGTTCGAGGACGTGGCGGCCATCCTCCCCGACGGCACGCGGGCGACGCTGCTCGTCGAGTTCTACGCCGAGGACGACAGCGAGGGCCGGGAGCTTGTCGACCGGCTGCTGGCCGACCGGCTCGACGGGACGGCCTCGGTGACTGACGAGCCGGTTCGGGCCGCCGAGGGGCTGGAGGCCCACGACGAGGCCGAGCGCGAGAAGTTCTGGAAGCTCCGGAAGTCGGGGCTCCCCATCCTGCTCTCGCGGACGAGCGACGCCAAACACGTCGCGTTCATCGAGGACACTGGCGTGCCGCCGGAGAACCTCCCCGAGTACGTCGCCGACTTCCAGGAGGTGCTGGAGGCCCACGACACGTTCGCGTCGTTCTACGCGCACGCGGGCCCGGGCGTCCTGCACATCCGCCCGCTGGTGAACACGAAGACCGTCGAAGGCGTGGAGACGATGGTCTCCATCGCCGACGACGTGACCGACCTCGTCGTCGAGTACGGCGGGTCGGTGTCGGGCGAACACGGCGACGGCCGCGCCCGGACGTGCTGGAACGAGAAGCTGTACGGAACCGACGTGTGGGACGTGTTCCGGGAACTCAAGACCGCGTTCGACCCCGAGTGGCTGTTGAACCCGGGACAGGTCGTCGGCGTCGACGACGCGGCCGTCGAGGCCGGCACGGCGCCCCCGCGGGCCCGCACCGTGGATATGGCCACCCAGCTGCGCTTCGACCCGGAGTACGACGTCGACGCCGGGCTGGCGCCGACCCTGGAGTGGGACAACGAGAACGGCATGGAGGGGATGGTCGAACTCTGTCACGGCTGTGGCGGCTGTCGCGGCCCCCAGGAGACCACCGGGAGCGTGATGTGTCCGACCTACCGGGCCGCCGACGAGGAGCTGACCGCCACGCGGGGCCGGGCGAACATGCTCCGGCAGGCCATGAGCGGCGACCTCCCGGACGACCCCACGGACGAGCAGTTCGTCGAGGAGATACTCGACCTCTGTATCGGCTGTAAGGGGTGCAAGCGTGACTGTCCCAGCGGCGTCGACATGGCGAAGCTGAAAGCGGAGGTCACACACGCCCACCACCAGGAACACGGCGCGAGCCTGCGGGACAAGCTGTTCGCGAACGTCGACACGCTGTTCGCGCTGGGGAGCCGCGTCGCCCCGGTCGCGAACCTGCTCGGGTCGCTCCCCGGGAGCGGGGCGCTCCTTGAGAAGACCGTCGGCATCGCCCGCGAGCGGCACCCGCCGACGCTGCGCTCGGAGACGTTCGCCGACTGGTTCGACGCCCGCGAGCGGCGGCTATCGACCGACGAGGCGACCCGGAGCGCCGTCCTGTTCGCGGACGCGTACACGAACCACGTCCACCCCGAAGTCGGGAAGGCGGCCGTCGAGGTGCTCGAAGCGGCGGGCGTCCACGTCACCCTGCTCTCCGGGCACACCGACAGCGGCCGTCCGGCCTACTCCAAGGGGCTGCTGGACGACGCCCGGTCGACCGCCGAGGGCGTGGTCGACGCGCTCGAACCGTACGTCGACGCCGGCCGCGACGTGGTCGTCGTCGAGCCCTCCGACGCGGTGATGCTCCAGTCGGACTACCTCGACCTGCTGGGCAGCGACGAGCGGACGACGGCCGTCGCGACACACACGTACGGCCTGTGTGAGTATCTCGACGCGTTCGACTTAGACCGGGACATCCCGTCGAGGCGCTGGCCGACGCGCTCGCGACGGCGCGGTCCCGGCCGTAGCTCCCTCCCTGTTTTGGCGTCGCCACCGGACCATCGAACGAGTGAGAAATCGATATGTTTACCGACAAACAACCAACGGCTACTTGCCGACCGAACGGAGCGAGAGTACATGTCACAGACCAGCACTGAATCGGTACGCGAGCGGTTTCGGGACCGGCTTCGGGACTTCGACGTCGAGTCGACCGTCGTCCCTCCCGACGAGGTGGCGGCGACGATAGAACGCATCGCGTCGTCCCCGGCCGTCGGCGTCGAGCCCGACGACGCGAGCTACGACTTCCCCGACGCGGTCCAGACGGAGTTTTCGCCGTCGGACCTCGAAGCGGCCGCGACCGGCGTCACCCCGGCGACGCTGGGCATCAGCGACTACGGGAGCGTCGTCGTCCCGACCACCGAGTCGGGTGTCGAGCCCGTCAGCCTGTTCGCCGACCAGCACGTCGCCGTCCTCGAGGCCGACGACATCGTCCCGGGGATGGACGACGGGTTGGCGGAAATCGGTGAGCGGTCCCGCCAGTCGGGATTCAGCGGCGTCATCGCGACGGGGCCCAGCGCGACCGCCGACATGGGGGCGCTGGTCAAGGGCGCACACGGCCCGAAGACGGTCCACGTGGTGGTGGTCGACCCGTGACGGCGAGCAGTCGCGAGACGAAGGCGGCACACATCCGCCACATCCTCGAAACCGAAGGCGACGCCGTCTCGACGAACACCCAGGGGTTCAACGACGGGCGCTACGAGTCGGTCGCGAAACTCGAGGACTACGAGGCGCTGAAAGACGAAGCACGCGCCATCAAAGAGGACGCCATCGAGCGTCTCCCCTCGCTGCTGTCCCAGCTTCGGGAGACCGTCGAGGAAAACGGCGGGACCCTCTACGTCGCCGACGACGCGGCCGACGCGAACGACTACGTCCGGAACGTCGTCAGCGAGGCCGACGGCGAGCGCGTCGTCAAGAGCAAGTCGATGACCTCCGAGGAGATGGAGCTCAACGAGGCCCTCTCCGAGGACGACGTCGACGTCGTCGAGACCGACCTGGGCGAGTGGGTGCTCCAGGTCGCCGACGAGGCCCCCTCACACATCGTCGCGCCGGCGATACACAAGTCGCGGGAGGCCATCGCCGAGCTGTTCACCGAGCGGTTCGACCCGGACGAACCCTTAGAGACCGCCGAGGACCTCACCATGTTCGCCCGGCGGAAGCTGGCCGAGAAGATAACGGCGGCCGATGTCGGCGTGACCGGCGCGAACTTCGTCGCCGCCGACTCGGGGACGATGGCGCTCGTGACCAGCGAGGGCAACGCCCGCAAGACCGTCACCGCGACGGACACTCACGTCGCCGTCGCCGGCGTCGAGAAAGTAGTCCCCACGGTCGAGGACCTCCACCCGTTCGTCGAGCTCATCGGCCGCTCGGGCACCGGCCAGGACATCACCTCCTACGTCTCGCTTTTGACCCCGCCCGTCGACTCGCCGACACTGGACTTCGAGGCGGACGAACTCGGGCCGGCCGACGACCGGGAGTTCCATCTCGTGTTGATAGACAACGGCCGGATGGCGATGCGCGACGACGAGGACCTGCGGGAGACGCTGTACTGTATCCGGTGTTCGGCGTGTTCGAACTCCTGTGCGAACTTCCAGCAGGTCGGCGGCCACGCCTTCGGCGGCGAGACCTACTCCGGCGGCATCGCGACCGGCTGGGAGGCCGGCGTCGAGGGGCTCGACACCGCCGGCGAGTTCAACGACCTCTGTACGGGCTGTTCGCGCTGCGTGAACGCCTGTCCCGTCGGCATCGACATCCCCTGGATAAACACCGCCGTCCGCGACCGGGTGAACCGCGACGGGGAGACCGACCTCGACTGGCTCGTGGAGGGGCTCACGCCCGACGAGGAGCCCGGCGGCGTCTCGCTCCAGAAGCGGCTGTTCGGGAACTTCGCCACGCTGGCGCGGCTGGGGAGCGCCACGGCGCCCGTCTCGAACTGGCTGGCCGACAACCCCGTCTCGCGGCGGGTGCTAGAGCGCGTGGCGGGGGTCGACCGCCGGCGCGCGCTCCCGGCGTTCCGGCGCGAGACGCTGCGGGCGTGGATGGCCGACCGGCCGCCCGTCCCCGACCCGGAGCGTGAGGTGGTCCTCTTCCCGGACCTATACACGAACCACGTCCAAGTCGAGCGGGGGAAGGCGGCCGTCCGGGCGCTCGAAGCGCTCGGCGTCGCGGTCCGTCTCGCGGACGTGTCCGCGAGCGGTCGCGCCCCGCTGTCCCAGGGGATGGTCGCGACGGCCCGAGACCACGCCGAGTCGGTCGCCGACGACCTCCTCGCACACGTCGACGCCGGCCGCGACGTGGTCGTCATCGAACCGAGCGACCACGCCCTCTTCCAGCGCGAGTACGAGAAGTTGCTGGACGAAAAGCGCTACGAGCGGCTGCGGGCGAACAGCTACGAGATACTGGAGTACGTCTACGGCTGTCTGGAGAACGGCGCGGACGCCGACGCGCTCCGCGACGGGGCGGGCGAGGAAATCGCCTACCACAGCCACTGCCAGCAGCGCACGCTGGGCGTTGAGCGGTACACCGAGGCCGTGCTGGAAGAACTCGGGTTCGACGTCGTCACCTCCGACGTGGAGTGCTGTGGGATGGCCGGGAGCTTCGGCTACAAGCAGGAGTACTACGACGTGAGCATGGCCGTGGGGGAAGAGCTGGAAGCGCAGTTCACCACGGCCGACACCGACGAACGGACGGTCGTCGCCAGCGGGACCTCCTGCGAGGAACAGCTTGACGACCTGCTGGGCCGGTCCCCGAAGCACCCGGTCGAACTGCTCACGCCGGTCGTCCGCACCGAGCGGGTCAGCGGGGAGCCAGGCGCCTGAGCCAGCCCCCGAGCGCCAGCCCCGTCCGCCGGGAGACGGTTACGTCGTAACCGTCGACAACGTCCCGCAGTGCCGCTGTGAAGCCGTCCAGGTCGATGTCCCCGTGGACGCGGACGACGCGGGTCGAGTCGCCGACCGGGTCGACGACGACCGCCTCCCGGCCGAAGCGGCCGCCGTCGTAGACCTGAACCGCGTCCACGTCGTCGTAGGGGAGTCCCGTCACGGCGTCCGCCGCATCGAGCGCCGCCGTGAGCCCTTCGGTCCGGAGCAGCGCGGCGAAGGCGTCCGCCTCCCGCGCCGGCGCCCCCGTCGCGAGGTCGAGCGGCGTCGGGTAGTCGTACTCGACGAACAGCAGGTGGTCGGGACGGAACACCACGTCGAGCAGCCTGAGCGGCACGGCCGCGGCCATCGTGAAGTGGAGGTGTATCCGAACGTCCGTCACGGGAACCAGCCCTTCGCGCGGTCGGCGTCGGCCACGGTTCCGGTCGCGGCCCGTTTGGCCCTCGCGACGTAGTACATGACGGCGACCTGGACGGCGGCGTACCCCAGCCACAGGGCGTACCCCCCGGCGGCGCTCCCGGCGACGAACGGGTCGACGGCGAAGGCGTCGAGTCCGGCGCGGGCCGACAGGAAGGTGCCGACGAGCAGGACGCTGAAGTAGCCGAAGAAGCCGGCCGCGAACCACATCGAGACGACCCGTCCCCAGCCGGGCATCGTGTGTTCGGGGAGCCGCACCGTGTTGACGAGCTGGATGGCGAGGATGTAGGGCCACATCATCAGCCCCGACATCGCGGCGCCCACAACGAGGAGCCCGAAGGGGTCCTGGGCGGCCAGCGGCGAGAGGAGGATGACGATGCCCCAGAGACAGAACACGGTCAGCAGCGTCCAGAACAGCCGCGGGAGGCTCCAGCCGGCCTCGCGGCCGTACAGCTCGTATATCACGTCGGAGCTGTTGCGGACGAACGACTCCACGATGGCGTACTCGGTGGTAAACAGCGCGAGAAACAGCAGGATGTAGATGACGCTGCTGGCGAGTGGCCCCACGGCGGGGACGATTTCGACGAGCCACATGTCGACGGCCGTCTCGGCGGACCCCGACGCGTAGGTGAACGCGATGGAGGTGAGAACGCCCGTCACGACGACGAGGCCGACGAGGAAGGTGAGCAGGTGTTCGAGCTGTGTGACGCGCCACCAGCCGCGCCACCGGTCGAGGTTGACCCGCTCGGGCACGAACGTGAACCCGTCGCGGTGGACCGTCTCGGGTTCGTCGCCGGCAAAGGGGTTCTTGATACGGCCCTGATAGCGGCCCATCCCGTACCCCTTCTCGCGTATCCAGAGGCTCTGTGAGAGGTTCAGATAGCCGCCGGCCCCGGCGTAGGCCAGCGCGCCGAGCAGGACGGCGATGCTCTCGAGTGGCAGTTGATTGCCGCTCAGCGAGACGTTCGCGGGTATCGACGCCAGCGCCTCCACCGAGCCCACGAGGGCAAACAGCACCACGGCGAAGAAGATAGAGAGCGAGACGAGCAGGAGCTGGAGGCGCTCGACGACGTTGTACATCAGCGGCGTCAGCTGGTAGGTGAGCCAGGTGAACACCATGAGGACGATGCCGAGCAGTCGCCAGCCGGCGAGCTGGGTCCCGAGGAGCTCGTAGGTGCCCAGCGAGAGTCCGGCGGCCCCGATTTTGGCGGCGCTCGCCGCCCACCCGGGCCAGCCGAGGCTGACGAACCCGCCGGCGAGCAGCGCGAGCGGGACGGCCGGGTGGAGCCGCTCGGTGCCGCGGAAGACGCTCTCGCCGGTCGCGAGCGTCCAGCGCTGTATCTCGGTGTTCACGACGAAGTGGACGGCCGCGGCGAGCAGGAAGAGCCCGAACAGCGCCCACCCGTAGCGGGCGACCAGCGTCGGCCAGAACAGCGTCTCGCCGCTGCCCAGCGAGGCGCCGAGCATGATGGCGCTCGGCCCGACGATGTACTTCAGCTTCGGCACTTTGGGGAGGTCGAGCAGTCCGAACGAACCGCCGGTCCCGCGTTCGGGCTGGGACTCGCTCTCGGGGGCCGCGTCGAGGTTGTCGTACGCGACCGGCGTGTACGACGCGGTGGGGTAGTCCATATCCTCCGGCGACGCGTAGACGTCGTCAGCGCCGTCGCGTGGTCTGTCTCTGTCACCCATCTGTCGGTCTCTCACAGTCGTGTGTCCGTGTCGCGGTCACAGCGCGAGCGAACGCGGACGGTGTCGTCGTAGCAGTTGCTATCATATACGTCGGTCACCCTTTGACGAAGCGCCAGACGTGGCCGCGGTCGGTCTCTACGTCCACGGTGGGCAGGTCGGTAAGCGCCGGCTCGATTATCTTCCACCACTCGTCGGCCGTCTTACACCCCGCCGGATAGTCGGGGAACACCTCGGTGAGGAACTCGGACTTCGTCGCGTTCGGGTGTTCGCTCACGTAGTCGTAGGCCGCCTGCAGCGCCTCGCGGCGCTGCTTCAGCAGCTCCCCCGAACCGGGGAGTTCCGCGTTGGCGACCTCCGTGTCGACGGTCGGCTCGGCGACCGGCGCCCGCTCGGCGGCCGCGGTCCCCGAGTTCGGAATCGGGAGCCACCACACCCGACTCCGCGCGCCGACCTTGCGGGTCTCGAGGACCTCGCGTTCGACGAGCGCGTTCAGTTTGTTGTGTGCCGTCCGCCGCGAACACCCCAGCTCGTCCATCACGTCGTTCGCAGTCAGGGGACGAGCGGCGTCAGACCGATCACGGAAGACGGTTAAGACGGCCTCCACCGAGAACTGCGCCTCCTGCGGGGCCGCCGAGGGGTCACCCGAGTCTGGTGTGGAATCGGTCATACACCCTGCTTTTCACTCGTGTGTAATATCTTTTAATCATGAACGTTGTCGCACGGGGCGGGAGACGCGTATTGCACAATCTTTTTCGCCGTCTCCCGAGAGGTGCAACCGATGTCAGAAGTCGACGTGTTAGTCCTCGACCAGACGATTCACGGGATGTCGACGCGGAACTACCGGGACGTGCTTCGGGAGCGGTTGCCGGAGATGCAGGTCGAACTCGCCGCGACCCCCTCGGAGTACGAGGAACTGCTCCCCCGGGCCAGGATAGTCACCGGGTTCGAGATAGACGCCGACGACGTGGAGCGCGCGACGAACCTCGAACGGTTCGTCTGTACGTTCGCCGGGACCGACCATCTCCCGCTCGACGCGCTCGCCGCCAACGACGTGGCCATCTCGAACGCGTCCGGCGTCCACGGCCCCAACGCCGCGGAACAGGTCCTCGCGTACGTCCTCTCCTTTGCTCGTAACCTCGACCGGGGCTGGCGACAGAGCGACGCGGGCACGTGGAACCACTACCGGACCGGGGAGCTGTACGGGTCGACGGTGACCGTCGTGGGCATGGGCTCCATCGGCGGCGCGATACTCGACCGGCTGGAGCCGTTCGGCGTCGACACCATCGGCGTCCGGAACACGCCCTCGAAGGGCGGCAACGCCGACGAGGTCGTCGGGTTCGGGGACGTCCCCGAAATCATGCCCCGGACGGACTACCTGATTCTGGCTTGCCCGCTCACCGAGAAGACCGAGCGGTTGGTCGACGAGGCGACGCTCGACCTGCTCTCGCCGGAAAGCGTCCTCGTCAACATCGCACGCGGCGAGGTCGTCGAGACGGACGCGCTGGTCCAGGCCCTGAAGACGAACGAACTCCGTGCGGCGGCCCTCGACGTGACCGACCCGGAACCGCTGCCGGACGGCCACCCGCTCTGGAACCTCGACAACTGCCTGGTGACGCCACACAACGTCGGTCACACGCCCCGGTACTGGGACCGGATGGCCGACATCATGGTCGAGGACATCGCCTGAGACGGCTCGTAGTCCTCGGTACACGGCACGGAAAACGAAGCCGCGGTGCCGCCTGCCGCTGCTCGCCCGTTTCCACACACTCGGTAGCCGCGCCGGCCCACGGCGACGCGGCTACCGCTGTCGCGCCGGTTCCGACTGCGCTCCTCGATTACTCGATGCCGCGTCGGGTTTCGTACACGAGCCGCCAGAGTTCGTCCTCGACGTCGTCGAGTCCATCGGTCGTCTGGAGCTGCTGGTACAACCGTTCTGATACCTCGATTCCAGGCATTACGTGTACGATGCAGCCGGAATGGCAAAAGTGTACGCGGACTCGTAATCGAGTTAATTTCTCCCAGTACCCGTCCCGTTCGGCCGCTTCATGATGATTTATGTATTGATATATACTTCAGTAACCCAATGTCAGTAGCTTGGCTGACCGCAGTAGGTGCCAGTGACATCGATACCGTCGGCGGGAAGGCGGCATCCCTGGGCGAGCTGACCGAACACGGCCTGCCGATTCCGGACGGGTTCACCGTCACGGCGGGCGCCTATCGGCGCTTTATCACGGAGACGGAGATCGCCGAGGAGCTGTTCGAGGCGATAGACATCGACGTGGAGGATTCCCGCGCGCTGGCCGAGGCCGAACAGCAGGCCCGGAAGCTTATTCTCGACGCCCCGTGGCCCGACGAGATCCGGTCCGACGTGCTCTCGGCCTTCGACGACCTGGGCGAGGACTCGGTCGTCGCCGTTCGCTCCTCGGCCACCGCCGAGGACCTCCCGGACGCGAGCTTCGCCGGCCAGCAGGACACGTATCTCAACATCACCCGCGAGGAGCTGCTCGACCGAATCAAGCGCTGCTGGGCGTCGCTTTTCACCCAGCGGGCGCTCTACTACCGCGAGGAGCAGGGGTTCGACCACGCCGAGGTGGACATCGCGGTCGTCGTCCAGCGGATGGTCGACGCCGACAAATCGGGCGTCCTCTTTACCAGCCACCCCTCGACCGGCGAGCGACAGCTCACCGTCGAGGCCGCCTGGGGGCTCGGCGAGGCCGTCGTCTCCGGCTCCGTCTCGCCCGACCACTACACCTACGACCGGGAGACCGACGCCGTCGAGTCGGTGACGGTCTCGACGAAGAAGGTGATGCACGTCAGGGACCCCGAGACCGGCGAGACCGTCGAGACGGAGGTCCCCGAGGCAAAGCGGGACGAGCGCGTCCTCTCCGACGACGAGCTACACGACCTGAGCGAAATCGGCGAGCTCGTCGAGGAACACTACGGTGAGCCACAGGACGTCGAGTGGGCCATCAGCAACGGCAGCATCTACCTCCTGCAGTCCCGGCCGATTACGACTATCGACGCGGAGGCGGGCGACGAGGGGACCAAGACGGCGGGCACTCCCGACGGGCAAGACGACTCCGTCCTCGTGGACGGACTCGGCGCGAGTCCGGGGACCGCAACCGGGACGGTGCGGGTCGTCGGCACCCTCGACCAGCTCGACAAGGTGAACCAGGGCGACATCATCGTCACGGAGATGACGACGCCGGACATGGTGCCCGCGATGAAACGCGCCGGGGCGCTCGTCACCGACGAGGGCGGGATGACCAGTCACGCCGCAATCGTCTCCCGCGAGCTCGGCGTGCCCGCGGTCGTCGGCGCCGAGACGGGGACGTCGACGCTCACAGACGACCAGCTCGTCAGCGTCGACGGCGACCGGGGCATCGTGGCCGACGGCCAGCAGGCCCCCGCGAGCGACGGCGACGCCGAGAGCCAGCAGTCCGCGGCGGGACCGAGCGGCCCGGCCGCGAAGCCGATGACCGCGACGGACGTCAAGGTGAACGTCTCGATTCCCGAGGCGGCAGAGCGGGCCGCCAGCACGGGCGCGGACGGCGTCGGGCTGCTCCGGATGGAACACATGGTGCTGTCCACGAACGAGACGCCGGCCCACTACGTGGCCAACCACGGCGAGGACGCCTTCGTCAGCTCGCTGGTCGACGGGATGCGGACCGTCGCCGAAGCGTTCTACCCCCGCCCGGTCCGCATCCGGACCCTCGACGCCCCGACCGACGAGTTCCGCAAGCTGGAGGGCGGCGAGGACGAGCCGGCCGAACACAACCCGATGCTGGGCTACCGCGGTATCCGGCGCTCGCTCGACGAGCCCGAGACCTTCCGGCTGCAGCTGCGGGCGTTCCAGAAGCTCTACGAGATGGGCTACGACAACGTCGAGCTGATGTTCCCGCTGGTCAACGACGGCGAGGACGTCCGTCGGGCCCGCGAGCAGATGGAGGCCGTCGGCATCGACCCCGACAAGCGCGACTGGGGCGCGATGGTCGAGACACCCGCCAGCGCGCTGTGTGCCGAGGACATCTGTGAGGCCGGCGTCGACTTCGTCTCCTTCGGGACGAACGACCTCACGCAGTACACGCTCGCCGTCGACCGCAACAACGGCACCGTCGCCGACCGCTACGACGAGCTCCACCCCGCCGTCGTCCGCCTGATGCGCGAGACGATAGCCACCTGCCGGGACCACGACGTCGCGACGAGCATCTGCGGGCAGGCCGCCTCGAACCCGAAGATGATACAGGAACTCGTCGACGCCGGCATCAGCTCGATAAGCGTCAACGTCGACGCCGCACACGACGCCCAGCGCGAGGCGAAGCGCGTCGAGCAACACCTCATCCTCGAATCCGTCCGGGAGTGAGCCGCGCCGGCGTCTCCCGGTGAGCCGGGGCTGGCGGCGAGCGCGGCGGATGGGGCTGTCGACTATAATTCAGAATTCCAATACCTCATCTATTTCCCGAATATCCTATATATTCATTACCTGCCTTCGGTGGGATGTGAGCGGGTTGCCCGGCGTGTACTCCGGTAACCGTTTTCGACGATATATGCCGCTCTATTCCGCATTTTCTAGCGGTTACGCCTCTCTAATTCGAAGGATGTATGAGGCGAGGCGGGCCGACGCCATAGGCGAGTGAGATAGTCGGCCCGACTCTGAAAAGGCTCACTTTGACGGTTTCGACCCTTTACTCACGCCAGTGTGTCCATATTCGCGGCAACCGACAGCGGACAGCGCATTTGTGCCCGATAGCCCGATATATCAGATGTGATTTTATGCAGTTATATTGAATATTTCTCGGAGCTCCGCACGCGGAGACAGACTGCCGATGCCGAGTGGGGGACCGAGCCGACAGCCCGCAAAAAGAACTGATAAGCGTCTGGTGCGGTGAACATCGCAATCCGAGCGATGGGACACGAAAATGAGTGACAGCACACAGCAGGAGTCGGGCGACGGGGCGGAACCGGCCGTCGAGTTCTCGCTGTCCGGCGTCCGGAATGGGTTCACCGAGGGGACCCCAATCGCGCTCGGGGTCGCCGGCTACGGCGTCGTCTTCGGTGTGCTCGCCCGGCAGGCCGGGCTGAGTGTCGCCGAGGCGGCGCTGATGAGCGCGACGGTTCTGGCCGGGGCGGCGCAGGTCATCACCATCGAGCTGTGGGACACGCCGGTTCCCGTCCTCGCGGTCATCGGGACGACGTTCATCGTCAACCTCCGCTACGCCCTGATGGGGGCGGCGCTGCGCCCCTGGTTCAGCCAGCTCTCGCCGGCGAAGGCCTACGGGAGCGTCTTCTTCACCGCGGACGAGAACTGGGCGCTGACGATGGGGAAGTTGCGGTCCGGGAGCCGCCAGGGCGCGTATCTCCTCGGGAGCGGGCTCGCCATGTGGGTGTTCTGGGTCCTCTCGACGGTCGTCGGCGCGGTCGCCGGGAGCGTCGTCAGCGATCCGGCGACCTACGGGCTCGACTTCGTGCTCACGGCCGTGTTCGTCGCTATCTCCGTCGGCCTCTGGGACGGGAAGTCGGATCTGGGCCCGTGGGTGACCGCCTTCGCGGTCGCCGCACTCGGCGCGGAGTTGCTCCCCGGCCGCTGGCATATCCTGCTCGGCGGCCTCGCCGGCTGTCTCGTGGAGGTGGTTCGCTTTGACAGCTAGCCTCCAGCTCAGCCCGACCGTCGTGGCGGTCATCGTCGGCATGAGCGTCGCGACGTACGTCACGAAGGCGGGCGGCCTGTGGGTCCTCAACCGCGTCACGGTCTCGGACCGGGTCGAAGCCGGCCTCGACGTGTTGCCCGGCGCCATCATCGTCTCGATTCTCGGCCCCGAGTTACTGGACGCGGGCCCCGTGGAGTGGGGCGCGTCTGCCGTCGTCCTGGTCGTGATGGTGCGGACCGAGAACGTCCTGCTCGCGCTACTCAGCGGCCTGGCGGTCGTGCTCTCCCTGCGAGCGGTCGTGTAGCGGCGTCGGACAGCGCTGAGCGTACGACAGTCGCTCAGGCGCCGTCTACCGGTTCCCTGTCCGCCAGTCGGATATCCAGGTCCGGCGACACGCCGAGCCGGCTACACAGGTCCCAGACGGCCGCCGCGTTGCTCGAAACGACGGGGACGTCGAACTCCGCCTCAAGCGGGGCCAGCGCCGGCACCGACCGGTAGTTCGTACACGAGAGAAACAGCGCGTCGGCGTCCGGCGCCTCGGAGAGGACGGCCCGGCCCTGGCGTTTCGCGTCCGACGTGCGCAGTTCGCCGATAGCCGTGTTCTCGACGATGCCGTGCCCGTCCAGCGAGACGACCTCGAAGCCGTTCTCCGTCAGGTACTCCCGTTCCAGTTCGTTCAGCTCCCCCGCGTACGGGGTCGCGACGGCGACCCGGTCCGCGTCCAGCGCGTCCAGCGCGCGGACGACCGAGAGCGCGGTCGCGACCGCGGGGGCGTCGGCAGCCTCGGACAGCCGGGACTCTAACTGTGCGTCGAAGCCGGAGCCGTGCAGCAGACTGCCGGTGGTGCAGGCGTAGACGACGCCGTCGACCGACGCGTCCGAGAGCAGCGAGGCCGCCCGGTCGGCGTCGTCGGCCATCGCGTCGAGCGCCGAGGCCGTCACGTCTTCGAGCGGCATCCGCGCCGCGTGCACGGTGGCCGACTCGGGGAGCGCGCTACGGAACTCCGGTTCGGCGGTGGTGTTCGAGGAGGGGACGACGGCGCCGACGCGGGTCATCGACTGTCCACCTTCCCGTCGCGGCGGTCGCGTTCCCGCGCGTTCGGGTCACGGTCGGCCGGGTCGCCGTGCCCGCCGCCGCCCGGCGTCAGAATCGAGACGGTCGTGCCCGCCTCGACGTCGAGCGACGCCTTCGCGGGGACCGCCTCACCGTCGACGAGGTTCTCCCCGGTCGCGCCGTCGTCACCGCCGTCGACGCCGGCGGGGGCGGTCCGCCGGCGCTCGGTCAGCAGCGAGACGGTGGCATCGGTCTCGACGGTCACGGTCCGTTCGAGGCCGAGGCCGCCCCGGTACCGACCGTCACCGCCGCTTCCCGGCCGGAGCGCGTACCGCTCGACGCGGAGCGGGTACTCGGTCTCCATCGCCTCGACAGGCGTGTTGAGCGTGTTCGTCATTCCGACCTGGACGCCGTCCATCCCGTCCTTGTCCGGGCGGGCGCCAAAGCCGCCGCCTATCGTCTCGTAGTAGGTGAAGTCCCCGCTCCGGTCGCCGATGATGAGGTTGTTCATCGTCCCCTGGCCGCCGGCGGGGACCTTGTTCGGAACCGCCGTCGCCAGCGCCGCCAGCGTGACGTCCGTGACCCGCTGGCTCGTCTCGACGTTGCCGCCGACGACCGCCGCGGGCGGGTTCGGGTTGAGGACGGAGCCGTCCGGCGCAGACACCGAGACCGGCTCGTAGCAGCCGTGGTTCGGCGGTATCTCGGGGTCGGTGATGGCGCGAACGACGAAGTAGACCGCGCTCTTTGCCACCGACAGCGGCGCGTTGAGGTTGCCGTCCACCTGGTCGGCCGTCCCGGCGAAGTCGACGTCTATCGACGTTCCGTCGACGGTAACGGCGGCCTGTATCGGGATGTCCTCGTCGGTCACGCCGTCCCCTTCGAGCACGTCACGCGCTCGGTACGTGCCGTCGGGAAGCTCGGCGAGTTCGGCCTCGACGCGGTCGCGGGAGTACTCGATGACGGCGTCGAACGCGTCGAGCAGCGTCTCCCCGTGTTCGTCCAGGAGCTCGCCGATGCGTTCCTCCGCCCGGTCGTTGGCGGCGCGCTGGGCCCGCAGGTCCGCCGCCCGCTCGTCCGGCGTCCGGACGTTGGCGCGGATGAGGTCGTGGACCGCCGCGTTGGGCTCGCCGCCGTCGACGAGCCGGACCGCCGGCAGGCGAAGCCCCTCCTCGTATATCTCCCGGGCGCCCGGCGGCATACTCCCGGGCGCGCTGCCGCCGACGTCGGCGTGGTGTGCCCGCGAGACCGCGAAGCCGATTACCTCGTCCCGGGGCGCGATGGTCGAAACCAGCGTGATATCGGGGAGGTGCGTCCCGCCGGCGAAGGGGTCGTTGACGATGAAGACGTCGCCCGGCTGGGGGTCCTTTTCGAGGACTATCTCGACCGCGTCGGGCATCGCGCCGAGGTGGACCGGGATGTGTTCCGCCTGCGCGACCATCCGGCCCGACGCGTCAAACAGCGCAGTCGAGCAGTCCTGTCGCTCCTTGATGTTCGGGGAGTACGCGCCGCGGATGAGCACGTGGCCCATCTCCGTGGCGACGCTCTCCAGCTGGTTTCGGAGTATCTCCAGGGTCACGGGGTCGATATCCGTGTCCGGGGCGTCGCTATCGGGTCCGTCGTCCTGTCTGTGGTCGTCGCTCATGTGTCCCCCTTCTGTGCCAGCAGTGCGCCGTCGTCGCGTACCTGTACCTCCCACGCCGGCGGGACGACGATGGTGCTCTCGTCGCCCTCGACGATTGCCGGTCCGTCGACCGCGTCGCCGGGCGCCAGTCGCTCGCGCCCGTAGACCGGCGTCTCGTGGGTGCCGTCGGCGAACGTCGCGTCGCGGGTCCCCTTCCGCGCGTCCCCGCCGCCGGTGTATTCGAGCGACGGCTCGCTCCGGGGGACCGTCGTCGTCACGCGGCAGTTGACCAGTTCGACCGGCTCGTCCGCCCGGTAGCCGTACGCGGACTCGTGTGCGTCGCCGAACCGCGCCCTCGCGTCCTCGGCGTCGAAGGGGCGGTCGACGTCCACGGTCAGTTCGAAGCTCTGCCCGGCGTATCTGAGGTCGGCCGAACACGTCACGGTCGCGCGCTCCCGGTCGCTGACCTCGGCGAGCAGTTCCGCGCTCAGTTCCTCGTAGACGGCGTCGACCGCGTCGGGGTCGACGTCGGCGACCGGTCGCTGGAACGTCCGGACCGCGTCGCGCTTCTCGTCGGCCGCGAGCAGCCCGTACGCCGAGAGGACGCCCGAGGCACGCGGGATTATCACCCGGTCGATGTCGAGGCCGTCAGCGATGGAGATGGCGTGCATCGGCCCGGCGCCGCCGAAGGCGACGAGACCGAACTTCCGGGGGTCGTACCCCCGCTCGACGGTCACCGACCGAATCGCGCGGGTCATGTTCGCGTTCGCGACCCGGTAGACCCCGCGGGCGGCCGCCAGCGGTCCGTCCATCCCGGCCTCGTCGGCCAGGTCGGCCAGCGCGTCGTGGGCGGCCGCCTCGTCCAGCGACATCTCGCCGCCGAGACTCGTGCTCCCCCCGATGTATCCCAGGACGAGGTTCGCGTCCGTGACCGTCGGCTCCGTCCCGCCCTTGCCGTAGCAGGCGGGACCCGGTTCGGCGCCGGCCGAACGCGGCCCGATTCGGAGCGCACCGCCGGCGTCGACCCAGGCGATGGAGCCCCCGCCGGCGCCGACGGTCTCGATGTCGACCATCGGCGTCTTTATCGGGCGGTCGTTGATGACGCCCGTCGTCGTCCGCTCGGCCTCCCCGTCCCGGACGAGGCTCACGTCGCTGGAGGTCCCGCCCATGTCGAACGTGACGAGCCCCGAGAGGTCGCTGCCGTCGTCGGCCGCCATCGCGCTCGCGCCCACGACCCCGGCGGCGGGGCCCGAGAGGACGGTCGAGACGGCGTTTTGCCGGACCGTCTCGGCGTCGGTAATCCCGCCGTTGGCCTGCATGATGCGGGGCTGTGGGACGCCGCGGTCCCGGGCGCGCTCGGTCAGGTGGCTCACGTACCGGTCTATCGCCGGCCGGACGTACGCGTCGACGGCGGTCGTCGACGTCCGCTCGTACTCGCGGAACTCGGCGAGGACCTCGTGTGAGGCCGACACGGGGACATCGAGCTCCGACCGAAGTATCTCCGCGACGCGGGCCTCGTTCTCCGGGTGTGCGTACGCGTGCAGCAGCGAGACGGCGACGGCCTCGACGTCCGCCTCGCGAATCCGTTCGGCGACCGCCTCGACCTCGGCGTCGTCGACGGGGCGTTCGACCCCGTCGGTCGTCGTCCGTTCGTCGACCTCGAACCGGCGGCGTCTGGGGACGAGCGGCGTCGGCTTCTCCGCGTCGAGGTCGTACAGCGACGGCCGGTCCTGCCGGCCGATCTCCAGGACGTCCCCGAAGCCCTCCGTCGCGACGAGCGCCGTCTTCGCGCCGTCTTCCTCCAGGAGCGCGTTGACTGACACCGTCATCGCGTGGGAGAACTCGGTCAGCGTCTCGGGGTCGATGCCGGCCGACTCGCAGGCCTTCTCGATGCCGGCCATCACGCCCTCGCTCTGGTCGTCAGTGCTCGGGACCTTCGCGGTCACGAGCTCGCCGTCCAGCGAGAGACACACGTCGGTGAACGTCCCGCCGACGTCGACGCCGATTCTCCTGCCGTCCATCATAGCACCCCGGCGACGCTCAGGAGCGTTCGGATGCCGAGCCAGACGACGATGAGCGTCACGATCGCCCCGAGAGTGTTCGCGACCGGCCCGTTCGTGTACTCGCCGAGGAGGTCGTCCTGGTTCATCGCGTAGATCAGGAAGATGGCGACGATTGGGAGCAGTATCCCGTTGACGACCTGGGCGAACACGATGATCTCGACGGGGCTCCCGCCGAGGAGGACGGAGAGCACACCGACGCCCAGGATCGTCCCCCAGACGGCCCGGAACCGCGTGCTCTGCATGTCCGAGTCCCAGCCCAGCGCGCCCGTGGTAGCCCACGCGCCAGCGAGCGGCGCCGTCGTCGCGCTGGTGAACCCGGCGGCGAACAGCCCGATGCTGAAGAACAGCTCAGCGTAGGGGCCCGCGAGCGGCCGGAGCTGTTCGGCCATCTGCCCGACGTCACTGATCTGCGTGCCGGGCTCGAAGGCGGCGGCCGCGGTGATCATGATCGTGAGAGTGATCACCCCGCCGACGATGATGGAGAGGACAGTGTCGGTCCGGGAGTGGCCGAGGTCCGACGGCCCGTCCCACCGCTCCTGGACGTTACTGGCGTGCAGGAACAGGTTGTAGCCGACGATCGTCGTCCCGATGAGCCCCGTGATGAGATACAGCGACCCGGACGGAACGCCCGGGACGAAGCCCATCGCTATCGCGCCGAAGTCCGGCCCGATGAGGGCCGCCGACGCGACGAAGGAAAGCGCCATCACGGCCACGAGACCGACGAGCGCCCCCTCGATAAGCTTGTACCGACCGGTGTAGAGCAACACGCCCGCGACGAGCCCGATGATGACGCCCCAGACGGTCGAGCTGATGCCGGTGATGGTCGCGAGACCGGCGGCCCCGCCGAGGATGTTGCCGGCCTCGTAGGCCGCGGTGCCGACGCCGATGGCACCCACGACCAGGAAGATACTCACGTACTCGACGATCTGGTTGTCGAAGCGTTCGCGCAGCGCCTCGCCCAGGCCCTCGCCCGAGACGAGGCCGAGTCGCGCGCTCATCTCCTGCAGGACGATAGTCGCGACAATCGAGAACACGATCGTCCAGAGAAGCGCGTAGCCGAACTCCGCACCGGTGACACTCGCCGTCGTAACCGTGCCGGGGCCGATGAACGCCGCCGCGACCATGGCGCCCGGACCGATAGTTTTGAGTCGTTGTATGAGAGACATTGTCTAGTTGGTATTCAGTAACAGGGAGAGAGGATTCCTACAAGAAGGTTGTTGAGAGGTGTGTGCATCAAGAACATCAGACGTATGAGGGCCCCATGTACTTTCGACACAGATGCGCGTCAGAGAGTAGAAAGGTCAGCTCGATTCGGTAAACAGTACCTTCGAGACGCTCTCTTCGACCGTGACGTCGAACGGCAGGTCGGTGACGCTCCCACGGATGAACCGGACCATGAACCACCGCAGTGATTCGGACGGGAAGACGACGTGGTACCGCCCCGCCTCGGCCCTCCGGACGGTCAGGAACCCGCACAGCGAGAGCCAGTCGAGGACCTCCTCCAGCGAGTCGAACCGCTCTGCGTACTCCTGGGCGTGGTACTCGGCGACCTGGTCTATCATCCCGAGGAACGCCTCGTCCCGGTCGTCGGGGTCGTCCACCAGGCTCAGGAACACGTGCAGCAGGTCCACGTCCAGGAGCACGTGTTCGCCGGTCGAGAGCATCTCGTAGTAGGTGTGCAGCCGGTCACTGTCGCTCGTCTGCGCGGAGTCGAAGTTCGCCGCGTAGAACGTAATCGCCTCCCGAATCATCTCGCTTCGGCTGTCGTCGGTCTGTTCGGCCAGGTCCTCGAGCGCGCTCTTTGCGTCGTCATCGAGGGAGACAGTGACACGGTCGCCGGGCATACTACCCCTCACGGCCGGGCGGACTTATAGTATGTGCGAGGCGGTCCCGACTTCGAAATCCTTAGGTTCGCCGCTCGCTCGGTGGGTAGTACAGCGCCGCAGGCCGCAGCGTACCTATGACAGACAACACACCAACTACCAACGAGCGTACCCTCCTCGACGTAATCGGACACATCCCGGCCGAGTGGAATCTCGATATCACGTATCCGACCCTGCCCGACGTGACCCACCAGTTCCCCTCGATGCCGGAGCTAGTGCTCACCGCCGTCGGCGAGACGGGGACACACGAGGTCGCGGTCAGAGCGGTTATCACGGACGACCAGGTCTTCCACGGCTACGTCGTCACGACCACCCTGCCCGAGTCCGGCATCCTGACGGCGGCGTGCCGGGAGCGCCGCCTCACCTCGCTCTCCCACGAGGAGTTGCTCTCCAAGGGCATCAGCGTCACCCGCCACCCCGGCGTCCGTCCGGGGGACGACGCGGCCGCCACGGAGTCGCTCTCGCTCCCCGCAGCGGCCAGCCTCGCCGGCTACTACGTTGTCAACACCGCGACGGACGCGGTCACCGGCGACGGCCCCGCCCAGAAGACGGTCTCGGCGGCCGACGACTAGTGCCGGTCGGAGGCCTGTGCGGTAACCGCCGTTTCGCGACAGGAGCCGCCGTAGATATCCGGCCAGTGACGGCTGACAGTCCCGTCCAGTTTTCGAGGGCGAGGGAGTTGAAATCGAGCGCGCCCAGCCCCGGGTAATCAGTCTACGACAGGAGGGCGTCCAGGGATGGCGCCGTATGCGGACACCCCTATCAGCAGCGCTGGCGGACGGGTTAGTTGAACGCGTCGAGGAGCGCGTCGGCGGTCGCGTCGACGTCGTAGTTCTCGAGGAAGCCGCTGAACGCGTCGCTGATGTTCGTCTTGACACCGGGAGTGACGCCCAGCCCGTGTTCGATGGACGGGGGCTGGTTGTCGGCGTTGGTGAAGTCCTCGTACTGGTCCTGCTGGAACTGGTTGAGACTGGAGACGTCGGCGTCGCTTCGCGGCGGAATCGACCCCTTCTTCTCGTTGAACAGTATCTGTGCCTCCGCGGTTCCGCAGTAGCTGAGGAAGGTCTTGGTCGCCTCCGGCGATGGGTTGTTCGCCATGTACGGGAACGAGTCCATGTTCAGGTGGTAGCTCCCCTCCGTCCCGGGGTAGGTGACCTGCCCCCACTGCTCGCCGTAGTTGAACTCGTCGTTGTTGCTGTAGGCGCCGCCGACCCAGTCACCCTGGGTTATGAACGCAGCGTTGCCTTCCATCACCATCGTGTTGGCCTCCGTGAAGCTGATGGCGGAGGCGTCCCCGGGGTAGTACTCCGTGAGTTCGACGATGGTTTCGAGGGCGGCCGTGACGTCAGAGCGGTTGCCGTTACCGTTGATGAACGCCTCGTACCCCTCGAAGCCGCCCTCGGCCAGCAGGTTGGTCTCCCAGAGCTGGGTCGTCGACCACACGCCGCTGGTCTGGTGTGCGAATGGGACGGCGTCTGTTTCCTGGTCGATGGTGGCACAGGCGTCGACCAGGTCGCTGGGCCCGGAGAACGACTCGGGGTCGACGCCGGCCTCGTCTACGATTGCTTGATTGTAGAACAGGTTGTTGATGCGGTGGATGTTAATCGGCACCGTGACGTAGGTGCCGTCGAGCTGGGCCTGTTCCTTGGGTCCGGACAGATAGTTGTTCTTCAGGTCGTCGTTCCAGACGTCGCCCTCGATGTCCTCGTAGGCGTCGCCGAACTTCTCCAGGGTCCGGCCCGGCCAGGTCTGGAACGTGCTCGGGGGGTCGTTGGACTGGAGGCGGTTCTGGATAACCTGGTCGAGGTTCGAACGAGCGGCGCCGTTGACCGGCTCCTCGGCGAACTCGATGTCGGGGTGGGCCTCCTGGAACCCCTCGATGAGTGCCCCGATGGCCGCGTTGCCGTCACCGTCGGACCACGCGTGGAGCAGTTCGATGCTGTTGGCCTCCGAATCACCGCCCCCGCAGCCGGCCAGTCCGGCGACCGCGGCGACGCCAGCACCCTGGAGGACGCGACGGCGGGAGACGCCCGAGTCGTCGTCACCCGTCATCGCGTCAGCGCTCCTCGCGGGAGTCGATTGGCTCGCTCTTCGCCGGAACGGCTACGCTTGCAACTAATTACCATATATACTCACGATAGGAGACATGTGCATTAAAAATTGTGACATTAGGGTCGCTGAACTCACATAAACAGAATTACAACAGTCAGCGCTGACCCGTTCGACCTGCGTCTCACCGATGGCCTCGATATAGTACAATCCACTCACGCCGGCACGGGAGAAAATTCAATGGGGTGCGTTCGGGGAGTTCGTCGTATCACGGAATGAGAGACAGCTCAATGTGAAAGCGGTCACCGAATCGTGGAAGAATTGAGCGATACTGGCGGAGTAGAGACGGTACGGACACCTCACTCTTCGTTAAGTTCGGTCTGCCACTGCTGGACTTTCGACAGCAACTCGACAGGGGGCGTCTCGTTAACGTCGATGTCCCGTAGCTCTTCGAGGACGGCTTCGGTCTCCGCATCGATTGTCTCGGTAACGGTCTCGTCCGTAGTCGCCGCGTCGGAGCTCCCGTCGACTTGTCGGGCGCCTTCATCGAACTGCCCCGAGGAGAGGTCGAAGACGGCCTGGGTCGTGCCCCCGTCGTCGCTCTCGCCGCCCCTGACCTCGATGGCCTTGTCCTTCCGCAGCCGGTCGAGCACCTCCCGGGAGCGGTCGACGACCGGCTCGGGGACGCCCGCCAGGTCGGCGACGTGGACGCCGTAGGAGCGGTTCGTCGGCCCGTCCCTGACGGTGCGCATGAACGTCACGTCGCCGTCGGTCTCGTCGGCCGCGACGTGGACGTTCTGGACGGTCGGGAGCGACTCGCCCAGGGAGGTGAGCTCGTGGTAGTGTGTCGCAAAGAGCGTCTTCGCCCGGACGGTGGTCGCGATGTACTCCGTGGCCGCCCAGGCGATGGAGATACCGTCGAACGTCGCGGTGCCCCGGCCGACCTCGTCCAGAATTATCAGGGAGTCCTCGGTCGCCGAATGCAGGATGTTCGAGAGCTCCTGCATCTCGACCATGAACGTCGACCGGCCCTGGGCGAGTTCGTCCAGCGCGCCCACGCGGGTGTAGATGCCGTCGACCAGCCCGACCGTCGCCGCTCGCGCGGGGACGAAACTTCCGGTCTGGGCGAGCAGCGTGACGAGCGCGGCCTGGCGCATGTAGGTGGACTTCCCGCTCATGTTCGGCCCGGTGACGACGAGGAAGTCCCGCTCGCCGGGCCGCATGTCGAGGTCGTTCGGGACGAACTCGGTGGTCTGCTCGACGACGGGGTGGCGGCCGGCCTCGATGTCGAGGCGCCCGTCGTCGGTCAGCTCGGGCCGCGTCCAGTCGTTCTCGACGGCGTGGACCGCGAGCGACGCCAGCGTGTCGACCTCGGCCAGCGCCCGGCCCACGTCCTGCAACAGCGCCGCGCGGTCGGCGACCCGCCCGCGTAACTGCTCGAACAGCTCCGCCTCCATCTCGTGGCGCCGTTCCTCCAGGCGAAGCACGTCCCGCTCGCGCTCGTCGAGCTCGGGGATGGTGTAGCGCTTGGAGTTCTTGAGCGTCTTTATCTCCTCGTAGGCGTCGGGGACCTGGTCCGTCTCGCTCTTGCCGACCTGGATGTAGTAGCCGTCCGTCTTGTTGCGGTCGACCGAGAGGTGGGTGATGCCGGTCCGTTCCTTCTCGCGGTCGGGCAGGGTCTCAAGCCACTCCAGGGCCGCCTCGTGTTCCTCGATGAGCGCGTCGAGGTCGTCGTCGTACCCCCGGACGAAGAGCCCGCCCTGCGTGACGGTTCCGGGCGGCTCCGCGACCAGGGCGGCGTCGAGCTCGGCGGCGAGGTCGGCGGCGGCCGCGCGGTCGGGGCCCGCGAGCACGTCCGAGAGGGGCGAGTCGGCCAGGCGCTCGGTCTCGGCGACGGCGTCGGCCACCTCGGCGAGCAGGCCGAGCGTGTCCTCTATCGCCCGGAGGTCCCGGGCGTCGGCGCTGCCCGAGGTCGCCCGGGCCGCGAGCCGTTCGAGGTCGTAGCCGTCGGCGAGCGTCTCCCGGATGGCCTCGCGGGCCATCGCTTCCCGGGTCAGCGCCGCGACGGCGGCTTGCCGGCGGACGAGCTCGCCCCGCTCGCGCCGGGGGCGCTGGAGCCACCGTTTCAGCAACCGCCCCCCGGCGGCGGTGACGGTGTGGTCCACCGTGTCGAACAGCGACCCCGCCGAGTCGCCCTGCATCGTCTCCGTGAGTTCGAGGTTGCGCTGCGTGGTCGCGTCCAGCGAGACGTGGTCGCGGGCGCCGTAGGCCCGCAGGCGAGTCACCGCGGCCAGCGTCCCGACGCCGGTCTCCTCGACGTACGAGAGGACGGCGCCCGCGGCCGCGATGGCCGCGTCCGAGCCGTCGATGCCCACACTGGCGAGCGTCTCGGCGCCGAACTGCTCGCGCACCCGGTGGCGCGCCCGGCCCGGCTCGAACGACTCCGTGGCGTGCAGGGAGACGGCGGCCTCGGAGCGCTCGTCTAAGGCCGCCAGGAAGCCGTCGTCGTTTCGCAGGTCGGGGCCCGGCAACACCTCCGCCGGCGAGAACGTGTACAGCTCGGTCAGGGCCGCGCCCGCGTCGGCGTCGTCGAGCTGGGTGACCTGAAAGCGGCCCGTCGTCACGTCGGCGACCGCGAGCCCGTAGGTGTCCCCGTCGGCGCCCCGGCCGCCGTCGTGGCGGACCACCGCCGCGAGGTGCTGGGCGCTGTCGTCGCCGGTCGCCAGGTGGGTGCCCGGCGTCACCACGCGCGTTATCTCCCGGGCGTGGCCGTCGGCCGTCTCGTGCTGGTCGGCCACCGCGACGCGGTAGCCCCGCTCGACCAGCGCGGAGACGTAGGGAGTCAGGTCGTCCACGGGGACGCCGGCCATCGGGTACTTCGAGCCGTGGGAGGACTTCTGGCTCACCTTCAGGTCCAGCTCGTCGGCCACCAGCTCGGCGTCGTCGGCGAAGAACTCGTAGAAATCACCACACTGCATCGCGAGAATATCGGCGTCGGTCTCCTCCTTGAGCGAGAGGAACTCACCGACGATGCCCGTCGCCTCTGTCATACCCGTCCGTGTGAGTCTGCCCGGCGTAAGGATTGCGGGTGCCGGACGGGCGCAGACCGGACGGCTGTCGCCAGCGGATCTCGGCAATCAGGTATATTACGCGCGACCGGTAAGCCGTGCGTAATGCGCAGGACCGAGCGCGGGTGGGTCGCCGGAGCGTGGACACTGCTTCTCGTCGTATCGATGGCCGGGAGCGCCGTCGCCGGCGGGGCGGCCGTCTCGACCGCGTCGGCCGCCGAGCCGGCCGGGCAGACAGCCCTGTCCGAATCGGCCGCGCCGACGACGGGTGGCTCGCTTGCGGCGGCCAACGCGACGGGGGTCGACGGCGACATCGTCCGGACCGGCAGCTACGCGCTGACGCCCGACCGGCCGGGGTCGGTGCGGGTGACGATTACCTACGAGCTCCCCGACCGGGTCGGGTCGCTGCGGACGTTCCTCGTCGACGACGGGACCGTCACCGACACCGACGGGTTCGACCGGGTCAACGACACGACCTACGACTGGGACGAGTCGACGGCGCGACCGAGTATCACGCTCCGATACAATCCCAACGAGACGACCAGCAAGACCGGGCCCGAGGCGGCCGGCGGCCAGTACCTCTTTGCCGACACCGGCGAGTGGGCGCTTATCCGGCAGTTCCGGACGTCCAGCCGGTACAGTTACTCCGGGTCCCAGCCGGGCGTGGACCGCCGGGCGCGAACGGACGGGCCCGGGGCGACGGGCGACCGCATCGTGTTCCTCGGCGACGTTCGGACCGTCGAGCGGACACAGAACGGACAGACGTTCCGGCTGGTCGTCCCAGAGGCGGCGGAGCTGAGCGAGTCCCCCGAGTCCATCCTGGACTCCCTGACCAACGCCTCGCGGTCCCTGCAGGTCGGCAACCGCGACGAGACGGTCGTCGGGTTCGCGGCGCCGACCGACCGGGTCGAGTGGGGGGTGCGGGGGCTGGCCACGGGCGACGCCGAGTTCTGGGTTCGGGACTTCGAGCGGCTGGGCGAGCCGGCCAACGTCTGGCTCCACGAGTACGTCCACACGCGGCAGGCGTTCCGGACGACGAGCGAGACGCGGTGGCTCACCGAGGCGACCGCCCAGTACTACGCCGCCGGGCTGACGCTCGAACAGGGGCGTATCGACTTCGAGGCGTTCGAGCGCGAACTCGCCCGCGGCGAGCGCTCGACCTACGACGACGTGGTGCTCTCGTCGCCGTCGACGTGGGCGGCCAACGCCAACTACGTCAAGGGCGCGCTGGCGGCGGGACGGCTCGACCTGGCGCTGCGGGAGGGGACGAACCAGTCCGCGACGCTCCAGCGGGTGATGCGCGAACTGAACGAGGGTCAGCAACCGGTGACACAGACGGCGTTCCTCGAGGCCGTCGAGGCCGCGGGCGGGGCCGAGCCCCGGGCGACGGCCGCCGAGCTATCCGAGACCAGCGAGCCGCTCTCGATGTGGAACCAGCGGACCCACTCGCGGCTGTTCGGAACGGTGCCGGCACAGATGCGCTACGGGCTCCCGTCGGGGGCGGACGGCTACCGGGCGAGCGGTCCCTACCGGAACGACACCCTGTCGACGCCGGTCCGGCTGGCGACCGGCGAGCGGCTGACGGTCGACGCGGTCGTCGAGAACACCGGCGGCGAGGCGGGCGCGTACAACGCCACGCTGACCGTCGACGGGCGCGCCGTCGCGTCGGCGTCGGGCCAGTTGGACGCGGGGGGCGAACGGACGGTCCCGCTCTCGCACACGTTCGACCGGCCCGGCGAGTACACGCTGGGCGTGGGCGGGGAGACAACCACGGTCGTCGTCGAGGAGCCGGCCGAGCCGACGGTCAGCGGCGTGCGCGTGGACAGCGAACGGGTGCGGGCGGGCGAGAGCGTCCGGGTCACGGCGACGGTGCGAAACGACGCGGCGGTCCCCGCGAACGGCACCGTCACGTTCACGCGGGACGGCGAGCCGGTCGCCGAGCGGGCGGTCGCCCTGGCGCCGGGGGCGACGACCGAGCTGTCGGCCGATATCGAGCTGCCGACGGCCGGGGAGCGGCGGGTCGGCGCGGGGTCGGCGACCCCGGTGACAGTGACCGTCACCACACCGACCGATGGACCGGCGGGAACGAGCGGGGGGAGCGGACCGGGCTTTACCGCTCCAGTCGCCGCGCTGGCGGCCGTGCTGGCGCTGCTGGCGCGACGGCGATAAAAAGCGAGAGCCGTCGGGACCTCACTACGCCAGACGGCCGTTGATGATTCGGTCGATGATGCGCTCGGGGGCGGGCGCACGCTCTTCCTCGTCGTCTCGCTCCGGGAAGTCGTGGGTTGGCATCTGCGTACACGCTAGCGCGTGGACACGGAAAAAGTGTTAGCTTGTAGTAATTTCTGGTGCGAGCGGGCGCCATAGTCACGGCTTTGTACCACGGAAGAATACCACCGAGTATGCCCGAACTCGGCAAGGTCGACCGCGACTTCTTCGACGAGTACATCTACCCGAGCCTGGGGGCGAACCGCGACGACGTGACGCTCGGCCCACAGCACGGCGTCGACTTCGGCGTTATCGACATCGGCGAGCGGGCCGTCGCGATGGCCAGCGACCCGGTCTTCCTGATGCCGTCGCTGGGGTTCGAGCGGGCCGCCTGGTTCGCCTTCCACATCCTGATGAGCGACGTGGCCGTCTCCGGCCTCCCGCCGACGCATCTGTCCGTCGACTTCAACCTCCCCCCGGAGATAACGAACGAGGAGTTCCGGACGGTGTGGGAGACCTTCGACGAGGAGGCCCGCGAGCTGGGCGTGTCGGTCGTCACCGGCCACACCGGGCGGTACGCCGGCTGTAACTACCCGATGGTCGGCGGCGCGACGGCGGTCTCCGTGGGCGAGTTCGACGACCTCGTTCGCCCCGACGGCGCGAGCGTCGGTGACCGCATCGTCGTCACGAAGGGGCCGGCTATCGAGGCGACGGGGCTGCTGTCTATCCAGTTCGAGTCGCTCATGGCCGAACAGCTGGACGCCGCGACCGTCGCCGACGCGACCGACCGCTTCTACGACATGAGCCCCGTCAGGGACGCCCTGACGGCGGCCGCCGCGGGACCGGTGACGGCGATGCACGACGCGACCGAGTGCGGTATCTACGGCGGGCTCTACGAGATGGCGCGGGCGGCCGGCGTCGGTATCGAACTGGAGACCGACCGGGTACCGGTCCAGCCCGGTGTCCGGGCGGCCTGTGAGTTCTTCGACATCGACCCGTGGATATCCATCAGCGAGGGGACGCTGCTCGCGGCGGTCGAGCCCGAGGGCGTCGACGACGTCCTCGCCGCGCTCGAATCGGAGGGGATTCCGGCGGCCGACGCGGGGGATGTCGTCGAGGGCTCCGGGCTGGTCGTCGACGGCGAGCCCACGGCTCACCCCGGCGTGGACCCCTTCTGGGGGACCTTCGAGGAGTATCTCGGAAAGCTGGAGTAGGGCGCGACCGCGCGTCCGGGCGGGCCGTCAGCCCCGCGCCGGCTCGGACGCGAGTGACGCCTCTGTCAGTTCGAATCGCGGCGGCGAGCGGGGGAAGAACTAGGCGCTTGTCCGCTCTGATGCGGGCCCTACCTCGACGGCGTAGTCGGACTGGAGCCACGCCTCGGGGTTGTCCGTGTCGTAGACGACGACATCGCCGTCGCCGGTCGTGAAAGCGCCGTACTGCTCGTCTGCTTGCTGCGTGTTGCTTGGGGCCGATGCCATTGTGTAGGTGTTGCATGGGGAGTTCTACCATATAAGCCTTGTCCGGGTGTCGTATGTAGTATTATTAGCATACTAGGACGGGTCGGGTGTCGCCGGTGTCTGCGGGCGAAGCCGGCTCCAGCGGCGGGACGCGGGAGTCGGCATCCCTTTGGGGCCGCCGGGCGAGCCCCCGCTTATGCAACGGACGGAGTCACCGGTGACGCCGCCGGTCGTCCTCACCATCGCGGGGAGCGACTCGGGCGGCGGGGCCGGTATCCAGGCCGACCTGAAGACCATCGAGGCCGGCGGGGCCTTCGGCACCAGCGCCGTCACGAGCGTCACCGCACAGAACACCACGGGCGTCCAGGGGAGCCATCTCCTGCCGACCGACGACATCGCGGCCCAGATGGACGCCGTGCTTGACGACTTCGGCGTGGCCGCCGTCAAGACCGGGATGCTCGCGACGGGCGAGGTCATCGACCTGGTGGCCGAGCGGGCGGCCGACCTCCCGAATCTGGTCGTCGACCCGGTGATGGTCGCGGCGTCGGGCGACCGGCTCCTGGCCGCCGAGGCCGAGGACGCCTACGAGGCGCTGGTCGCTGAGTCGGCGCTCGTCACGCCCAACGCCGACGAGGCCGAGGTCCTGACCGGGCGGGAGATAACGGACCCCGACAGCGCGGCCGCGGCGGGGCGGGACCTCGTCGAGATGGGCGCCGACGCCGCCCTCGTCAAAGGAGGCCACGTCCCCGGCGACGAGGTGGTGGACGTGCTGGTGACCGACGGGGCGGCGACCGAACTCCGCCACGACCGGGTCGACACCGACGCGACCCACGGCTCGGGCTGTACGCTCTCGGCGGCCGTCGCGACCCGGCTGGCCCACGGCGACGGGCTGCAGACGGCGGTCGCCGGCGGCATCGACCTCCTCTCGCGGGCAGTGCGGTACAACCTCGACGTGGGCGAGGGGCCCGGCGCGGTCCACCACGCGGTCGAGCTCCGGGACGACGCCACCCGCGAGCCGACGAGCGAGGCCGTAGAGAGCGTCGTCGCGGCCCTGACCGGGAACAAACTGGCCCCGCTGGTCCCCCAGTCGGGGATGGCCGTCGCGGGCGCGACCCCCCACGCCGAGCGGCCCGACGAGGTCGCCGCAGTCGACGGGCGCATCACGCTGACGATGGCCGGCCCGCGGCCGAACCACGGCGTCCGATTCGGCGCGGAGCCGGAGCTGGCCCGGAGCCTGTTGGCAGTGCGGGAGCGCGACCCCGCCCGCCGGTTCGCGGTCACCTGCCGGCTGCCCGACGACGAGGCCGCACTGGACGGGCTCGACGGCCCCGTCGCGTCGGTGGCCGCCGGCGAGCGCGAGCCGGACGCCGCGCCCGAAGCGCGGGTCGAGGCGGCGCTGGCGGGCGTCGACGGCTCGCCGGTCGCCGTCGTCGACCCCGGCGCGGTCGGCGTCGAGGGGCGGGTGCTGGTGCTCGCCGACGGCGCGGCGACGGTGACAGAGCGGGTCGAGACGATACTGGCGGCGGTCGAATAAGTCCGACCGGCCGTTACGTTACAGCTCGGATGTGAGGCGGACCTCGTCGTCAGTTACTTCGGCGACCTGGTCGGGGTTGAGCGCGTAGTCGTCGTCGTCGACCTCGTTCCACCCCAGCGAGGACATTATCTTGTCCGTCATGCCGGAATCCGGGTCGACGTAGGCCTGTCCGCCCCGAAAGCCCGAGATGACGCCTATCTCGTCCCCGTCGTGGTTAACTACCTTCTTCCCCTCGTCCGCTTCGGTGAGTTGGGTTTGTGCCATCGCAGTGGCTCTCGGGCCGACGGCGCTATTGTTATGCTGCGGCAATCGGGTCCAGGCCGGGCTTACTCACGCTAGTCGCTGCGGTACTCCTTGCGGAAGCCCTGGAACTCCGTCCGGTGGGCCTCCTCGTCGGAGAGGATGGTCACGGCGATGTCCTCTGTGACGGGGTCGTCGTTGTCCTCGGCCGCGTCGATGAGGTCCCGATAGGTCCCGATGGCGTCCTCCTCGGCGTCGAGGACGCCCTCGATGACCGAGATGACGTCGGTCGACTCCTCCGGGGGCTGTAGCGAGTCCTGCCGGGCGACGAACTCCGCCGACCCCGGCGGCTGGGCGCCCAGTTGTTTCAGCCGCTGGCCCAGCAGCTCGGCGTGGCCCAGTTCCTCCTGGATGTCGGTCTGGAGGCTCTCTTTTATCTCCTCGGCGCGGACGCCGTCGAGGACGATGGCGTTCGTCTGGTAGTTCATCACGGTCTCTATCTCGTCGCTGTACGCCTTCCGCAGCAGTTCGATGACGCGGTCGTTCGCCATACACGCGCTTGCCGTCTCGCACGTAAACTTATACGGACACCAACACGTCGGTAAGGCCGACGTATCGCGGTGCGGCACGCACCGGCGGCGCTGTATTGTTGGGTAAGCAATACTATCCGAAAGGGTAATCCGTCCCTTCCCCCCTGTGTCGGGTAACAGTGAACTCCCGGTCCGAGCGGACGGCGGCCGACCCGCGGCTCGGCGAGGCACACATCGAACGCGTCGGCGGCGTCGTCCTCGTCGGCGTCCTCCACGACCATCCCGCGAGCGTCTATCGAGTCCGGAGCGTGGTCGAGGGGGTCGACCCCGACGCGGTCGCGCTCGAACTGCCCCCGCTCGCGGTGCCGCTCGCCGTCCGCCAGGCGGCGGACGAACGGACGCCACCGACGCTGGGCGGGGAGATGAGCGCCGCCGTCCAGGCCGCCGACACCGACCGCGTCGTGGGTATCGACGGCCCCTCGGCGGGCTTTCTGCGCTATCTCGCCGCCGAACTGTACGCGGAGCGGGCCAGCGCAGACACCGTCCGCAAGGTGGCCGCAGGGCTCCGGTCGGTCACGGCACGGGCCGTCAAACGGCGGGCGGCGGCCGCCGTGATGGCGCTGACGTCGGTACAGCTCGCCGTCGACCCGCCGACCACGTACGACACCGGCCGGACGGACGACCCGGCGCGACAGGCCGAGGAGGAGCGTCGGCGGGCCGACACCGCCCGGTCGATGCTGCGGACCTTCGCCGCGCCGCCCGCGGCCGCCGTCCGCCGGGCGGCCCGCGAGCGGTACATGGCCGACCGGCTGGCGGCGCTCGGCGGGACAGACGAAGTGGTGGCGGTCGTCGGACTGGCCCACCTCGACGCCGTCGCCGGCCACCTGCGGGACGCGTGACGGGCCGGAGCGGCTGTGCATTGCACGCGCACGACCGACGCCCGTTCTTGCCGGTCGGGCGGGTACAGTGGAACCATGAGTGAACAACAAGCGAACCAGCGGATAACCGTGTACTCGGACTACGTCTGCCCGTTCTGCTATCTCGGCCGGGCGTCGCTAGAGCAGTATCAGGAGACGCGCGAGGAGCCACTGGAGATAGACTGGCGCCCGTTCGACCTCCGGAGCGGACAGCGCCGCGCGGACGGCACCATCGACCACAGCGTCGACACCGGGAAAGACGAGGAGTACTTCGAGGAGGCCAAGGAGGGCGTGCGCCGGCTGCAGGCGAAGTACGACGTGGAGATGGACCTCGACATGGCGACGGACATCGACTCGCTGCCCGCGCAAATCGTCTCCTACGCGCTCAAACAGAGCGAGGACTACGAGACGTGGCTGGCCTTCGACGAGGCGGTGCTCGACGCGCTCTGGCGGGACGGGCGCGACATCGGGGACGCCGACGTGCTGGCCGACATCGCCGACTCGGTCGGCATCGACTCCGAGCGCGTCGGTGAGCTACTCGCCGACGAGACGCACCGCCAGGCGGTCCACGAGCAGTTCCAGCGGGCCCAGCAACAGGGCGTCACCGGCGTTCCGACGTTCGCCTACGACGGCCACGCCGCCCGCGGGGCGGTGCCGCCGGCACAGCTCGAACGGCTGGTCGACGGCGTCTGAAACGGGTTCTACCGGCCTCGACGGCCGGTTCGTGCGTCGACGCGCATCTCCACGTAGCGGCGGCTCCACGTGTCGAAGTGAGTGCGTATCGACTGTCCGACCGTGGCGACCACGCCGTCGAGACGACGGTCGCGGGGCTGGCCGACGCGGTGCCCGCCGAGACAGGGTCGTCCCCAAGACACCCATCCTCGACTACGTCGGCGAGGGGATGGACATGGTCGTGATGGGGACCCACGGTCGGACCGGGCTGGACCACTACCTCATGGGCAGCATCGCGGAGAAGGTCGTCCGCCGGTCGCCGGTGCCAATCGTCACCGTCCGGCTGACAGCGGACTAAGCGGGCGTCGAGGGCGTTTCGCCGGTCGGGGCCGAACCGACTGGCCCGTCGCGTTCGGCGTCACGCAGCTGTTCGAACGCGGCGGCGATGACGGCCAGCGAGAACAACGAGCCGGGAGCGGTGACGACCGCGATGACCAATTGGCCGACGACCGGCGGGAGGAGCAGGCTCGAAACGAGTCCACCGACGCCGCCGAGCAAGCCGGCGGCGGAGACGGCGATGACGACGAGGACGAACAGCATAATCCAGTTCCCCTTGCTGAGGCGGTAGCTCGCCCGGAGCGCGGCGACGAAGTTCCGGTCCTCGACGGCGATGTAGGGCAGCATGAACAGGAAGGCGACGTAGGCGATGATGCCGGGGACGACCAGCGCAATCGTCCCCAGACCGATGAGCAGGCTGTAGACGAGCCCGCCGACGATGACGTTCACCAGGGCGAGAGGGACGTTCCGGGTGAACGCGCCGGACGGGAACTGGCCGCCGTCGCCGGTGACGAACGTCCGGGTGGCGACGACAGAGAGGTACGCGCCGGCGAGTGACCCGAGGAGGTAACCCCCGGCGGCGACCGACAGCGGGACGTCGAGGACCAGCGGTATCGCCTCGCCGGCCTCGGTGAGCCCGGCCTGTTCGTAGAGACGGACGACCATGGTGTTGCTGAGCGGCAGCAATCCGGCCATCAGGGCGATGTACGCGGCAAGCAGTATCGCACCGGTGCGACTGAGGAGGGAATCGAGGCCCGAACGGAGGGCCTGACCGATTTGGAGGGACATCACTTGTCACCTACAGAGAACTCGATGAAAAGGTTTGTCTAGCCGTGTGGGTTTGGCGCACGGACTACGCGCCGTCGGCGAACGCGGCGAGGTCGTCGGTCGGGACGAAGCCGTCCGCCCGCCGGTCGACCAGGTTGCCGTCGACGAACAGCAGGAAGGTGGGGACGCTGCGGACGGCGAAATCGGCGACCGCGTCGAGGTCCTCGCGGGGGTTGAACTCGACGACGGTTGCGTCGGTCGACCGGGCGACGCCGTCCAGAATCGGCGCCATCGACTTGCAGATGGTACAGCCGGCGGTCCGGACCATCACCAGCACCCGCTCGTGGTCGACGAGCAGGGCGTCAAGTTGCTCGCGGGAGTCGATAGATACCGTGGTCTCGGTCGTCATATACGGCCTACGCGGTTGAGCGTCAAAACCCCCTGGCCGGTCAGGACCGGCGGTTACTCGCAGCTGACCTCGTACTCGACGGTCCGGTCGTCACTCGTCTCGGCGTAGATTCCGGGCCCATCGGCCGTGGCACCGAACTCAACCGAGACGTCGTAGTCGCCCGCGGAGGGACACGTCACCGGGGCGGACACGTCGGTCGACTCGCCGACGTTGAGCGTCGTCTCGTTGTCGTCGCTGGTCGAGAGGCCCGGCTCCCCTTGGACGGTGTAGTTGACAGTGAGCGTGACGTTCTCGGGGAACTGGTTCGTGACAGTGACGAACTGGAGCGACATTGTCTCGTTGACAACGCCGTCGCGCTCGACCGTCTCGTTGGGGTAATCGAGCGCCATGTAGGCGTCTCCGTCGCCGACGACCTCGACAGTCACACCCCGGTCGGCCTGTGCTGACGTGAACCCGCCGCTACCGACGGCGATGCCGACGGTGACCACGAGCGCACACAGGAGGAAGGCACCGCTACGCATCGCTCACCTCCGGCGGGGATTCGCCTGTTCCCAGTCGGTTCCGGCGCGTGAGGACGTAGTGAGACATCGAGGAAACCAGCAGCGCCGCGAGCAGGAACACCGTCCATCCGATGTACGGTATCGCGGCGAAGGGCCCGATATCGAGCCACGACAGCGTCACGAGAATCGTTCCGATGGCGCTAAAGCCGATGTAGTAGAAGCTCCACGGGATGTCGTACTCATCGACGACCTCCAGATAGATGTCGAGGTCCTGAGCGGCGTCGGTAATGTGAACCTCGCCGGCCCGCTGGTCGAACTCGACGATGCCCGTCTCGTCCATCTTGGGCAGGTGAAACTGCTGGAGGGACGTGTAGACAGTCTTTCGCTCGCTGGCGGAGATGCTCGCGATGTCCGTCTCGTTTTCCCAGGCGGCGACCTGCTCGGCGAGATCCGAGAGCGTCGCGGCCGCGTCCTCGTCCTGCAGGTAGTGCAGGATGAACCGCCGCCGGCGGTTGCTCAGCATCTCGAACGCGTCGTCACGCGAGAGCTCGCTTCTGTCCTGACCACTCTGTACTCCGGCCGACTCTGGGGTCTCCCCCGTCCCCGATATGGCTTTGCTCATACCGTATCCCACCCCGGATCCCAACTCCGGTCACTTGACATGTAATGTGAGAGATGGTATAAATTTTTTCGTGGGGCAGTCCGGAGATGGAATTTGAGAGCAGTGGGAGTTGAAAAATGCCGGCAGTGATGTTGATATGTCTGGTCGGAGTTCCGTTACGAGTGGTCCGATAGCTCGCTCAGCGTGACGCATTTTTGATACGCCTCACGGAGGTGGTACTTCGCCTTGTCGTCGTCCGCCATTTCGAGGGCGGTCTCGAGATGCTTTTCGATCGGAGTCGTGCCGGGGGAGTCGTGGCTGGACATCAGTCTTACAACCGTTCATGTAGGTAGTATTGTGCTTTGTATCTCGGACTGTGAACACCCGCCAAAGGCCGTTTGAACGTCGTAGAACGGTATTTTTGGGGCGTAGACCGTCCCTTCTGCCCGTATTTCATCACCATGGTAGACCACGCAGTGGCTATCGAGTGCCCGTTCAAAGGACGCTATACCGGCTGGGCCCGCCAGCAGTGGGAAACGCAGAGACCGCATACTGCCGTTCAAACGTACTATTCAGATGTATCAAAGAGAATACTACAATGCGGGTAGGGTGTCTGGCCTCTGGTAGCGCGTCCGATCCACCCGGATGGAAGTGGGGGTGGAAAGGCGTGCGCTGAGACAACTATGAACCGACGCAAGTTCCTCATCGGCGCAGGATCGCTCGCGGCCGGCTCGGCCGCTGCAATGGGTACCGGCGCGTTCACGAGTGTGAGCGCGAACCGGACAGTGTCAGTTAACACGGCTAGTGACGCCAACGCGTTCTTGGCGTTGAATACCAGTGAAGGTGGAGAAAATTCCGACTACGTGCAAACGGGTGGCGGTCAGGTCAATATTCAGTTGAGCAGTTCCAATAATTACAATGAAGACGCCAGCGGTGTCAATCAAGACGGGATTACCCGAATACTCGATCTCTTCGATGTCGAAAATCAGGGGACGCAGAATGTCTTCGTGTACGCGAACAGCGTGAGTGATGGGGATCTCTTCGTCGACCCGCAAGCGTCTGATCGTCCCACGACCCCGGAGGAAACGGATAGCAATTACGGGACTGGGGAACCGAATAATGCAGCCCAGATTAGTGATGAAATCAGTCTGAGCGGCCGAGGTAATCAGGTCAACGGCAATTTCCCCGAAGACGATCTGAAGGGTTACAATTACCAGAGTTACATCCTTGAGCCCGGTGAGAGCTTCGCCTTTGGTCTGTACATCAACGGCGGAACGGACGATACCGCCTCTATCAGCACCCCAATAACCATCAACGCTGTCGCCGATTACGAAGACTTCTCCTCAATTAATCAGGGGTAATCTCAATGAATCGACGCACCCTGATTGCCGGCTTTGGAAGTCTGGCCTCGGGCAGTGTGTTTGCCATAGGCACGGGTGCGTTCACGAGCGTTAGCGCTGGCCGGTCGGTCTCAGTTTCGGTCGCCGCCGATGACGAAGCGTTCCTCAAACTAGAAGAACGAGGAGAGGGCCGGCGGTCATATGAAGACGGCAACACGGTTGGATTCGATATTCCGGGTCCTGACGATGATGACTACGGTGGAACAGACCCGGAAGGTCTCGGAACGGATTCGGTCTATCAGTTCGGAGACGACGCTGCTCACGATGAGAGTGGGTTGTTCTCAATCACCAACCAAGGGACGCAGCCGGTCGAGGTGTACAGCACGCAAGAGACAACAAGCGGATTGCCGGAAGTCACGATATATGACGTTGATACCGGAGATCTCCTCACTGAAGATAGTCCATCCGAAGCTATTGAAGTCGGGGAACAGCTGAATTGTGGGTTGGAAATAGACACCCAAGATGTCCCAGTACGGGAAGATGAGTACGACATTTCGCTCGTGATCAATGCTATCGTGACTGGAAGCTAGTACGGGAGCTGAAAATTCACGCTCTCAGCCCACGCCGGCATCTCGGCGGTTCGATTCCGCCGGTGGGCTTCGCCCGAGAGGGCGACACCTGAACCCCTAGCCAGTCTGTCCTGACCCCACAGACCACTCACCCCGGCGGTCTTGACCCCGCGCCGGGATTTTCCGAGAGAGAGACTGTTACAATACCGTTTGAACCGGATTCAAACACTCAAATACTAATTGCGTGGCATGAATATGTAGGGTCAGATTCGGTTTGTATGTCCCGCAAAGGGCTCCTCCTCGTCGCCGTCCTCGCCACAGCCGCGGTGCTCGTCCCGACCGGTGCGGCGCCCTTTGACCTGACGGGCACCGACGACGTGAGCGGGGACATCGAGCTCCGGCCCGCCGACGGCCCGAACGGAAACTACGCAGTTCTCGGTGAGGACGATGAACTCGAACTACTCCTGACGGGCGCGAATCCAGCCACGGAAGGCGAGGGCATCAGCTCGAACGCCGCCACCCCGATACCCCGCGTCTTCACGATGACCTACACCGGCGACCAGGAAGCGATAGTCTGGTTGACCGACGACGCCGAGGACGTGCGCTTCTACCGCGGCGACGACAGCAGTGACTCGCTCGAAGGGGAGGCAAACAGCGTCACCCTCGGGCCGAGCGAGACCGTCACCGTCGGGCTACTAGTTGACACCCGCGGGGAGCACGACGTCGAGCAGGCCGAGACCTTCAGCGTGAACGCCGAAGTGGCCGAGGACGATGACGACGACGGCTACGTTCCGCCGACCTCGACACCCACCCCGACCGAGGAGATCGAGACGGTCCGGACCCCAGTGGGGACGCCACCGACGCCCGACGAGGCCGAAACGCCGCCCCCGACGCCGTCGGAGCCGTCGACCGAGTCGCCGACTGAATCGTCGCCGCCGGACACGGCGGGCGGCGACGCGGACGGCGGACCGGTCGAGCTCGGCGGCCTCGGCCTCGGGTCGCTGCTCGGTATCGGCGGCGGGCTCGCCGTGTTGCTCTCGGCGCTCGTCGGCTACCGGTTGTTCGCGTAACTGCCGGAACTATGAAACCGGCGGGCGCCCGTCGATACCGTAGGAATGGACCGCGTCGGGGGAACGGACGCGACGGAGGGCCCGTTCGAGTCGCTTCGCACGCCGGCGACGGCGGCGGACCTGCTGCTCGTGCTCGCGGTCCCGGCCGCGTTGCTGGCGGCCGCGATGCTGCCGCTGTCGGTCCGCCGGTCGCTCGTCTTCGAGTACGCGGACCCGACGCTCTACACGGCGACGGTCTCAGCGTTCGTCCACGTCGGTCCGGGACACCTGGCGGTGAATCTGGCGGGGTACGCGCTCGTGGTCCCCGTCGCCTACCTGCTGAGTGTGGCCAACGGGGAGCGCCGGCGGTTTCGCGTGGCGTTCGTCTCGCTACTGGTCGCCTGCCCGCCCCTGTTGTCGTATCTGAACCTGGCTATCGTCCGCACCGGCGGCAGCGCCGGGTTCTCGGGCGTGTTGCTCGCCCTGTATGGCTATCTGCCCCTGGCGCTGGCGACCCACGCCGAGCGTCAGTTCGATATCGGGCGCCGGCGGACGACCGCGCCGCTGCTCTTTTTCGTCGGGCTGACGCTGATAACGCTGCTGACGCTCGGGGCAGTGGCGACCTACGGCGTGACCGTCCCGTATCGGGGCCGGACCGTCGCGGTCGGCCACGTCATCACGGCGACGCTGGTCGGACTGCTGGCCGCGCTCGCGCTCGTGCTGGCGCTGTACGCGCTGTCAGCGACCGGCGAGCGGGGGGACTGGCGTGAGCGGCTGCGGACGGCCGCCGACCGCGCGGGCCACTTCGAGCTTGCCGTCGTGGGGCTTGGCCTCTTTCTGATGCTCCCGCTGGCGACGTTCCCGGTCGATCCCGTGGTCGGCGGTCGGGTCCTGAATCTGTATACCCACTTGCTTGGCTACGCGCTCGGGTTCATCGCGTCGTACGTGCTGGTCGTCGTAGAGTCTGAGTGGCTCGGTCCGCCATAGCCACTCGAACCGGCAAGTAGGGAGTTCCTCCACACAAACGGTTATATGTCAGGGAAAATGAGGCTACAGTGATGGGACTGCGCAGGGTGGGGACCCTACTGGGGGAGGCAGCGCTAGTCGTTTTCCTCGTCTCGATGGTGCTGGGGCAGGTACTCGGCCAGCCGGTGCTTCTCGGGTTTGTCACCTCGGGAAGTATGGAGCCGACCATCGAGACCGGCGAGGGGTTCGTCGCGATTCCGGCGGAGATCGCCGGCCCCGTAGAGGAGGGCGACGTCGTCGTCTTCCGGTCCGAGGAGATACAGGGCGGCGGGCTCACGACCCACCGTGTCGTCGAGGAGACCGAACGAGGGTACGTGACGAGAGGCGACGCAAACCCCTTCACCGACCAGGACGGCGGCGAGCCGCCGGTCAGTGAGGCACAGGTCGTCGCTGTCGCCTGGCAACCCGGTGGGGCGGTGGTGACGATTCCGGGTGTCGGTGCCGCCGTCACCGCGTCCCAGGACGCGTTCGGGTCGGTCCAGCGCCAGTTGGCCGGGCTCTTTGGCACGCGCTCGCTGCTTGGTACCCAAGGTGTCGCGTACCTCCTGCTCTCGCTCTCCGTGGCCGGCTACCTCCTCGACCTGTATCTGGACGACGAGCGCGGGCGCACGCGGGAGACCGAGCGGGATACGGGGGTATCACTCCACCTGGTCGTCGTAGTCTTCAGCGCGGCTATCGTCCTATCCGCGACGGCCGCGATGACGGTCCCCGCGGGGCCACAGACCTTCGACATCGTCAGCGCCGAGACCGACTCGCCGGGTCCGCGCGTCATCGAGCAGGGGACCAACGAGTCGGTACCGTACACGACCGCCAACGGCGGGTTCGTCCCGGTCGTTCGGTACGTCGAGCCGGTCAGCGACGGGGTCGATGTCGAGCCGCGCGAGGCGGCGGTCGGGCCCCGCTCGTCGGTCAACGGGACGTTGACGCTGTCTGCCCCACCGGAGACGGGGTACTACCAGCACCACGTCGTCGAGCACCGCTATCTGCTGGTCCTCCCGCAGTCGACCATCCGGTCACTGTATCTGATTCACCCGTGGCTCCCCGTCGTCGTCATCGACGCGCTGCTGGGGGGCTCGTTTTATGCAGTGGGCGTAGCAGTGGGGAACTCCGGGCGGGTCCGCACACGGACCCGCGATGGACCGTCCCGGTTCGACCGTCTGCGGACGTGGCTCAGATAACGAGGACACACAATGGTGACAAGAGTATGAACGGGCGGACTCGACGACTACAGATAGCGATAGGGGACAACTACGCTCTCGCCGTGGGGATACTCGTGGTGCTTGCGGTGTCGGGTGGGTATCTGACCTACGTGACCCACGCGGACCCGGGAACGGTGACGGAGACCCGCGAGCGCAGCGAGTGGCAGTCGACCGGCCAGTTCAGCCATCAGGCAACCGTGGTAAACGGGACCACAGCGTTGCCGGAAGGGGCGGTACTACGGAACCGTACGACGTATTTCCGGTCGATAACTCCGGAGCTGAACGGGTCGTTTAGCTACGGCTACACCGCCAGCGGGGGAGGAAACGTCAGCGCCGAGACGACCGTCTCGCTGCTGTTGCGGTCGGTCGAGTCGGCCGAGAACGGCAACGGGAACGTGTACTGGGCGGTCGAGCGGAGCCTCGGCAACCGCACTGCTTCGCTGGCCCCGGGAGAGGAAACAGCGGTGCCGTTCTCCGTCAACGTCAGTGCCGCTACGGGGGAGGCGGAGCGAATCGACGCGGAGTTCGGTGGGACGCCCGGGGAGCTACAGACGGTCGTCGTGGCCAGGACGGAGCTGTCGGGGACACGAAACGGGCGGCCGGTCGACGTGACCCGAAGCTATCGGCTGGGGATTCAGCCGGACGGCAGCGTCTACCGCGTCGACGATCCCGGACCGGTTACCGAGTCGGACAACCGGAGCGAGCGAGTGACGGCCACAGCCGAGTACGGGTGGCCGAGAACCGTCGGTGTGCCGTTGCTGGCCCTGCTTTGTGGCGGCGGCGCGGTCGGGCTCGTCGTCGCACGGCGGCGGGGACAACTCAGTATCGACGACCACGAGCGCGAGTTGGTGGCCTATCGGGCGGACAGGGAGGAGTTCGACGACTGGATAACGACCGGGAGGGTCCCCGAGCCGAGCGAGGCCCCGTCGACGGTCGACGTCCACTCGCTCGAGGGGCTGGTGGACATCGCTATCGACACGGAAAACCGGGTCATCGAAGACACTACGCGGGACATATACCTCGTGTTAGCTGGAGACCGGTGGTACCGCTACGACCCGCCGAGGGGAACGAGCCGGACCCGCACCGGAGACAGCTCAGAGACAGGGGACGACTGATACTGGTGGCCGCACGTTCGTAAAGAGATTCACCACCCGGGGTGGCGAATTCCTTCGGTTTGTTACAGCCACCGGTATGAGCCACGACCGTGGGGTATAATGCGACCGACCCCCCGAGGTCGGGTATGGACGCGGCGCTCGGGCCACCGGCGAAGATGGCCGAGCTGGACGACGAGCTGACGCCGATGATGGCTCAGTACTTCGAGCTGTGCGAGCGCTACGACGAGGCGCTCGTCCTCTTTCAGGTGGGGGACTTCTACGAGGCCTTCTGTGCGGCCGCAGAGCGGGTCGCCCGGCTGTGTGAGATAACGCTGACCCAGCGGACGGACTCGACCGGCGAGTACGCGATGGCGGGCATCCCCATCGACAACGCCGAATCGTACATCGAGACGCTGCTGGACGCGGGCTATCGGGTCGCCATCGCCGACCAGGTCGAGGACCCCGAGGAGGTAAGCGGCGTCGTCGAGCGGGCCGTCACGCGGGTCGTGACGCCGGGGACGCTGACGGAGGCGGAGCTGCTGGACGGGGCCGACAGCAACTACGTCGCGGCCCTGGCCGCCGGCGAGGCGTACGGCCTCGCGCTGGTCGACATCTCGACGGGCGCGTGTTACGCGACCAGCGTGGACGCCGAGACGGCCGTGGCCGACGAACTGCGCCGGTTCGGCCCGGCCGAAGCCATCGTCGGGCCCGACGTCGACGTTGACCGGGAGGCGGTCTTCGGCGGTGGCTGTCTCGTCACCGAGTACGACGCCGACGCCTTCGACACCGAGCGCGCCGAGACGCGCATCGAGCGGTATTTCGGCCCGCCCGAGCGGCTGCTGGCGGGCGACGCCGAGCGGCGGGCCTGTGGCGCGTTGCTCGCCTACGCCGAGTACACCCGCGGGAAGTCGGGGGCGGTCGGTCCCGACGGCGAGCCGGTCGACCCCGACGTCGACCCGGAGGGCACCCTGGATTACCTGAACCACCTCACGCGGTACGACCCCCGCGAGTACATGCTGCTTGACGCGGTCGCCGTCGAGAGCCTGGAGCTGTTCGACCGGCGCTCGGTTCGCGGTCACGGGAACCTGACACTCGTGGACACGCTCGACGAGACGGCCTGTGCGCTGGGCCGGCGCAAGCTCACGGACTGGCTGCGCCGGCCGCTGCTGGACGAAGACCGAATCGAGGCGCGACACGAGGCCGTCGGCGAACTGAAGCGCAGCCCGGGGACCCGCGAGCGGCTGTCCGAGTTGCTCTCGCAGGTGTACGACATTGAGCGGCTCATCTCGCGGGTGTCCCGCGGCCGGGCGAACGCGCGGGATCTGCGCTCGCTGGCCTCGACGCTGTCGGTGGTACCCGAGGTCCGCGAGGCGCTGGCCGGGTCGGAATCGCGGCTGCTCGCTGACCTGGAGGCGACGCTCGACCCGCTGACCGAGACCCGCGAGGAAATCGAGGCGGCCATCCGGCCCGACCCGCCCCAGCAGATAACCGAGGGCGGCGTGATTCGGGCGGGGTACGACGACGACCTGGACGAACTGCGCTCGACGGAGCAGTCGGGCAAGCAGTGGATAGACGACCTCGAAGCGAGCGAGCGCGAGTGCACCGGTATCGACTCGCTGAAGGTCGGCCACACGGCGGTGCATGGCTACTACATCGAGGTGACAAACGCCAACCTCGATTCGGTGCCCGAGGACTACCAGCGCCGCCAGACGCTGAAAAACAGCGAGCGCTACTACACGCCCGAGCTGAAAGAGCGCGAGGAGGAGATACTGCGGGCGGAGGCGGCGGCCGACGACCTGGAGTACGAGCTGTTCTGCCGGGTGCGCGACCAGGTCGCCGAGGAGGCCGAGCGCGTCCAGGCGCTCGCCGACAAACTCGCACGGCTCGACACCCTCGTCGCCTTCGGCGAGGTGGCCGCGACACGGGGGTACTGCCGCCCGGCCGTCGGCGCCGACGGCATCGACATCGAGGCCGGCCGCCACCCCGTCGTCGAGCGCACCGAGGAGTCGTTCGTCCCCAACGACACCCATCTGGGAGGCGAGGCGGCGGACGGTGACGGGACGGCACGGCCCCGCTTCGTCGTCCTCACCGGGCCGAACATGAGCGGGAAGTCCACCTACATGCGCCAGGTCGCGCTCTGTTGTGTCCTCGCTCAGACCGGCTCGTTCGTCCCGGCGTCGTCGGCCGACCTGCCCGTGCTCGACCGTGTCTTCACCCGCGTGGGCGCCAGCGACGACATCGCCGGCGGCCGCTCGACGTTCATGATAGAGATGACGGAGCTATCGACCATCCTGACGGAGGCGACGGCCGACTCGCTGGTCCTGCTTGACGAGGTCGGGCGGGGGACCTCGACGGCCGACGGGCTGGCTATCGCCCGCGCGGTCACCGACTACCTCCACGACGAGGTGGGCGCCTACACCCTCTTTGCGACCCATCACCACGACCTCACCGCGGCGGCCGACGAGCTGTCGGGCGTGGCCAACCGCCACTTCGGGACCAGTCGTGAAGGCGGGGCGGTCGTCTTCGACCACGAGCTGGCCGACGGGCCGGCCGCCGCCTCCTACGGCGTCGAGGTGGCGGCGATGGCCGGGGTGCCCGAGCCCGTCGTCGAGAGCGCGCGCGAGCGGCTGGCGGACGACGAGGCCCCGCCGGCCGAGACGGGCTCCCGAGCGGGACAGACATCTGAGCGGGGCGAGGCTGCCGGTGCGGCGCTGGGCGACGACCCCGAACTCGCCGCCCTGCTGCGGGACGTGGACGTGGCGACGATGACACCGCTCGAAGCGCTCAACACGCTGTCCGACCTTGTAACCCATGCCGAGCGGAGGCTAGGTAACCAGTAAGGGAACACGACTTTTATGATAAAATGAAAATGATAAGCACATGAACTGTAGTGGTGGTAGAACTGACGAGGCCCCGCTCGTCCGACGGACGAGGGAATCGGACGCACGGACGCTCGCCGTCGTTCGAGCCGTCGCGGCCGCCAAGAACGAAAGTCCCCAGTCGCTCGCCCCGCTCGGCAACGTGGTCGACCCCGACGCCCTGGAAACGGTGGTCGACGAGTCCGACGGCGCGACGCACGTGACCTTCAGCTACGCCGGCCACCGGGTCGTGGTGTCCGGCGAGGCAGTCGAGGTGTACTAGGTCGGTTCGAGCGAGACGAACTCCAGGCCCCGCTTCGCGAGCAGCTGGCGCGCCCGGTCGGTCACTGACGGGGCGACCAGGATGCCCCGGACCTCGGTCCCCGCGTGGAGGTCCCGCTCCAGGGCGTCGACGTATCGGCCGAGCTGTCCGACCGCGTCCGGCCCGACGCGGCGCCGCTTCAGCTCGACGACGACGGTCCGACCGGCGTCGTCCTCGCCGTAGATGTCGACGGCGCCGGCGGGGGTCGCCCGCTCGGTCGCCAGCGGCGTGAAGCCGGGTTCGACGAGGGACGGGTCCTCGAGGATGCGCTCTTTGAGGTCGGCTTCGGTCCCGGAGACGGCCAGCTCCTCGGGGTCGCTGACGTCGAAGGCGGCGGCGTGGGCCACGGTCTCGAAGGCGACGTCGAGCGTCTCCGCCGGGTTCGACCGCTCGGAGTGGAGTTCGAGGGCGCCGTCGCTGACGGCGACGGAGTGCTCACAGCCGGGGGGCTGCCAGTTGACCGGCTGCTGGCCCTCGTCGGTGTGGACCAGCGCCGCCCCGTCCGGTTTCAGCGTCACGTGGCGGTCCCCCGGCCCGAGCGAACTCGCCGCGCGGCCGTCGTACTCGACGGTACACCGGCCAAAGAGCGTCACCATCGCGCCCCGGTCGATGGCGCGGGCGACCAGGTCGCGGGCGGTGTCGGCCTCCGGGTACGAGAGTGTCTCGACGGCGCTATCGGCAGTCACGGCTGTGGTTAGCCGTCGTCGCGTAAAAATGACGCGTCGCCGGGACGGTAGAGGGCGTCGGCCCGGCGCGCCAGTCCGAGCAGGAGCATCGCCCGCGCGGCGTCGGGGGCGGCGCCGTCGGCCACGGCGTCGACAGCGCGGCTCTTGGCCTCGGTCCAGCGGTCGCGCAACTCGTCGGGGTCGTCCGTCCGGGCCAGGGCGACGTCGTCGTGGTCGGACAGCGTCGGGTCGAGCCAGCAGACGCAGTACCAGCGCGGGGTCACCCCGAGGACGACCAGCCGGTCGTAGCCGGCGTCGATTTCGTCGAGGACGGCCGTCGCCGATAGGTCGCTGGCGAGCGGGGTGGACTGGGCAAGCGGGTCGACGGTCACGCCCCAGTGGGCGTGTCGGCAGTCGTAGCGGCCGTCCGACCGCGGGACGACCACGAGCGCGCGCTGGCCCATAGGCCGGGATGGTCCCGGCACCGTACTTGAACGCTCGCCGTCGGGGCGAGCGGGACAGTGGCGGCCGGTACCGGCCGCCCATGTCAACTATGCACAACCCTCAAGTGTCGCGTCACCGTACTATCACGTATGCTCGGGAGTGACTGGCTGTACGGTGCCATCGCCCTGCTGGTCGGCATCCACATC